>JAZNVF010000034.1:0-35739 GCA_045592685.1 Akkermansia sp. | reverse complement strand
AGGATACGCACCCAACGAAGTTGTCCTACCGGTCAATGAAATTTAAGGCTGCCTTGCAGGAAGATTTTGCGTTAGAGGTGCTTAAGGCTGTTTTTGTATGACCTGTTTTGCATGACACTACTCCAATGCGTTTGCCCTGACAAACGGCAAATACTCGCAAAAACACCGTTACAACCAACTGTAAGCTTGCAGTCGGGCTGCATATATGATAGAAATAGTAACTGAAAATGAAAATGCGGCTATACATCCTACTGCAATTGATACTGGGCAGCACTGCACTGTATGCCGCACCGCAGCTCAGCGAACTGGCAGATATATTGAAAAGCCCGCCACCGGCAGTCAGAGAATTACAAGCTGAGCTGAAAGAACTCGAAGCCGAACGCGGAGCCACGCGCGCCATACGGTTAGCTATCCGCAACAAAGAGAAGGAAATCAAAACAGCCGAGCTCGCCTATGCAGATGCGAAAGAAGCCTGCCTGAGCCTGCTGGCAGAAGTAAAAGAAAGCGGTGACATCAACCGCAAGGATTTCAACGGTCGCACCCTGCTCATGCTGGCCGCCGCCACCGGCCATGATCAAGCAACTGAACTGGTATTGCAACACTCCCCCCAACTCGATGTAGCAGATGAAGAAGGCTTGACCGCCTGCGACTATGAGCTGCAGGGCAAGGGCAACGTGCTCCGGCAACAGTTGCGCGAACAATGGCAACCCGCTCTGATCGGTGGTGACTACGCCATGGTACAGTACCTGCTCAACTGCGGAGCAGATGCCAACTGGCCCGGCGATAACAACATCCATCCGCTGCTGATTGCCGTTGAGCAGAAAAACAGCTCCCTGTTCAGCCTGCTGCTGACCTATGGAGCAAGTCCCGAAACCCGCCTGGACGATGGCCGGAAACTCATTGAACTTGCCATTGAACAGCGGCAGACTAATACGCTCGCAGAACTGCTGGCACGTGGCGGGACTCTACCTGACCGCCTGGCAGATGGCCGCAGCCTGCTTGAGCACCTCACCGCCGACGACGCAGCCGATTGTCTGTTGGTCTGGCTGCGCCACATCGACGAACAGGAACGTATATCAGCCCTGTGCCAATTAGTCCGTCTGGCGCCCGAAGCTGCCGTGCGTACAGCGTGCACCGAATTCCGGTCAGAACTGAACAAGGAAGATGCTCAGGGCAACATCCCCCTGCACGAAGCCGCACGCCGTGCCCACCCCGGCATCTATCGCTGCCTCGTAGAACTGGGTGCAGCCCCCCTGGGGCGCAACATGCGACAGGAAACCACGCTGATGCATGCCGCCCTGAGCGGCAGCCCCGACATGCTCTCCACTGTGCTCAGCTCATTCCCGAAAGAAGATTTGCAAGCCACAGACGAAAACGGGCAGAACGCACTCGACTACGCCAACCTGGCCAAAGACAAAACGGCGGCAGATACACTCCGGGCTGCCGGAATCGCTAACTCCAAAAGAAAGCGCTGAACACCATGGCCATTCATGTAAAACCCGTATATCCTGCACGGCTCCAACTACTGCGCAACCTGCGCCGGATGTTAGCCTTGGCGGCGGGGCTTTCGTTGTTCACCATCATCATCTGCGCACTCGTTCTCTACCTGCAGCGCATCTTTATCGAAAAAGAGGGAGACGCCACCTTTACTTTCGTCTACCCGCAGGAACAACCGACACCGCCGAAAAAGGAACCGAAACCAGCCATCGGTGGAGGAGGCTCCCCGCAGGAGGCGCCGCCTGCCAACATCTCCCCGGACGTTATCGTGAGCACCACAACCAGTGCAGACAGCCTGTTGCAACCGATGGATTTTGACCTCGGTGACGGACTAGCCGCGACAGATGCCGATGGGGTTGACTTCGGGTCAGGCTTAAGCGGTGACGGCAGCGGAGCAGGCGAAGGAGGGAAGGGTTCCGGCCGGGGGAATGGGAACGGAGACGGTTCCGGGAGCGGAGGCCCAGGGTACAACGATGATATTCAGGTAGTACTGGCGCTGGATGCCTCCGGCAGTATGAATCATCTCTTCGCTGCCGTGGCAAACTCGCTCGGAGATGTGCTGACCACTCTCGGAAATGCCAAACTGAACGGAAAACCGACCAAGGTCAATGTAGGCATAGTCGTATATGGTCAGGGCAAGAAAGGGGGCGCCCCCTATGTACTCTCCCGCTTTACCACTAACGTGAATAAACTGCGCAGTCTTGTTACCAAAACCCAGTGTGATGGTAGTGATGAGCGCTGCGGAGAAGCCATCGAAGTGGCCACCCGCAAATTCCCCTGGAACATGCGCGAGCGTGATGACATGCTGAAGGTTATCTTCATCTGCGGAAACGAGCCCTTCGATATGGGCAAGGTAAATTACAAAACGGCCATCGCCCAGGCAAAGGCAAGCAACATCATCATTAACACCGTACATTGTGGAGTTCAGGATGAGCAGTGGGCTCACGCCGCCGAACTCGGTAACGGCAAGGGGCTCATCTTCTTGGGCTCACCTCAAGAAGACACCCCGAAACTTTCGGAAAAAGATCGGCAGAATATCCTGACAGAGCTCTACCGCATCCCTTTGTACCCCATAGGCTCGCCCGCAGTTCAGCAGCAGCTTCTCTCCGCACACAAACCCTCAACAGCTCCACCCAAAAATCAGAAACAGTTTTCAAAATGGATGAGCGCTCACCGCGCTGCGCTTATCGACGGGTTTGAGTGGGACGCCGTCGAACTCTGCCGCCGCACCGGAATCGAGCAATTCTCATTGGAGCACATCGGAGGGCGGGGCAACCTTCCCCTGAGCCTGCGCGGCAAAAGCGACGACCAGGCTCTGCAGGCCATTCGACAGGCAGCAAAGGCGCGCGAAAAACTGCTCT
The DNA here is from genome assembly GCA_045592685.1 of Akkermansia sp. Lineage (GTDB taxonomy): Bacteria > Verrucomicrobiota > Verrucomicrobiia > Verrucomicrobiales > Akkermansiaceae > Akkermansia. The sequence continues at coordinate 32,881 of JAZNVF010000034.1, read as the reverse complement.
CGCAATACCGGAATGCCGGCATCAACGCTTTCGCTGAACAAATTCTCGAAACCCTGCAGGAACAGGCACAAAACAAAGGTATTTCCATCGAACTCTGAGCCCCCCGTATTATGCCGGTTATTCTCGTCACAGACAGCTCAGGCAAACTGAGTAAGTACAGGCTGGAGCCCTCAGAAACGCCCTATACTCTGGGGCGGTCTGAAGACTGCCACATTTCCCTGCCCGATGAAGCACACCTGTCACGCGTGCATTGTCTGCTCACCGCCGGTAACAACGGAGTAGAACTGCGCGACAACAACTCCAGCAATGGTATATTCGATAACGGGCGCCGTATCAGCAGTGAACCTATGCAGCCGGGCAAAGAATACAGCCTGGGTAACTGCATACTCTGCCTGCGACCCGAAAAATCGGTTACAGCCCCGGCTCAACAGCAAAATCCCAACCGAACTCACCAACGCCGCAGCTCAGCCGCCAGCTCACACCCAACCTCAGTCCCTGGCAGTGAACTGGGGTTACCCACAGATTTCGGGTTAGAGCTCCGTCTGCTCACCCCTCGTCCGCCACTGAGCGTCGGCGGGGAACTCAGGTTCGGGGTGAAAGCCGACTGCGCAGCCTACGTCTGTCTGGTGCAGTACGATTGCAACGGCACGGCTACTTTGCTGGTACCAGGCTGTGACGATGAAGACGTGCGACTGCACGCCGGTACAGAAATGCAATTTCCACGAGCTGTCAACAACGAATATCTGCTGGTTATCGAGCCCCCAGTCGGCAAAGAGCTTATCATCGCACTCGCCTGCACCGCCAAATTACCTTTCGACAAACTCTGGCTCAAAAAACTACCGCAACAGAACGAAGGGCTCACCCCGGGACAGCTCGAAAATGAGCTGCTCTCCACCTTGCATACCGGCAAACATCGCTGGGCATCTGCCGTGCTGCACCTCCAAACCGAATTATCCTCCCACACACAGAGCTCACGCTGCAAAGTCATCAAAACAAAAAAAATAAACCCATCTGGCACTATGGGCTTGAAGTAATTGCCCGCCTGTGGTACCCTCTTAACGGTTTCATACGTCATCTTCCATTATGCTTGCAATCGTTATAACCGACAGCACCGGCAACACTCATTACCACCCTCTTTCCGCTGAAACGGGTCGCAGTTATTCTCTCGGACGAGCCGAAAATTGCGATTTCAGCCTGCCGCAGGAGCAAACGATTTCCGATGTGCATTGTTTTCTTTCCGTAGTAGATGGCTACGTGTACCTCCAGGACAACAACTCCACCAATGGCATATTGGCGGAAACTCGACCGGTTTGTGCTGAATATATGACACCGGAGCGAGAATATATACTGGGTAGCTGCCGATTGATGCTCCTACCCTCGGAAGAAGCAGCCGCCCCCCAACCGGTCGCACAGACACCGATTCGTAAAGTCGCCAAGCTCAAACCCAAGGCCGTAAGTTCAGCGCCGGCACCTCAACCGGCAACCGAACAACCTGCGCCGACATACGCTGAACCGCAGCCGATTTACGAGCAGCCAGCCCAGCAACCGCAACCGGCCAGAAGAGTAGCCAAGCTCAAGGCAAAAACAGTTACAGCGGCAGCCCCACCCACCCCCGCGTACGTTCAGCCCGTCTACGTCGAGCCCCAGCCGGAGCCTATTGCCGAGCAGCCGACTGAGGTTTACGCCGAGCCCCAGCCGGAGCCCGTTACCGAGCAGCCGACTGAGGTTGGAAGCCCCTCCGAACCGCCCCCCTCCCCTGCCCCTGTCACGGCATCCGCCACCGAACAGGCACCCCAGCCAACATCCCACAAGAAAACCGGGCGCAAAGCAACCCGCGTACACGCTACAAAGGCCGGTCAGGCCGCTGCCAAAGCAATATACGAACCGGAAGCCCCCCGCAGCGCAAACACGTCTGCTCTCCCGCAGGATTTTGCCCTCAAATTGCGTTTGATTAATGATAAAAATAATCTCACCGTCGGCACCGCTCTGCGATTTGGCCTCACAGCAGCCCGGAACTGCTACATATACCTGCTTCAATATGACTGTGAGGGACAAGCCGCCCTACTGATTCCCGGCGAAGAAGATATCGCGCACAAGCTGTTTAAGGACGTAGAAACCCAATTCCCCAGTATCAGCTGCAAGGACTATGAGCTCATGGTCGAAGAACCCGTTGGCCACGAGGTTATCATTGCCCTGGCCTGCACGGTAGATAGCAACTTTGCAGAAGTCTGGCAGGGTCTGGTAGACACAGCGACGTCACGAACAGCTCCCGGAGAGCTCGAAATGCAAGCCATTGCAGCCACCAAGGCTCCCAATGGTATATGGGCATCCTTCGTGCTGAACATACACACAAAAGCCTGATTCCATACTCATCGCCCGTTTCGGCTATCGGCGAGTTCCTGCAAGGGAACTCGCCTTTCTGCGTAAAAGATACTTGCCAAGCAAGATTTATCACTCAGATGCTCACACTTCCCTTGAACAACTCAGCCCCGCTCAAAGGCGGGGCTGAAAAAAGAACTTCGTAATTTACTTTATGCAGCAGGAGCGGGTTCTACAGCGGGAGCGGGCTCAACGGCGGGAGCCACTTCTGTCACAGGTGCAGCCTGGTCAGCAGTTGCAAGAGAAGACTTCTTCTGCTGGAACTGACGGTTCATAAGCACTGCCAGCACGAAACAGAGAATCATAAACAGAGAACCGAAAAACACCGTTCCCTTCTTCAGCACATCAGTGGTTTGAGCACCGAAAGCCTGATCTGTCATCTGGGCGCCGAAAGCGGCACCAAGACCTTCCTGCTTGGGGCGCTGCATCAGCACGATGAGCAGCAGCAGCGCGCAGACAATCATCAGAAGGGCGAATACTATATAGATGGATGCGTTGAGAATCATGGCGGATATTGTATCTTAAAACGAGTGATTTGTAAAGTCTTCAGGCTATTATTTCGTTAAGTTCGTTGCAAACGATTCGCGTGGGGGTGATAGGTTTATCATCAAGGGCGAAACTCATGATAACCACACGCTCACCAGCTTTGATTAAGTGAGCGGCTCCACCATTGATGATAATCTGACCGGTGCAGGGCGGCCCCACCAGCACGTAGGTCTCAAACCTGTTGCCTGTGGTGACAGAGGCGACTAACACCTTTTCCCCGGGCCAGAGGCCGGAAGCCTCCACCAGGTCCTGCGGTATTTCGATGCTACCTTCGTACTCAACGTCACCACGGGTAACCATGGCTCTGTGAATCTTAGATTTAAGCTGAGAAACAAGCATAACGAAAAAAGTTACGGCCGCCTATGAAACTACTTTTCACTGTAAATGTCAATCACAAACACACAAAAAAAAGCGTTATGCCACACTCGACAGCTCCCTCACTCCTGCAGGAGAAGCCGTGAGCATATTGAGCAAGTCGGTCGGCAACCCCGAGCAGGACAATGCTCGCGCCCCCAAAGCACAAACTGCACATGCAGCCGGTTCCAGAGATGTCGTGGGAAACACCTCTTCAGGTCAGCTTCCACCCTTTCTACCGTTCTGCCACGGCTGAGCCCCCAGCGGCGAGCCAGACGGAATATGTGAGTATCAACCGGAAAAGCCGGAAAACCAAAAGCCTGAGCCATCACCACACTAGCGGTCTTATGCCCCACCCCCGGCAGAGCTTCGAGCTCCTCGAAGGTCGAAGGCACCTCGCCATTATGTCGTTCCACCAGCAAAGCAGCAGTTTCGACCAAACGACGAGCTTTGGTGTCGGCCAGGCCACAGGTAGCGATACACTCACGCACCTGCTGCAGAGACATTGCCGCCATAGCTTGTGGAGTGGGAGCAAGCTCAAACAATGCAGGAGTGACCAAATTCACTCTTGCATCGGTACATTGGGCAGAGAGCATGACTGCAACCAGCAGAGTAAAAGCATCTCGGTGCTGCAGCGGGCACCCCGGGTCAGGGTACGCGCGCTGCAGCTCTTCCTGCACAATCTCTGCTTTTTGCGAGCGCAACATAAGAGACCGTAGCGAATGGAGTGGAGGTGGAATCAGCGTCTCATGTTACTCAGCGGCCCCAGAACGGCATTGCCTTCCTGCTCCGTGACCCGGCTCCAGGATTTCACATCACCAGCGCTACCTTCCGGCCCGATAACAGGGCGAGTGTTCGGCGGTACCATGGCGACAGTTCGTTGACATGAGCTCAGCCCTACGGCTGACATCAGCAGTGCGAATATAATGGCTTTTTTCATAATGTGATTATTTTGTTAAGTATCCGGCATGTAAAGTCCGCCGCCATACCCGACAAGGGAAAGGCGGCGGAGAAAATCAATAACTGAAAACCGTTTGTCGGTCGGGAGCCATCAGGAACCAATGGGCTTCTGCATGAACACGCGATCACCAACCTCGAGCATAACACCGGCGGGCAGCTCCTCCGTCTTAAACTCGGCCACCACCTGACCAGCGGAGATACTCACAACGCGCAGTTTAGCAATCATGACATCACCTCGCTTCACCAGCAGCGGAGCAGAATCACCGGTCACAATGCGGCTTTCCTTACCGGCGTTGAATACCACAAACTTCCAGCGCGGATCCACAGCCAGAATGGTGAACTCGTCGTCGTTCTTGCGATATTCTTCTTCGAAGCGGCGATTAGCAGAATCGAGACGCTCAAGCTCAGCAGTCTCGTTTGCCACCTTCTTCGCAGCGGCATCGCGCACTGTTACCTTGCCTTCCAGCTCAGTTGTCAGGGTTGTAACCTGCTCTTTCTGCTCATTCACAGTTGTCTCAAGAGTGGACACTGCCTCGTTCAGGTCAGAAACGCTCGAAAGAGCAGGCAGAGAACGGAAGAATGCCAGCAAAGCATCCAGCTCAGTCTGAATTTCCTGCTGACGGCTCTTGGCATCTTTCACTTTTTCCTGCATTTCAGCCAGAGCAGCCTCCTGAGTGGCAAGCTCGTTTTCGGCAGTAGCAAGTTCCTCCGCCGAGCGCTGCAGCATGGTGACAGCCTCAGCCGTAGCCTCGAGCGCCTTCTTACGCTCACCGGAAATGGATGCAACACTACCATCGAGGGTCTGATTGACAGCCTTCAGACCGGCTGTGCCGTCAGGGCCGCCCGCAGCGCCTATAACAAGCTTCATCGTGGTCTGCTGCTGACTGGAATACATAAACCCGGCAACACCCAGACCGAGTGTGACGATAATGGCAAAGAGAGGTGCAATTTTCATTTTATGAGAGAAGAGTAAGAATTACTTATTTGTTACGAACGGAAACCACTGTATCACCCACTTCCACGCGCTCACCGGTAATCATGGTGCTGTATACCACATCGCAGCTGGCACGGGTAGACTCCACAAGAGTCACGTTAAGCTCACAAATCTTCTTGTCGCCGCGCATAACCGCAAGGCGAGAACCGATGACAACGCCCTTGTTGATACCAGCGTCGAGAATCACATAGTCCCACTGGCGGTCAGCCGTGAGCACATTGCACTTCAACTCAGGGGGAGAAAGACGAGCCTGGCGATCCTGAGCCAGCTTACGGGCAGCAGCAATGAGAGAAGTAAGACGCTCACTCTCGGCGCCCAGTGCTGCGATACGGGCATCAGCCTCCGCATTGTTGCGCTCAAGCTCAACCACCTTATCCATCAGCTCTTTCACGGCATCACCGATTTCCTCTTCCGTAGCAGAGTCAGCATCCAGGTCCACAACAGGAGCCACTTTGGCAAAGACATTAGCTTTCTCATCCTTAATCGCCTCAAGACCACTGGTAACAGTCTGATACTCAGCCTCGGCGGATGCATATTCGCTCTTAGCAGTCTCAATCTTACCCTCTACCTCAGCTTTCTTGTTCTCGTTAGCAGTCTGCTGCTCCTTCATGATTTCGGCTCGATACTCGGCGTACGCCTTAATCGTCTTGTCGAGTGCGATATTTTTCTGCTTGGAGACAGCCTGGTCAAACTGAGTCTGAACGGCAGCAATCTCACCACTGGGTGCGACCATAGCACCGTGATTCTTGGAGAAAAGGTACGTGGCACCCAGGAAGAGTGTGATTGAGCCAATGATGATGTATTTCCACATGGTGTAAGTAAATTTGCAACGGTTCGATATATCTTTTACACCAGAAATCGTCACTTGGCAATCAAAAAAGTATTTTCCGGCTCATTTTTTACACATTTTTTCCCATCGCTGTGAAAAAGGCTGCAAAAAGGCGCCGCGTTCCGCCCCCAATCGGGCGAAACGCGGCGAGAAATCAGGTGTTATGTGCGACCTTGGTTCAGTCTTGCTTTTCAGCAGCCTCACGAGCCTTGCGGTCACGGGCAGCTGCGCGCATGGACATCTTCACACGGCCCTTGTCATCAATGCCGATGCACTTGGCAGTGACAATATCGCCGACCTTGACCACATCCTCCGTCTTCTGAGTGCGGCCCTCTGCCAGCTCAGAAATGTGAATGAGACCATCCTTGCCGGGCAGAACCTCCATGAAGGCACCGAACTCCTTGGTGGAGACAATCTTGCCCTCGTAGGTCTCACCAACCTCAATCTCCTTGAACATACGGTCGATGAGGTAGAGAGCGCGCTCCACACCCTCCTGGCGGCTACCGTAGATGCGCACGGTACCATCCTCCTCGATGTTGATATCCGTACCGGTCTCAGCCTGCAGAGCCTTGATATTCTTGCCGCCGGGGCCGATAAGCTCGCCGATGCGATCCTGCGGGATAGAGGTGGACTCGATACGCGGGGCATTCGGGCTCATCTTCTGCGGGGCAGAAATGCAGGCATTCATCGTCTCGAGCACCTGCAGGCGCCCCTTGCGGGCCAGGTGAATAGCCTCCTCGAGAATGTAGAGGGGGATACCGGGCAGCTTCAGGTCGAGCTGATAGCCGGTCACACCAAGTTCGGAACCGCAAAGCTTGAAGTCCATATCGCCGTAGAAGTCCTCAGAGCCGATGATGTCGAGCAAAGTCTCGTAGCGTTTGGGCTCGCGATCGCCCTCGTTCTCGAACTCGGTCACCAGACCCACGGAGATACCGGAAACGGGGCGCTTAAGCGGCACACCGGCAGCCAGCAGAGAGAGCGTACCAGCACAGACAGAGGCCATGGAGGTGGAACCGTTGGACTCCATAATCTCGGAGCTCACGCGAATGGCGTAGGGGAACTCATCCTCGCTCGGCACCACAGGGGCAATGGAACGCTCAGCCAGAGCACCGTGACCGATTTCACGACGATTCTGACCACCAAAACGACCGGTCTCACCCACAGTAAAGGGCGGGAAGTTGTAGTGCAGGATGAAGCGCTTCTCGTCCACCGAACCGGTGTAATTGTCGAGGTACTGCTTCTCCTCCATGGGGGCGAGAGTAGCCAGACACATGGACATCGTCTCACCACGGGAGAAAAGAGCGGAGCCATGCACCACGGGGGGCAGCACATTCACCTCAGCCGAAAGGGGGCGCAGCTGCTTGATAGCGCGACCATCGGCACGCTTGCCCTGCTCCATGATGGAAATGCGGAAAGCCTTCTTCTGGATGTACTCGAACACCTGCTCGACGTCGAAATCCGTAGCCTCGGGATAAGTCTCCTTAATCTTAGCCTCCACCTCATCGCGCAGGGCACCGACCTGCTTCTGGCGCTGAATCTTGTTGGGGGCGTAAATAGCATCCTCAATGCGGTCACCAGCCACCTGATAGCCGATTTCGAGCAGCTCAGGCTTAGCCAGAGTCAGCTCATACTCACGGGTGGGCTTGCCGCACAGGCCGCGCAGTTCCTCCTGAGCAGCGCAGATTTTGGCCACGTTCTCCTGAGCAAAACGCAGGGCGGCAATGAAATCCTCCTCAGGCAGCTCATTGGCAGAACCCTCAATCATGATAACCTGATCCTTGGAACCGGCATACACGAGGTCGAGGTCAGATTCGGAGCGCTGGCTGTTGGTGGGGTTGATAACAAACTCACCGTTAATACGGCCCACGCGCACGGCGCCCACGGGCTCAGCGAAGGGAAGGTCAGAGATAACGCAGGCGGCAGAAGCACCGTTGATGCTGAGAATATCGGGCTCATTCTCACCATCGGCAGCCATCAGCAGAGAGATGACCTGGGTGTCGTAGAAATAGCCCTTGGGGAACATGGGGCGCAGAGGACGGTCGGTCATGCGGCAGGTGAGAATCTCTTTCTCAGTGGGGCGACCCTCGCGCTTGAAGTAGCCGCCGGGGAACATACCCGCTGCAGCAGCTTTCTCCTTATACTCCACGGAAAGGGGGAAGAAGGTCTGACCGTCCTTAATCTTGGTGGCACTCACAACGGTGACAAGCACCACGGTATCACCACAACGAACAGTCACTGCGCCGTCTGCCAGGCGGGCAATCTTACCGGTTTCAATTGTGATGGGGTTGGCGCCAACGGCGCACGATACGGAATGTATACTCATTATTTTCTTTTTTCTATCTTCTGTGCCGGTTCCGGTCTGCACCGCCGGGAGCCGGTACCGGCGCTTGCTCCCTTTGGTTGAACGCGGGGGGGGCCCGGGGCACCCCGCCTGTCACCGCGCAATTGCCACCCAACAGGCACAACACACGCGGTCGCGGCCATTCTACACATTCTCAAGCCACAGCGCAAGCCAAAAATTCAACACGTACACCATACAGGCAAAAAAAACGTGCTTTCACACCGAAAGCACGCCTAAATCAAAAAAAATATCAGCTACATCAATCCCCCGCCGGCACTGCCGGTAATTGCTCACAGGTTGGCATGCAACAGAGCACCAGCGTAACCAGACTCAGCACTACAGCCACAGACCCCACAAACGGCAGCGGCAGAAACGACATCACCGGCGGCAACACCCACAGGGGGCTCCGGCCGGCATCCCGCAGACGCCGCACCGTAATGGAGATAGTGGGCAGCAGCACAACCATAGCCACCGCACCGCCGAGCACCAAACCAACAAGCGGGAGCACGAACTGTTCTAACCCACCGGCCATATATTCGTCAAACAACTCCCCGACCACAGCTTCGATGGCAGCCTCATCCAGCATCGCAGGGTCTGTAACCATGGGAATAAACACATCGAGAAAACGCGTATCATGCAGCATAAAGTCATAGAACTTCATGAACTCCACAATAGCCGGCATCAGGCACAATAGCACCAGCAAATGTGTGGCTACTACAAAATTCCAGAATCCCGCACGAGCTGTACACCCGCGAAAATCGGCATAGTGGCGAAAACCATCAATCAACGCTCTGAACATGGTGTGTAAATGAGTGTTTAACTATATAACAGGTCGCACAGGTATACCACGCGCAGCGAAATATTCCTTGGCCTGCGCAACTGTGTATTCCCCGAAATGGAAGATGGAGGCCGCCAGCACAGCATCCGCCCGCCCCTGCAACAGCACATCAACCATGTGATCCAGATTTCCGGCACCGCCACTGGCTATCACGGGTATACGCACAGCCTCACTCACCCGGCGGGTCAGCTCGATATCGTAACCGGTCTTGGCGCCGTCGGCATCCATGCTGGTGAGCAATATCTCCCCTGCCCCCAGACGTTCTACCTCGCGAGCCCACTCAATAGCATCCAAATCAATCATATTACGCCCGCCGTGGGTGGAGACATTCCAGCCCCCTGCGCCGTTGCGCTTGGCATCTATCGCCACCACCACACACTGACTACCGAAAGCATTCGCCCCCTCGCTCACCAGCTCAGGGCGGTGAATGGCCGCCGTGTTCACGGATACCTTGTCAGCTCCGGCATGGAGCATGCGGCGCATATCTTCCACGGTACGAATTCCACCGCCGACCGTCAGGGGCATGAAACACTGCGCGGCCGTGCGCTGCACCACATCTACCATCGTGGCACGGTGGTCACTACTGGCAGTAATATCGAGGAACACCAGCTCATCTGCCTGCTGGCGGTCGTATGCGATAGCGCACTCCACGGGGTCACCGGCATCTCGCAGGTTAACGAAATGCGTACCCTTCACCACGCGACCCCCGGTCACGTCCAGACATGGTATAATTCTCTTTGCCAGCATATTGATGGAGTTATTGTAGCAGCCTGCGGGCAGATTGGCAACCCCTATTTTCAATCAAATTGCAGCTCGCCGCCCTTCATACGCCAGCGCACAATCCTGCTGAGCAGCTGCAAATGCAGCTCAGAGCTCTCTGCGGGCACACAAAGCAAGGTAACGCAGTCCGCAAGCTCCGACGGCCAGGGAACAGCCGCCCCTTTTGCCACATAGACAACAGCCGTCGGCAATCCCTCCACCCGAGCATGCGGCGCAGCCAGCCCCCTCCCCAGGTAGGTGGGTTCGACCTGCTCTCGCTCCCATGCCGAGTTCATTAACTCAGTGGCCATCCCCGGGAACCAGCGTTCCGCGACCTCCTGCGCCAGTAGACGAATGCAGCTTTCGCGAGTCAACCCGAGCGGCAATTCCGCTGTTCTTTCAGCTATTCTTACCGTATTCATAATAAAGAACGGAGCAAGGGTAGCAAATCTATATACCACACACAAGCGGCAAGCGTGTCTTACTACCGACATACACAGAATTATGAGACTTACTGAGATATCAAACCACATCAGAAAAGTATTGCCAAAACGCTTCGCAGCTGCTACAATACCCTCAGCATGAAAATAGCAGTTATCGGAAAAGGCGGGCGCGAACAGGCGCTGGTAGAAACCCTCGCGGCGAGCCCCAGCAAACCGCAGATGTTCACGTACCCCGGCAGCGATGCCATCAAACAAACGGCCACCCCCATACCGGCCGGCAGTTTCGATGAGCTGATTTCCTGGATGGTTGACAACAACATTGACCTTTGCGTGGCAGGTGAGGAGAGCTATCTCGTGAAAGAAGACGGGCTGACCAACCGCTGCGCAGCAGCTGGCATTCCCTGCTGGGGACCGCAGAAAGAAAGCGCCCAGCTCGAGGCCAGTAAAGAATTCGCCAAAGATTTCCTGGTACGCCACAACATCCCCACCGGCAAGGCCACAGCCGTGGCTGATTATGATGCCGCCCTCGCCGCCATCGGCGGGCAATACCCCACCGTGCTGAAATTCGACGGTCTGGCTGCCGGCAAGGGCGTGGCCGTGTGTGCCGATGCTGCCGCAGCCGAGGATTTTCTGCGCGAGGTTTTCATCGAGAAACGCTTTGGCGAAGGGCGCCTGCTGGTAGAAGAATTCCTGTCAGGGCCTGAGATTTCCATCTTCGGTGCCATCTGCGACGACAAGTACCTCATCCTCTGCCCCGCGCGCGACTACAAGCGCCTGCAAGACGGCGATGAAGGTCCGAACACCGGCGGAATGGGCGCCGTAGCCTCTCGCCAACTGGCAAGCGCCGAGCTTATTAAGACCATCGAGGACACCATCGTCGCCCCGACCGTGCAGGGGCTGCGTGCCGATGGTCTGCCCTACCGCGGGTTCCTGTATTTCGGGCTGATGCTCACCCCGCAGGGTCCCAAGGTCATTGAGTACAACTGCCGATTCGGCGACCCGGAGTGCGAGGCTGTCATGCCGCTGCTGCGCGGCGACCTGGCCAACTTCTGCCTGAACGGCGCCAGGGGCGAATTTACCCCTGAGCTTATTTCCTTCGACGAGGGGTGGAGTGTGTGCTGCATCTTAGCCAGTGCCGGCTACCCCGCCAGCTCCCACAGCGGCGACCTCATCCGCGGCCTGGAAGATTGCGGAGCCCGCGTGTTCCACTGCGGCACGAAGAAGACCGCCGAGGGCTGGGTAACAAACGGCGGTCGAGTGCTTGCCATCGTGGCACAAGGCGCCACACTCGACGCCGCCCGCACACTCGCCCATGCCGAGGCGGCCAAGGTCGACTTCGACGGTAGCCAGCGCCGCAGCGACATCGCTTACAAAAACATGTAACAACCACAATTCACCAACGAGCGCGCCCCCTACCGGGCGCGCTCATTTCATTCGTACACACAGATACCATGACCGAACAAGCACTCGATTTTCTTTCCGACCTGCTCGACACCCCTGCCCCCACCGGCATGGAAATAGACGCCCAGCGCCTGTGGGCCGAGTACATGAAACACTTCACCGACGAACAGCAGTGCGACGCCTACGGCTCCACCTGGGCTCTGCTGAAGAGCAAACATGCCGGCGCACCCACCCTCATGCTCGACGCTCACGCCGACGAAATAGGCTTCTCCATCCGCTACATCACCGACAGCGGTTTCGCTCACGTAGAGCGACTGGGCGGGTCAGACGTAGCCATTGCCCGCGGTCGCCGCCTGCGATTCTTCGGCACAGATGGCGAGGTGACAGGCGTCATCGGCAACACAGCTATCCACATACGCGACGACGGCGACAAAGCCCCCAAGGTGTGGGATTTGTATGTTGATTTCGGCTGCGACAGCCGCGAGGAAGTCGAGGCCCTGGGGCTGCGCGTGGGCGACCGGGGCGTGTACTGCGACGGCCCACTCATGCTCAACGACGGCAAGCGCCTGGTCTGCCGCGCCCTCGATGACAGGCTCTGCGGCTTTATTTTAGCCGAAACCGCCCGCCGACTGAAAGAAGAAGGCGTGGAGCCGGAATGGAACATCGTTTTCGCCAACACCGTACAGGAAGAAGTGGGGTGCATCGGTGCCGCCATGCTCACATACCGCCTGCAGCCGGACGCCGCCATCTGTCTGGATGTCACCCACGCCACCGACACCCCCGGCCTGAACGCCGCACGCTACGGCGATGTGCGCCTGGGCAAGGGCGGTTGCCTGTGCTTCGGCCCCGCCTGCCACCCGAACCTCAACGCCCGGCTCGAACTCGTGGCCGGTGAGTCCGACATACCCATGCAGCGCGAAACCAGCGGCCGCACCACCGGCACCAATACCGACCAGATTTTCCGCTCCCGCAGCGGTGTACCGGCCACCAATCTCTCCCTGCCCCTGCGCTACATGCACAGCCCGGTAGAGACAGCCGACATGGCGGACGTGCAATCCTGCATCGAGCTGCTCACCGCTTTCATCAAATCCCTGAAAGTGACAGACAATTTCCGGCACAGACTCTGAACAACTACCACGCACGGCGGAGCCTTCGCACCCCCCCGCGTTGCGTTGACGTGTTTTTTTACTCAGCAACAACTTTTTTGCTTGACTCCGTCGGGGCACATGGTAGACTCCTGATACAGTCCATACACAATTACATATACACATACCATGAAAAAGATTTTCGGTCTCTTTGCAATGGCAGCCCTCGCCACCACAGGTCTTACCTGCTGCGGCGGCGGTGGTGGCGGCGGTGAATCCCACGCATACCGCACTTACACCTTCTACGGCAGAAACATGATTGGCGCCATGGTCGTGCGCGTGCTGGATCAGGTCGAGGGTAATAAGGGCATGTACCATGCCGATATCACTTTCTCCACCGACGGCAGCACCAGCCACTTCCCGGGCGAAATCACCATCGAGAAGAACGACTCCACCATCACCGGCAGCATCCCCGATACAGCCGGCGCCATGCCCACCATGCAGGCTGAAGAGTACATCAAAATCAACATCACCGGCAACATCGGCAAGGCCAGCGATGGTGACGACGGCCTCATCATGTTCTTCTCCGACTTCGTGGAGAATCTCAATAACGACGAGGCTGCCGACCAAGACGTTGTAGCAGAGAACCCCCCCAGCCCCGACATCTTCATTCAGTACAACGACGACAACAAGCGCGGTGGTCAGTACATGATGTCCTTCGTTCTCGAAGTTGAGCCCGAAGAAGGAGAAGAAGGTGGTGAAGGCGGCGAAGGCGGCGAAGGTGATGAAGGTGGCGAAGGCGACGAAGGCGGCGAAGGCGGTAACGCCGAGCCCCAGACCAAGCAGTACGTCCGCAACAACCAGGGCCCGCTCAAGTTCACCGTAAGCTTCTGATAACGGAACTTACAACATCCCACAAAACTTTCCCGGCGCATTTCATGCAAATGCGCCGGTTTCTTTGTACAACCCTACCGAAACCAACCACACACCACATTCGCCACGCCCGATAACAAGCCCCCCCTGCAAAAATGGGGCTTGCCATTAAAGCACGGGTGGTGTATAATGCGCGCCATGAGCGCTGATATTCAAGTATACACCGGTGGCCCCTGCATGTGTAACGGCTACCTGGTGAAATGTGCCGACAGCTATGTTGCAATCGATGCCCCCCTGGGCTTTGCCGACTGGGTTGCAAAAAAACTGCCTACCGGCGCCATACTCAGCGACCTGCTCATCACCCACCAGCACTTCGACCACGTGCAGGGCGTGGCTGCCCTGGTAGCTGCCACCGATTGCCGTGTGCACGCCTGCATGCCCTACAGCCGCGACCTCACCCTCGAAGAACTGGCCTCTCGCAGCTGGGGCGGCGGTTTCGACGTAGAACCCTTCAGAGTGGATGACGCCTTCGGCCCCACATGCGCCGCAGCCGATTGGGGCGGCAATCGGTGGAATATCCACCACATTCCCGGCCACTCCCCCGACGGCGTAGCATACGAGCTACCCGCCGGCGAAAACCTCTTCTGCGGCGACATCCTCTTCGAAGGGGCCGTAGGGCGCACTGACTTTCCCGGGGGCAGCATGGCTACCCTCATACGCGGCATACGCAACAAACTGCTCCCCCTGCCCCATACAACCGCCGTATACAGCGGCCACGGCCCCACAACCACCATTGGGGAAGAAACCCTCAACAACCCCTACCTCTGACCGGGGAAACCATTTTACAACACAAGCAAAAGAAGATACCAAAAAGATGACATTCGACGAACTGGGGCTCTCCGCCCCCATTCTGGAGGCCGTAAAAGACAGCGGCTACGAGACCCCGACCCCAATCCAGGAGCAAGCCATTCCCATCGTACTGGCGGGCAGAGACGTCATCGGCGCCTCACAGACCGGCACCGGTAAATCTGCCGCATTCGCCCTGCCGCTACTCACCATGATTGAGCCCAACGGTCTGCCGCAGGTGCTGGTACTGGAACCCACACGCGAACTGGCAGACCAGCTTGCAGAAGCCTTCCGCACCTACGCAAAACACACACAACTGAAAGTCGCCCTGCTCTATGGCGGCATAGGTTACGGCAAACAGACCGAAGAGCTGAAAGCCGGCGCCGAAATTATCGTAGCCACCCCCGGCCGCCTGGTGGACCACTTCTACCGAGGCAACATGAAGTTCAAAACAGTCAAACACCTGGTGCTCGATGAAGTCGACCGCATGACAGACATGGGGTTCCTGCCCATTGTGCGCAAAATTGTGAACCTGTGCCCCTGGGATGGTCGCCAGACCCTCTTTTTCTCTGCCACCATGCCTCAAATTCTGCAGGGATTTGCCAAGTGGTGCCTGACCGAGCCGGTAGAGATTGCCATTGCCCGCCGCGAAGTAGCCGAAACTATCTCGCACGCCTTTTACCCGGTCGGTCTCGACCAGCGCGACGAGCTGCTGCTCGCACTGGTGAAGGCAACCGACTTCCGCAACCTCATGGTCTTCACCCGCACACGAAAGGAGGCCGACACCGTCGCCAACATGCTCAGCAACGCCGGCTGGGCTAAAGAAGTAACCGTCATGCACTCCGACATCGCGCAGAAAGACCGCATGGCCGCACTCAAGGGGTTCAAAGAAGACAAGTACCGCATACTCGTCGCCACAGATGTGGCCGCTCGCGGAATCGACGTGAGCGGTGTAACACACGTCATCAACTACCGCGTACCCGAAAACCCCGAGGATTACGTACACCGAATCGGCCGTACCGGTCGAGCCGAAGCCCAGGGGGATGCCTTCACCCTCCTGACAGCCGACGAGATAGACTTCGCAAAGAGTGTGGAAGGCTTCATCTCGCGCAAGATTGAACGCCGCAAGCTCGACGGGTTCCCCTATGTCTACACAGCCCTGCTCGACGAAGGCGCCAAACCCCTGCGCAAACCCCGCCCCGCCCCCAAGCGCCGTCGCCGCTGATATCCACCTCAACGTCTGCCAGCAGCCCCATGGAGCTCACGGACATCGACCTGCAGATACTGGCTGTGGCAGAAGACTGCCTGACCGGTTTTCACGCCCACCCGTTCGACGAAATAGCCGCGCGCTGTGGAGTGCCGGCAGATATCGTGCTCGGGCGACTGCGAGCCCTGCAGGCAGCCGGAACCGTGCGCCGCATACGCCAGACCCTGCACACCACCGGACTGGCAGAAGGTGCACTCATCGCCTGGGCACTCCCCGCCGAATGTGAACAAACCGCATGCAACTGGCTCAGCAGGCACGACCCCTTTACCGGGCATATTGTACTGCGTAGTTGCGACACCCCCGGTGCCCCCGGCGCCCACTACCGCCTGTGGACCACCCTCAAAGTCCCCACAGGCTACGGCAGCGTGGCCAAGCACTGCCACATACTCACCCACCACATCGGCGCCACCTCCTTTGCCCCCCTGCCGGTAGTGGGCATGTTCGCCCTGAGCGTAGGGCACGTGCGGAGAGCCGGCCTGAAACCCGGGGACAAACTGGCCACCCCACCGCACATGCAGCGCCCCACCCGCCCCATACTCAGCGAGCGTGAATGGCAGGTGCTGCTGGCACTCAAGGAAAGCCTGCTCCCCCACGAACTCACCCGCAGCCCCTGGGTAGCCCGTGCGCAGGCTCTCGGCATGAGCCACGAGCAATTCTGTACCATTGCCACCGGGCTCGACGCCTGCGGCGCCCTCGGGCGCTTTGCCACTTTCCTCGACCACACACGCCACCACAGCGAACGCAGCGGAACGGGAGCCGCCGGCCTCTTTCACTGGACCGTGCCCGCAGGGCTCGAAGAACGAGCAGGCGCCGAGTGCGCTCGCCATATCTGCATGACCCACTGCTACTGGCGCAGCGGCGGCACCCCCTTCGGCGGAGCGCAAATCATGGGGGTCACCCACGCCCCGACCCGAGATGCCGTACGCGCCCACAAAGCAGCTATCGATTCACACCTTGCCGACTGCGGCATACCCGTACTCCACACCGCTACCTTCTGGAGCGAACAAGCCGAAATCCGCCCCAGTGAAATCTCCCCGCTTATCTACCAGAACTGGCTGAGCCAATACAGCCTGTAACCCCCCGTTGGCCGTAGCTCAGCTACGGTAGCCCTGCTGATTTCCCACCGCCCCATATTTTACCATATTTAGCCGAAAAACTCAAAAAGGTTGCATTTCTGAGATTTTGGTGTATACTGACCGCACATGCTTACCATCAAGAAACTGACGAAGGCACACGCAGGGCGCACCCTGTTTTACGAGACGGAACTCATCGTGAACTGGGGGGAGCGTATAGCATTGGTAGGACCAAACGGCGCGGGAAAATCCACCCTCTTCCGCATGATACTGGGCGAAGACACGCCGGATGAAGGTCAGATTGTGATGGATGAATACGGCGTGGTGGGCTACCTGCCGCAAGAGGCCGGCGACCCCAGCGACCGCACCGTGCTAGAAATCGCCATGAGCATCACCCCCGAGATGGGACAGGCCATCCGCACCATTCAGCACTGCGAGGCCAAGGGCGATAACACCAGCGATGACTACGCCCACGCGATGGACATCTTTATCGCCAACAACGGCTACCAGCTCGAACCCAAGGCCAAGAGAATCCTTAAAGGCCTGGCATTCAAAGACGAAGACTTTCACCGCCCGGCACGCGAAATGAGCGGCGGCTGGGTCATGCGCGCCCACCTGGCACAGTTGCTGGTAGCCGAGCCGGATTTGCTGATGCTCGACGAGCCCACCAACCACCTTGACCTCATGAGCCTGCTGTGGCTGCGCCGCTACCTCATGAACTATCCTGGTGCCATCTTCATGATTTCCCACGACCGCGACTTCATGGATGAACTGGTGGAGA
The DNA here is from genome assembly GCA_045592685.1 of Akkermansia sp. GTDB lineage: Bacteria > Verrucomicrobiota > Verrucomicrobiia > Verrucomicrobiales > Akkermansiaceae > Akkermansia. The sequence goes on along the minus strand of JAZNVF010000034.1, from coordinate 15,112 downwards.
CCGTCTACGACATCGAAAACCAAGAGCTGGTGCGTTACACGGGCAATTACTCCAAATTCCTGGAGCTGAAAGAGCAGCGCTACGAACTCCTGCTGGCAGCCTGGCGCAACCAGCAGCGCGAAATCGCCCACATGGAGTTTTTCATCGAGCGTTTCCGCTCCGTCGCCTCGAAGGCCGCCCAGGTGCAGAGCCGCATTAAACAGCTCGAAAAAATCCGCCGCATCGAGAAACCGCGTCAGGCTCGCCGCGTGTTCAAGTTCATCTTCCCGCAGCCCCCGCGCAGCATGCAACGCGTGCTGGAACTCGAAAAAGTCGGCCAGAGCTATGGCGATAAGCGCATTTACAAAAACCTCGATCTGCTCATCGAGCGCGGCGACCGGATTGTACTGGTGGGGCCGAACGGTGCCGGCAAATCCACCCTGCTGAAAATTCTCGCCGGAGTGGTTCCCATCGATGAAGGGCAGCGCGTGCTGGGCACCACCACCCGCATCGGTTACTTCTCGCAAATGCGCTCGGAGAACCTCACCCCCAACTTCACCGTGCTCGAGGAAATCATGAACGCCGACCCCGAACTGCGCGAGGAAGAAGCCCGCGCCGTGCTGGGCTCCTTCATGTTCCGCAAGCTCGACTGTGAAAAGCGCGTGGAAGTGCTCAGTGGAGGTGAGAAATCACGTCTCAGTCTGGTCAAGTTCCTGGTGAACCCGCCCAACCTGCTGCTCATGGACGAGCCGACCACCCACCTGGATATCATGAGCGTAGAGGCGCTCTCCCAGGCGCTCAAGCGCTATGAGGGCACGCTGGTATTCATCTCGCACGATGTACACTTCATCCGCGCCCTGGCAGAGAAAACCCTGCACATCTCGCACGGCACCGTAACCCCCTACGCGGGTGGCTACGACTACTACCTCGAGAAATCCGGGTTGATGGATAACCCCGATGCCATGAACATGTAACCCCCCTCACCCACACACCATGAGGCGTGGCACCCGCCACGCCTCATCTGCATTTTCTTTTTCGCTTACACACTCATACCGGGGTGGTGGCAAACACTCCGCCGATTGACGATTTATCAGAGAGCCTGAATCCGAAACCATTTTTTTGAAACGTCACAACTCTCAATTTGCAATTCGCACTTGCAAAATCAGGTTGAATGTAGTATGCTGTGGTGTAGCACAAGGGCCGCGGGCATTGCGGAAAAACGGTACGCAGGCACGCAGTCGCGAGTGCTGATTGCAAACCAATACAAGCCATGACTAAATCAGCAAAGATCACTCTGATAAAGTTGCTCATCGTGCTGTTGCTCAGCGGCAGCATGCTTCTGCTCCCGTTCGAGGAATGGGGTGTACCGATTAACACCGTACAGACCCGCGTGATTGCGTTGTTCGTCTTCGCAGCCCTCATGTGGATTCTCGAGGTTATTCCGATTTGGACCACCTCGGTGCTCGTCATCACCCTCACTCTGCTCTGCATGTCGAACTCCTCGCTTAACTGCATGCAGACTGAGCGCTACAATGCCGCTGCCGTGAAATCCATCATCGCCGCCGCCTATGACGGCAGCGGAGCCACCGCCGAAACCGTGGCCGCCACGCAAGAGGCCGTGCTCGCTGACCTGAAGAAGCAGACCTCGCTCTCCCCTGACTATGTGCGTACCACCATCAACAACACCATCCTCGCCCCCGTGGTGCAGGGTAAGGCTGATGACAACGCCAAGGCAGGTCTGATGGCTGCCGCCGGCAAACTTTACAGCGGCGAGCTCAACAAACAGATAAAAGACCTGCAGCTCGTAAGCGTAGCCAAGCAGAAGAGTGTTTTCGGCACCTTTGCTGACCCCATCATCATCCTGTTCCTGGGTGGTTTCTTCCTGGCAGATGCCGCCACCAAGTTCCGTCTCGACATCAACCTGGCCCGCGTGCTGCTCAAGCCCTTCGGCACCAATCCCAAGTATGTGCTGCTGGGTCTCATGAGCGTAACGGCTGTATTCTCCATGTTCATGAGCAACACGGCCACCGCCGCCATGATGCTCGCCCTGCTCACCCCGGTGCTCGCCCTCTTCAGCCCTGAGGACCGTGGCCGCGCCGCCTTCGCCCTCTGCATTCCCATCGGTGCGAACGTGGGTGGTATCGGCACCCCCATCGGCACCCCGCCGAACGCCATTGCCCTGAAATACATGCAGGACCTCGGCCTTGACATCACCTTCGGTAAGTGGATGATGTTCGGTATTCCCTTCGTCATCATCATGCTGCTGGTAGGCTGGTTCCTGCTGCTCAAGATGTTCCCCATCTCCCAGCCGAAGCTCGACCTTTCCAAGGAGCTCAAGGGCAAGTTCCTCACCACGCCCAAGGCTATCATCGTCTACGCCACCTTCATCATCACCATCCTGCTCTGGGTCATTCCCAAGCAGTACCACGGGCTTGATGCCAACTCCGTTGCCATCATTCCCATCGTGGTGTTCTCCGTCACCGGCGTCATCACCAAGAAAGACCTGCGCGGTATGGCCTGGGATGTGCTCTGGCTGGTAGCCGGCGGCTTCGCCCTGGGTGTGGCCCTCAGCGAAACCAACCTGGCCAAGGACATGATTAACGCCATTCCCTTCGGTGAGTGGAACTCCACCGTGCTGCTCATCGGTGCCAGCTGCATCTGCCTGTTCATGGCCACCTTCATGAGCCACACCGCCACGGCTGCTCTGCTCGTACCCATTCTGGGTGGTGTAGCCGGTGCCATGATGGCTGCCGGTTCCATGGACAACCCCGGAGCTGTCGCCCTGCTGGTAACGGTGGCCTTCGCCTCCTCCCTCGGCATGGCTCTGCCCATCTCCACCCCGCCGAATGCCATGGCCTATGCCACCGGCCACATCGAGCAGAAAGGCATGGCCATCTCCGGTACCATCCTCTGCCTTCTGGGCCTGGCCATCACCATCTTCATGATGGTTGGTCTGGGTGCCATCGGCTTCTTCGGCTAACCACCACCTGACAAAACATGAGCGTTCTGCTGCCACTGCCTGAGCACATTCTCGAACCGCTGGATCGCCTCAACCGCGTCTACTTCAGCGATGCCGGGCGAACCGTCGAATTCGCTGCGGGTGAACTCGTAGTGCAGCAGGACCAGGAGTGCCACCGGCTCTACCTCGTGCTCGAGGGCGAGCTGGTGGCCTACCGTCAGGCCGAAAGCGTGCCCGGCACCGAGCTACCGGCAGAGGTCGCCACGCGCAAGCACGAGGTATTCCGCGCAGGCCCCGGCTCCTACGTCTGCGTGCAGGCCTTCTTCTCACGAGCCTTCCGCAGCTCGAACGAAATTGTTGCCCTCACAGACGCCCGGCTCGCATACGTCGACGACACGACGCCCGCCGTCGAGCCTGAAAAGTACGGCAGTTTCGAGCACCAGTTCATCCCCGTGCTCGTGCATGAGCTCGCCGCGCGCAACATGCGTATCTTCGTGCATGCCTCGGCCAAAGAAGAAGCACAGCGCCTGCTGCACCGCTCCGAAATGGCCGCCACCCTCGGTCAGCTCTCAGCCGGTATCGCCCACGAGCTCAACAACGCCGTCGGCGTCATCACCCGCCGTACCGAATTCGTGGCCGAACACCTCGAAAAGTTCCTGGCAGAAGATAACAAGTACAACTCGCAGCTCTTCCGCTACGGGTATGACGACACCGCCTTCACCGCCGCAAGCGAACTGCGCGCCATCGCCCGCAAGTGGGAGCGAGAGCTCAACCTGCCCCAGCCTGCGGCCAAGGTGCTCGCCCACATCATCCCCGACACCAAGACTCTGGTTAAGTTCGGTCCCGACTTCGTGAAACACGTGCGCAACAACTACAGTTTCTGGGAACTCGGGCACGACATGCGCGATTTGCAGGTGGCCGCCAAGCACGCCACCGGCATTGTGCGCGCCGTCAAACTGCTGGGCGGCGGCAACTCCACCCGGCAAGAGGGGGTCGACGTGCGCGAAAGCGTGAACGACGCCATGAACCTGCTCACCAACAAGCTCAAGCACATCACCGTCGAAACCGACCTTGCCCCCTGCCCCCCGCTCACTGCCGACCTCACCGAACTGGTGCAAATCTGGACCAATATCATCAACAACGCGTACGATGCCATGCAGCAGGCCCACACCCCTGCCCCCATCGTGCGCATATCCACCGACTCTTTCCATGCAGAGGGGCACGACCTTCTGCCCACCGAGTATGTGAGAGTCGCCATCTCCAACAACGGCCCCCCTATCCCTGAGGAGATACACGAAAAAATCTTCCACCCGAACTTCACAACCAAGAAACTCGGGCTGGACTTCGGGCTCGGCCTCGGCCTCTCCATCGTCCGTCGACTGGTAGACAGCTACAACGGCACCATCGAGCTCACCTCCGACAATACAGAAACAACCTTCACCATTAACCTTCCCACCACTCATATCTATGGAAACAATTAACATCATTTGTGTAGACGACCAGCAAGAAGTTCTTGACTCCGTCATGCGTGACCTCCGCCCCCTCACCCCGCTCATTCGCCTCGAAGAAGCCTCCGGCGTAGAGGATTGCCTGAGCCTGATGGAGCAGATAGACGACGACGGTGACTATGTAGGTATCGTCATCTCCGACCAGGTCATGCCCGAGGCCAACGGTACAGAACTGCTGGCCAAAGTTGCCGGCGATCGCCGTTTTGCCAAGACCCGCAAGATTCTGCTCACCGGTCAGGCTACTCATGCAGATACCATCAACGCTATCAATGACGGTCACATCGACAACTACGTCGAAAAACCCTGGCAGCAGGAAAAACTGCTCGCCATCGTCAAAAAGCTGCTCACCCTCTACATCGTCGACATGGGTATTGACCACACAGAGTACATGAGCGTGCTCGACCAGGCCACCCTTTTCGCCAAAATACGCTGAGTTCACTATATGAATAAACTCTCACTTCTCATGGCCGCAGCTGCGGCCATGCCTGTATTCGCAGGGCAGATTACCCCGGTAACCGCCCCTCCGGTTGACAGCGACTGGACGGATGCCGTCAAGCGCGCCCTCGTCGTCTATGAAAACAAAGACACCTTCGTGCAGAAAGTCAGCCTGGCCTTCCGCCAGCAGTGGCAGATGGCCGTCGTGCAGCCCAACGGCGGCAACGGCTCCCAGCTGAAAGACGGCGCCAGCCCCTTCAACAGCGAATTCCGCCGCAACTGGATTGGCCTGAACGTCGACATGGCCTCCGGCACCCGCTTCCACACCTACGCCCGAATCGGTGGTCTGCCCACCCGCAGCACCTACGCCGGCGGCCGAACCAAGCGCAACTTCACCTACACCGGCCTGTACGATATCTACCTGCAGCAGAAAATCCATGCCCTCGACGGTCTCACCATGCGAGTCGGCAAGTTCGCCCACAAGTTCACCAGCGACCTGCGCGAGTCCAACGCCGACATCGAGTGCATAGAGCGCTCGCTCATCTGCAATCAGTTCGGGCTCGACACCAACTGGGGCGTCGAATTCGAATACAAGCCGAACAAAAACGACGTCATGTTCGTGCAGCTCTTTGCCAACGACCGCGCCAGCTCCTCCAAGAGCAACGGTCACCTCGACTGCTACCGCGACGGGCGCGGTTTGAAAGGTGAATTCGGCTGGGAGGACAAGTGCTTCATCATCTTCGGCGGAACTCACAAATTCGGCGTCTCCGAGCACGGCTACCACGCACTCTCTGCTGAGTACCTGCACGACTTCAATAACTCATACCACGGCAATCCCCCCGGTGCAAACAACTACAGCGCCGGCTTTATGGATGCCCTCTCCATCGGCTACGAGTACAAGCGTGATAAACTCACCGTCACCACTAACCTCGTCGCAGCCTTCGAGCAGCAGGGCGGACACGGCTCCAACAACATCGGCCTGCAAATCCAGCCCGTCTACGCCATCCACCCACAGGTGGACCTCGTCTTCCGCTACGTCGGCATGACCGGTGACGGCGCCTGCAAACTCGGCGGCGACCGCTACATCTGCACTCAGACCACAGCCCCCGCCTGGGTAGACAGCATTCACACCCTCTACTTCGGTGTGGATCTCTACGCCTCCGCCAAGCTCAAGAGTGCCGCCAAACTCATGATTGGTGCAGAATACACCGCCGCTCGCAGCGGCGGTGCTGACTGTTACAACGGCTGGGAGTTCACCACCGCAATCCGCACGAACTTCTAACCGATAGGAAACCGGAAAATCATTCGCAAAAAATCCCCTTGCCGTCACGGAATGCGGCAGGGGGATTTTTCCGTTTAAGCAGATGCCGCCACAAGTGCCGCCATCAAATCAGCTCTGCCGGACGGTAGGTGGGCAAAGTGCTGTTGCAGTGCATCGTGTGCCGGCAACAGCGGATTTAAAATACCGTGCAAAGCCGCCAGGCGTTTCTCAAAATGCGTGAGAACAGCGGGGCGCAGGGGGGAATCGGTAGCCAGATAATCAAGAGCCCCGGCCATGAGCTTGTGCCACTCCTCACCGGGCGCAGCGGGCTCAACCGTAGCCAGCAGAAGATTGCTCAGGTAACTACACAGGCGCAGGTGCAGCAGGGTACGGCGCAGCGGCAGGCGCGGGGAAATGAGCTCCGCGCTGTGCAGCGTGGCGAGGTCGCCGCGAGTCGGCTCAGTATAGAGAATCTCGCACTCGTGGAAGAGGTCAAGCCTGCCGGTGAAGTCACTGCCGGGCTTACGGGCATTGCGCGCGGCGGTGCGCACAATACCCTGTTCGCGCGTGCACCAGGTTACGATGAGCCCATAGTCACCCAGGGGGCTGAGACGTAATATGCAGCCCTCATCTCGGCGCTTCATTTCTGAGCGGGAGTAGTGGTGTATTTCTCCGTCAGGCCTGAGAAGTTGAGAGCCTGTTTGTAGCCGCTCAGGTAGCCGATGGTAGCGTAGATGGTATCTGCGGTGTTAAACTCTCGCAAGGCCTGCTGCCTGTTCCCCTCGACCAGGGCAAAGACCCCCTGACTGTAATAATAGAGGGGGGAATCATCTATCGGCCCGATATCAGCCACGACATCCCGTGCAGCATCCATGTGCCCGAGCATAATGCAGCAGAGGAGCTTGCGGAACATCAGACTGCGGGTAAGCTGCATCATGTCTTTGTATTTGATGTCGTCGATGAGCAAATCCGTCTCCTCGATACATTTTTCGTAGCGCTGCGTGCCCAGGTAAAGCAGGGAGAGGGAAAGGCGCGCCATGGCATCTTGTGGGTTATATCGGCGCACTTCCATGAGCAGGGGTTCTGCTTCGTCATAGCGCTGCTGAGAAATGAGTGCACAGGCGCGCAGGTTCCACACATTGGGGTTGCTGCGAGTGTAGAGTTCGCAGGTGTTGAGGTGGGTTTCGCACTCTATGAGACGCCCCTCGGCATAGCAGCCTTTGGCCTGTTTAAATGCCTCGGCATAGGCCTTGCGGTTTTCGGGCGGCAGATTCGAGAGTTCTTTCACCCACTCAGAAACTACATCCGGCCCGGCGATACCCGGCTGGTCATTCTGAGCAGCACCGGTACCCACCGGCAACCCGGTCGGCAAATCCGCCAACAACTCGCCTGAACACAGCAACAAAAGGGCAGACAATCGGGAAAAGTATACGTGACAGTTCATCATTTTTCTAAACAGGTTTTTATTTTTTCAGAAATAGCATGGGGAGTAAGGCGGTGCTTGGAGCGCAGCTGCGAAAGACTGCCGTGCTCCACAAAGACATCTCCCCAGCCAATTCGCAGAACCGGGGTGGTGGAGCCGGAATCGCTGAGCAATTCCTGCACGGCACTGCCGAAACCACCAGTCACGGTATGATCCTCGAGCGTAACGAGCAATTGGCACTGCCCGGCGAAGCGCAGCAGGCACTCTGAATCGAGCGGTTTGATGAAGCGGGCATTGATATGAGCACAGTGAATCCCCTGCTCTGCGAGCAGGTCGCGAACCTGAGCGGCCACGCTGTTCATATTACCGAGAGCCACAAGGGCCACGCTGCCCTGAGGTGCTATGACTTCGGCCTTGCCAATAGGCAGAGAGGTGGGAGATTCGGGCATGGCAACCCCCTCGCCCGCGCCACGCGGGTAACGGATGGCGCTGGGGCAGTGGTCTATCTGCTGCATGGTCGCCAGCATGTGGCAGAGCTCGGCCTCGTCTTTGGGCTGCATCATAATCAGGTTCGGGATACAGCGCAACATGCTGATATCGTACAGTCCATGGTGCGTGGGGCCATCATCCGGCGACAAACCGGCACGATCCATGCAGAAACGCACCGGGAGCTTCTGCAATGCGGCATCATGCTGAATCATATCAACACAGCGCTGCATGAAGGTAGAATAGATAGCCACGAAAGGTTTAAAGCCCTGGGTGGCCATGCCGCTGGCAAAGATGGCGGCATGTTCCTCCGCTATGCCAACATCGTAAAAGCGGCGGGGGAATTGCGCGCGGAATATGTCGAGCCGGGTACCGGTCGGCATGGCAGCAGTGATGGCGGTAATGGCGGGGTCTTTCTCTGCCAGTGAGGTCAGGCACTTGCCGAAGGCCTCCGAATAGGTAATGGTAGCGGCAAGGGGAGTGCTGCCGTTGCTGATGTCGTATTGACCCACGCCGTGGAATTTGGTTGGATTGGCAGCAGCCGGTTCGTAACCACGGCCTTTCTGAGTGATGATGTGCAGGATGACGTGCTCATCTCGGCGGGATGCGAGCCGCAGCACGCGCTCCAGACGGCCTATGTCATGACCATCTATCGGGCCATAGTAGGTAAGCCCCAGCTGGCGGAAGAAACTCAGCGGAGAAATAAAGCCACGCGCGGCGGTGAAGAGTTTAGAAGCCTGCTCGCGCATCTCTTTTCCTGCGAGCTTTTCGATGAATTTCTTGGCATAGTCGCGCAGCCAGGTGTAGGTATCGGTCTCTTGCAGAGAGGAGAAGTAGCGGGAGAGCGCGCCTACATTCTTATCGATACTCCATTCATTGTCATTGAGAATGAGAATAAACTTACGGGTATTGGTAGAGATGCTGTTGAGCCCTTCGAGTGTGGTACCGCAGGTAAATGCGCCGTCACCGACTACAGAAATGACATTGAAATCCTCTCCCGCCAGGTCGCGGGCGGCCGCTATACCCACACCGGCCGAAAGAGCAGTACCGGCGTGCCCGGCGCCGAAGGCATCGTGCTCAGACTCGCTGCGCTTGCAAAAACCCGACAAGCCCTCGAACTGGCGTATGGTACCCAGAGCAGCAGCGCGCCCGGTGAGCATCTTGTGCACGTAGCACTGGTGCGACACATCGAACAAAATCTTATCTTGCGGGGTATTGAATACCCGGTGCAGCGCGATACTGAGCTCCACCACACCGAGGTTCGGTGCCAGGTGCCCACCTGTAGAGGCCAGTGTATGTACGAGAGTGCGCCGTATTTCAGCAGCCAGCTCAGGCAACTGCTCGGGGCTCAGGGCTTTCACATCATCCGGCGACTGAATTCCGGCCAGCAAGGGAGGCAAGTCAGATGAGGGAGAATTCATGGTCATCATCGTTCGGGGTTACAGCAGCCGCAGGCTGAGCGGCTACATCAATTTTGTTGATACGCAGTTCGGCCTGCTCCAGCAAGGCTCTACTGGCGGCAACCAGTCGGCGCCCCTCTTCAACCAGGGCGATGGTTTCTTCCAACCCGGTTTCCGGGTTATCCAGTCGGGCAGATATTTCTTCCAATCTGGCCATTGACTGCTCGAAAGTCTTTACTTTTTCCTTGCTGCGCGGGGGCATAACTCTAAGTTTTTAGTGGAGGGGGTGGGAGAAATCAGTTATTCGGTTCACTGCCGGGCTCGCAGTAATACATAATCTCAGCCCCCAACATGGGTACGCGCTGAGAGAAACGCCCCTGAGATGACACCAGCCGCCCCAGAGTCATGATGTCGTTGTCCCCACTGCCCTCTACATACAGGTCAGCCAAAGCCATATTATGCCGGGGTAGCATCTGCAGGATTTTACCTTCCATCGCCAGGGGGGCAAAATCGCCCATTTCGGCGGCAATAGCCGCCATGCCTCCCTTCTTACCGGGGGCGCTGTGGGAGCTCGGGGTGATGAGGAACCCGCCTACCTGCGCGCCATTCTCATTGAGACATGGCTCCAGATAGGTACTGAAATCATCCACCAGTCGGGGAATCCACATAGCCTTGCGATTAGCGTACCAGGCAACGGCCCAGGGCTGGTCAGTCACGATAACTTTCTGCGGGGCGGTAACTGCCGTGAGGTTCACATTCAGAGCCGGGGGATAATAAGGCGGGTAGTGAGGGCGACCGCGATCGCCAATCCAGATACCCATATACAGACTGTTGGGCACCGTGGCAAGAAACGGACCGGCTGATACCATGATGAGAATGAACAGAGCCAATCCGCGAGCCTGACCGAAGGTGGAATGCTCATACTTGAGACGGGCCAGGAAATTGAACACCAGAGATATGCCGTATGCCGTGAAAAGCGGGGTAAAGAGGATAGCCAGTTGTGAGGGGCTCTGAGAGTCTGTCACCCCGAACAGAGCCATACCCACACAGGAAATAGCCCACATGCTGAACACGGCCCACTTAATTGCCTGCACATCGTCGCGACGATAGCGATTCAGCACAGCGAGGAAAAAGAAGGGAACAACGATAATGGAGCCCATGTTGACATAGAGCCCGCGCAGCTGGCTGAAGGTGTGCGAAAGGAACTTGAGCACGAAACCGGAGCCCTGCAACGGGCTGTTGTTGAGGTTTGCAGCACGCATGGCCAGCTCCTCACCGGCACCGAAGCTGTTGTAGAGCCCGAGCATGGCATTGCCGAGCATACTGCCGGTGTAGCGGTAATTCAGAATGGCCGGCACCGTCAGGAACAACAGCAGTACCACAGATGCGGCCAGTGCATACGACCCCGCAGGGCGAAAATAAAAGCAACAGAACAACAGCAGGCCACCGGCCACCCACAGGCTCATCCACCCGGCAAGACACATCAACCCCACAAAGACAAAGGTCAGTATCACATAAAAGAGAGCCCAATACTCACTCCCCTCGGCAGAGGCGCGTATCCCCGAAAGCAGAGCATGCAGCGCCGCAAGCATGCAACAGAGCATGAGCGGTTGCGGCAAACCGCTCACAGAGTAACTCAGTACCAAATCACTCAAAAGCATGAAACAACAGGTCACACATGCCACAAGCTCATCAAACAATCTGGTAATCAGAGTATAGGCCAGCACAATCGCTATCATGAAAAAGATTGTACTGACTGCGGAAATCACACGGTCCGCCTTGTAGACATAGCCACCAGCCTTCATGGTGGTGGACTCAAAATCATCGCACCCGGTTACCTTCAGCCCCAATGCCATGGCCAGGATGTTCAGCGGGGCATGGGTGGTATCTTTCATCTCCAGCGCATTGAACGGCTCTTTGATTTTTTTCGACTGCTCGGCAACAGTCATCACATCTATGGGACGCAGAAAATTAGTGGTAAAGCCCTGCCCCCGGGCTACGGAACGTGCAATTTGTGCCTGATCCATGGCTGCGGGTTGATCCAGCCCGCGATATGTCAGGAACAGTTTGAATACACACATAATCACAAGCAAAGCCAGCGTTACAAGGCGCAACACTGCCGAGCCACTCGATATGCCAAACCTCTGTGAACCTGCCATATATACTTACTGATTTTCTGTTAATTGTGATACCGATTCATAAAAAACGGCTGAACACCCCGCGGGCCTCGGCCATCTTCCGCTGCAGTGTGCGGCGGTTGATACCCAGCAATACAGCTGCGGCAGATTTGTTCCCCCCGGTGTATTCCAGAGCCCGCAGTATAGTCTGCTGCTCGACATATTCTAAATTAAACTGGGGGGGGGAATCAAGCCCAAAATCTGTACGTGCATGACTTTGCGTCGCCTGGGCTGCCTGTTGCGGCACTTTGCGCTCTGCCGCGAGCAAGTATTCGGGCAGGTCAGCAGGTGTGATTTCTGTGCTGCTGCTCATGACCACTCCGTGCTCTATGGCCGTGCGCAGCTGGCGCACGTTGCCGGGCCAGTCGAAGTGGCGCAGCAGGTCGAGAGCCGGGCGGGTCAGGCTCTTGGGCGATTTATTATTTTCTCGGCAGAGTTCCTGCACGAAGGCATTGGCCATGAGCACGACATCCCCCGCGCGCTCTCGAAGCGGTGGCAGGTGCAGAGAAATAACATTGAGGCGCTGGTACAAATCCTGCCTGAAAGTCCCCTGCCGCACCATATCGGCCAGGTTGCGGTTGGTGGCAGCCACCACGCGCACATTCACAGCGATGGGCACATTGCTGCCCACGCGCTCAATACTGCGCTCGGCCAGCACGCGCAGCAGCTTGACCTGGGTGGGAATGTCGATTTCTCCGATTTCATCCAGAAAGATGGTGCCGCCGTCTGCCTCCTCGAACCGCCCGATACGGCGCTGCATGGCTCCGGTGAATGAGCCTTTCTCGTGCCCGAAGAGCTCGCTTTCCATAAGCTGGGGGGAGAGAGCAGCACAGTTCACCGCCACAAAACGCCCCTTGCTGCGAGTCGAAAGACTGTGAATGGCCCGGGCAACGAGCTCCTTACCCGTGCCGGTCTCGCCCTCGATAAGCACGGTGGCCGTGGTGGGTGCCACCTGGCGAATGCGGTTGAAGATGGGTTGCATCTGCGGGCTGTCACCCAGCATACGGTCAAGCCCGCCGGTGGGTTGCAGGCGCGTGGTGAGCTCGCGATTGCTCGCTTCGAGCGAACGAGTGTGAGCTGCACGGCGCAACAGCAGCTCAACCTCATCAAGATTCAGCGGCTTGGTCAGAAAGTAGTAGGCACCATGACGGCGAGCCTCGGCAGCAGTATCTGCGCTGCCGTAGGCCGTCATCATGATACAGGTCGGCGGCTGCGGCAGCCCCTGAGCATAATCTATCAGGGACATGCCGCTCTCACCGCCAAGCCGTAAATCCGTCAGCAATATATCCACCGGCTCGCTGTCCATGAGGGCGCGCGCCGCCTTGCCGTCAGCAACAGCATACACCTCATAGTCATCCTCAAGCGCCAGGCGCAGAGCATCTCGCGTAGACTTCTCGTCATCCACTATCAGCAGCAGCGGCAGCATAATGCAAAACAGAGTCAGTTACATTTACATATTCACTTGCGTGCGTGCGCGCACGCGTTAGATGAGCCACAGCCCCTCCGTCTCATCGAAACCGAACATGATGTTGAAGGCATGCACCCCCTGCCCGCCGGCGCCCTTGATAACATTATCCTCGGCGCTCATGAGCACCACGCGGTTCGTACGGGAATCCACCGCCCAACCGATATCAACAAAATTGGTGCGGGTCACATTCTTGGTATCAGCCGGCTTGTTGGCACCCAGCAGGCGCACAAAAGGAGCCCCGGCGTAGGCACGCTCAAAGCAGGCAGAGATATCCTCAGCCGTCACACCAGCGGCCAGTTTAGCCACAGTGGTGGTTACGATACCGGTATTCACCGGCATGAGGTGCGGGGTGAAGGTGATAGTCACCTGCTGGCCGGCGGCGAGCGAAAGCTCCTGCTCAATCTCGGAGAGGTGGCGGTGGCGCGGCACACCATAGGCGCGCATACTCTCATTGCACTCGCAGTACAGCAAGCTCACGTCAGCCTTGCGACCGGCGCCCGACACACCGCTGCCACTGTTCACCACGATATCCTCGGCCTTCACCAGCCCGGCACGCAGCAACGGCACCAGAGGCAGGATAATACTGGTGGGGTAGCACCCGGGCGAACCGACGATGCGCGCCTGCTCAATCTCCGCACGGTGCCACTCGGGCATACCGTACACAGCCTCCTGCATCAGCTCCACATCCGGGTGCGGCTTGCCGTAGAACTCCTCGTATACCGCCGGGTCGTTCAGGCGGAAATCCGCCGACAGGTCAATCACGCGCAAACCGGCCTCCACCAACCCGCGACCGTATGCTGCCGACACGCCGTGTGGCAACGCCAGGAACGCTGCCTGTGCTCCCGTGGCAGCAATCGCGGCTACATCAGAATCCGTAAACTTCAGGTCTGCCCCCGGTACATGGCGAAAACGCGGGAACAAATCACACAGCTCCTGCCCTGCGTACTGGCGCGATGTCGCGCACACAAGTTCCACTCCGGGATGGCGCAGCAAGATGCGCAAAAGCTCCTGACCCGTGTATCCACTGGCCCCGACTACGGCAATTTTTACCTTTTTCATGACAAAAATGATTATATCATGAAAAAAATCTCTTGACAACTGTAAAAATTCATGTATACTCTCCTTGTCGACGCGCTGCAAGGCGCAAGACAAACAAAAACCAAATTCTCGGGCAGTAGCGCAGTCTGGTAGCGCACTTGCATGGGGTGCAAGGGGTCGTGGGTTCGAATCCCGCTTGCCCGATGAGATGAAAGGCTCAGCAATGGTTACAACCGCTGCTGAGCCTTTCAGTTTATACACACCTCAGGGGGATTCGAACACACGACCCCGCAGGGGGAGTGGGCTGCGAGTGCCGGTGGCACGAGCAGACCCTGCGCCGGGCAGACACCTCTGCCCGGGTACCACGCCAACGGCGGGGCGCAGGGGGCGGGTAGAATCCCGCTTGCCCGACGTAAATAAAACCAGAAAAGAGCGGCAGTTTAACGACTGCCGCTCTTTGTTTTTCAGCATTTTATGCGTCAAATCGGGTCAAGCCCAAGTTTTGGGGTCAAGCCCAAGTTTTGTGGGATGGTGATTTTTCTTTGAAATGGGAACATGCCACTAATACTCGGCTCTTCTGCTAGTTTTGTGGGATGAGCCCGCAGATTACGAAAAACGAGAAAGGAATAATATCAGCAAAAGGCAGAAAAACATTGAGCATGGAGGAGAAAACTCCTACCATGCCCAGTGTTATGTATTTGAAGTACCTGAAAATTATCAGAAAGTTGCCCGGCAGTCAAGTCCGGATTTGGAAAGCTTATTGCGATGAAGCGAAACCTCCGGCACATGTGTCCCAAAGTTTGGGGGAATATAGCCATTGTGTACTCAAAATCAGCGTGTTTTGCCGAATTCTCCTTGACCGGGTATCATACAGCCCGTTCTTTGGCACAATTTTTCTTTTATCCCAACATCGGCGTAAGCCGCTTACTTTTAATTCGTAAATCGTAAATTGTAAATCGTAAATCAACGTGTCCCAAA
>JAZNVF010000033.1:0-14285 GCA_045592685.1 Akkermansia sp. | reverse complement strand
TGCTTATTTGATATGGGACAGCAGGAACCCGCCGAAAGATTTCCCCCTAATTCCTAAACCTTTTTTCAAAGAAAATCATCCATACATCCAGCAATCATGCGCCACTGAGGCTCGTTATCGAGCCTCTATGGGATGGCAATGATTTAATATCATGAAATCACGTTTTACTCTTTCTCTTATTGTTTCCGGTATTGCATTATCCGGCTTGTTTGCCACCGCAGCACAAGACAGCGCCGTATCAACTTTCTCTGCTAAAATAGACTATGAACTTGCACGGAAACATGTAAATAACATCGACGAATGTGTCAAATATCTTCGCAAAGCCGCAGAACAAGGGTATGCCCCGGCTCAGTATGATTTGGGAGTATGCTACGAAAACGGCAATGGCGTGTTAAAGGATGCGGCTGAGGCCGCGAAATGGTATCGACTTGCGGCCGCGCAAGGGCATGCCCTGGCTCAGTTTAATCTGGGATTATGCTACGCAAACGGCATAGGCGTGATAAAGGATGCGACAGAGGCCGTGAAATGGTTTCGACTTGCGGCAGGGCAAGGGCTTGCCCCGGCTCAGTTTAATCTGGGATTATGCTACGCAAACGGCATAGGCGTGATAAGGGATGCGACAGAGGCCGTGAAATGGTTTCGACTTGCGGCAGGGCAAGGGCTTGCCGATGCTCAGCATAGTCTGGGATTATGCTACGTACACGGCATAGGCGTGATAAAGGATGCGACAGAGGCCGTGAAGTGGTTTCGACTTGCGGCCGGGCAAGGGTATGCCCCGGCTCAGTATGATCTGGGATTATGCTACGCAGAGGACAATGGCGTGATAAAGGATGCGACAGAGGCCGTGAAGTGGTATCGACTTGCGGCCGCGCAAGGGTATGCCCCGGCTCAGTGTAATCTGGGAGTATGCTACGAAAACGGCATAGGCGTGATAAAGGATGCAGCTGAGGCCGCGAATTGGTATCGACTTGCGGCCGCGCAAGGGTATGCCCCGGCTCAGTATAATCTGGGAGGATGCTACGCAGAGGGCATAGGCGTGATAAAGGATGCGGCTGAGGCCGTGAAATGGTGTCAGCTTGCGGCCGCGCAAGGGTATGCCCCGGCTCAGTTTAATCTGGGAGTATGCTACGCAGAGGGCATAGGCGTGATAAAGGATGAGGCTGAGGCCGTGAAATGGTTTCGACTTGCGGCCGCGCAAGGGCATGCAAATGCGATAAAAGCGCTTAACTATTTACAACAGCATACCCACATGTGATTAAAAAATTATCTGAAAGGGTAGAAAACAGTAAAAACCAGGGCAAAGATAACGGAAGGTAGGATTTCTCACCAGCAAACCATAAGCATCAGGGCTGTCGGCAGACAATCTGCCCCCCTGGTGCATACAAATCAGCTGGCTGATAAGGAGCATCCACCGCCGAACCTTGCACGAATCTTTTTTGGCATGCTACGCATTTGATGTTTGCATTGCCGAATGAAATATGCTAATGTAAACGTAACGTGGGTTTTCCCCATCATTTTCTATTATCATCACACATCATCATGAAACGCCCCCTATTCCTGCTCGCACTGCTGACTTGCGCAGCTTCGCTGTTGTCGGCTGCCGATTTGTATGATATTACCCTTTCCAATGCGAAACGCTATACTCAGTGCCGAATTCTTTACGAAGCAGGCGGTAAAACCAAGTTCACCGGACGTGACAAAAAAGGCAATACCGTCACAATGGAGGTAAAGAGCTCCAGCATTCTCGATAAACGTGAATCCGCAGAGCCAGAGGTTGAAGAACCGGCTCCCACCCCCGAACCGACAACCGAAGCGACACCGGAATCAACCGAAACACCCACTGACACCACAACCGACCCCGCAGCCCCGGCTGAAGGAGCCGCACCCGCAGAAGGCGACAACGCCGCTGCCCCGGCTGCTGATGCCGAAAAACCGGCGGAAGCCCCCGCCGTCAGCGATGAGGAGGCCGCCAAGGTGAAGGACATCACCCTGCGCCTGCGCGAAAAACTGGCACAGGTTGACAGTGGCCTGGCTGAGCTCAGCAAGCCCTCCCCCTCACTGACAAGCCTGTGCGAAAATCGTAAGCGCTCTCTGTCCGGCCAGCTGGCCAAACTTGACAAAATGGCCATCGAGGTTGCGGAATTGCAGACAAAGTACAACACCATCAAGGGTGCCGACTACGTGTTTACCCACGTTACCTCTGACGACCGTACCAAGTACGAACGTGATGGTCAGGCAGCCTACCAGACCATGCTCACAGACGTGAAGCAGTACAAGAACGCCCGCAAGGTCGGTGGCCTTGACAAGTTTGAGATTCTGCGCGACCGCTACCAGGGTATTCCAGAGTACAAGGAGGCCTACAAGTGGTACATGAGCACCCTCAATGACCTCTCTCGCCGCTGGAACAACCTGCTCAAGAAAGAGACGAACAAGCGCAGCAAGCTCAATGCCGCCAAAAAGGCCGACATGGATGAGCGCGATCAGAAGGCCTACGATAAACTCGAAAAACAGTTCGCCGCTGAAAATGAGCAGATTGCCAAGGTCTGGTACAACCCCGACAATCGCAACCTGGTCATGCTGCGCCACGCAACCAACAAGGTCAGGGATGCCCTGCGCCGCAACGAAAAGGGGCTGCAGGATGAAAAAATCGGCACGGTGCCCACTCTGCTGGCAAAGTATTGGGAGGCCAATGACCAGGCTCGCGCGCTGATGATCAGCGGTGATTTTGAAGGTGCCAGGGGCGTACTCGACAAAGATGAGGCCTACAAGCAGATTCTGCGACTTAACCAGCAGCTCCTGCCCGAGGAATACAAGACCCCGCTGCGTCAGCAGCGCCAGGATTTGCAGCAGACCATCAACCAGCGAGCCCGCGAACGCCGCACGCTGGAATCAACCCTTGAGCGCAAAATCGCATCCCTTGAGCAGTCCACTTCAAACGCCGAAGCGCAGATTGATGACATGCTCGATAGAATCGCCAAAGAGCGCGAGGTAGACACTCAGGCCAGCGCCATCGAGCTTGATGAAAAGAAACCCGAGCCCCCGGCTGCAGCCCCTGAAAAGAAAGAGCCCACAGTTGATAATGCGAAACAAGCCCCCAAAAAGTAAAACACCACTTCCACGAATATGATTAACCTCCACGACCGGGCTGCATGACTCGCCCGGCCGTGCTGTGTTCAGACATGTATATGAAAGTCAACACACTGACCCTGGCCACGCTGCTGATTCTCCCCGGTCTTGTACAGGCTGCCATACCGGCGGAAACAAACCGGGCCTTTGCCGATTTCACCGCCCTGCCACTCGAATTACTGCCGGTACTGGAAGGGGTGACAGACCGCGACAGCGCCGAACAATCAGCAGAAAAGCTCAACGCCCTGCTCCCGCGCGTGTATGACAGCCGCACGGCAATGACCCGTATTGAGTCACTCACCCCCGAGGTAAAGCGCGAACTGCTGCAGAAATACGAAAAAGACATGCGTACCAACTGGGGCAAAGTCTACGAACAGATATTCCGGTTGCAAAATAACAGATGCTATAACTCCCTGGCATTCTTCAAACAATTTCACGCCTTATGTATGATGCTCGACAAATAAGCAGCGCCGCTCTGCTGCTCTCCGCTGCGTATGCCGCCCCCCTCTGTGCGCAGGAGCCAACCGCCCCTGCCCCGGCAGAACCCATGCCCGTGACGGAACAAAGCGCTCCCGTCGCAGATGATTCCACCGAGCTCAGTGCGGGAGAATTGAGAATTCGCACCGGAATCATGCTGCTTGTCAAACTACACGACACCATGGCCGGCATTCAGAATCGGGACAGCGCAGAGGTGGCCGTGCCCACCATCATGCAGCTGAGCCGCGAACTGCAATCCTGGGGACAGGGCTTTGCCGCCCTTCCCCCGCTCGATGAAGATACACAGAGCAGCTACGAAAAACGCTACCTGCCTATCATCAACAAGCTCAATGAGCGAATACAGATACAGGCGGATCGCATAGCTGCAGCAGAGTTCTACGGCTCGGAAAACCTGCCTGCGGCCCTCGTCAAACTCGTCAATTCCGTACAATAGCATGTTTCGATTCCTGCTGTTAACCTTACTGCTCACACTGTTACCCGCCATGGCGACCCCTGTGAATACAGAGCAAAACTCCATGGTGAACCTGACCTCCGGGCGCCGCATGCTGGTACTGAAATGTACCGGGAAAGAGCGACTGCTCACCGGTCGGGCGCCAAGCGGTGCGGGGGGACCCTTCCGCATACTCAGCGGAGCAGAAGTGCTGTGGGAAGGCAACGCAGGTCAGGCATTCGCGGTAGAGGTACACACCCGATATGCCCACCTGCTGAGCACCACTGCCAACAACACAGCCTGGCAGGACCTCGGCTGGGAGCAACCCACCGCACCCGCGCAGAAAAAAGCAATCCCCAAGCACGCCATAATAACTCTCTCCCTGCGCTACCTGCCGGGCGCCGGTGCGGATGCCGGTCCTGCACTGCGAGAGAAACTCAATAAGCTCGCCACCAAACATTCCAAATACAACACCCTGCGAATCGCCCCCGGCGAATATCACTTCTACCCCGGGGGCGCCCTGCAGATGAGCTACTACATCTCCAACCACGACCAGCAGGATATTCAACCCGTGGCCATACCCATCGCAGGGCAGAAAAACCTCACAATCGAGGGCAATGGCGCCACCTTCGTCTTCCACGGTCGCATGCAGCCCATCCTGCTGATGGACTGCGAGAACGTCACGCTCAACAACATCACCATTCGCCACGATGCCCCCTACTACAACGAGGGTAAAATCGTGGAAATCAAAGACGGCACCACCACCCTGGAATATGCACCACAGTTCCGCTGGCAGGTGAAGAACGGCCGCTACTACCTGATGGGCGATGGTGAACCGAAATCTCCCGGTGCCGTGCTCGCCTTTCAGGCCGATGGGCAGATGGTTCCCACCGGTCGCGGCGGCGACATCGCGTGGCCCCCACGCTGCGAACAGGTTGCACCCAATCGGGTGAAATTCTACACCGATGCCGCAGCTCATGGCCTGAGCGTGGGGCACATACTCGTGCAGCGCCACTACGGGCGCCCCCACCCCGCCATGGTACTCTACCGTGCAAATGAAGTTACTCTCAACAACGTCGTCTTCCAGGACAGCCAGGGCATGGCGCTGGTGGCACAGCGCAGCCGCAACATCACCATCGACGGCGGCGGTTGCATCTGCGCCCCCGGGCGGGTTTACACCGTCTCGGCAGATGCCACCCACTTCTCGAACTGCGCCGGTACCATCACCGTGAAAAATGCTCTCTATGAGGGGATGATGGACGACGCCATCAACGTGCACTCCACCTGTCTGCGAATTGAGAAAATCATTGACAAGCGCGAAATCATCGTGCGCTACATGCACCATCAGGCCGTCGGGTTCGAGGTATTCACCCCCGGTGAGAGCGTGCAATTCATCAAAGGCCCCACCCTGGAAAACCTGCCGCAGCTCGGCAAAGTAGCAACCGTTCGCAAGATGGATGAAACCCACCTGCACCTGAAACTGGCAGCCGACCTGCCCGAGGGCGTAAGCGTGGGGGATGCCATTGAAAATGCCGACTGGTACCCGGCGGTAAACTTCATCGGCTGCACGGTGCGCCACAACCGAGCCCGTGGCTCACTCTTCACCACGCCGAAACCGGTGATGGTGAAAGACTGCAAGTTCATCGCCTCGCACGGTTCTGCCATACTTCTGGCCGGCGATGCGCAGGGCTGGTTTGAAAGCGGGCGCTGTCTGGATGTTACCATCACCGGCAATATCTTCGACCACAACCTCACCGCGCTCTATCAGTTCACCGAGGGTATCATCTCCATTTACCCCGAAGTCAAACAACCAGACAAACAGCAGATTCGCTACCACCGGAATATCCGCATCGAGGGCAACACCTTCCGCACCCACAGGGTCCCCCTGCTCTTCGCCATCTCGGCAGATGGCATCATCTTCCGCAACAATACCGTCGAATACGACGATTTATACCCCGGCATGCACAACGGCAAACCCTACGTGCTCAGGCACTGCGGCTCGGTCGAACTCCAGAAACTCTGATATACTCTATTTCCCACATGGCAAAGAAATTCAACGAACACACAGCCCGCGCCAACAAACACACCTCGCGCCCCGAGACCAGGCAGCAGCCCGCCCGCTTCGACAAGCCCCCCACCCGCACCGTCATTAAACCGCTCGATGAGGGTGCTCTGCAGGATATACTCGAAGTCCAGCCACATGGGCTCTACCTGGTGCTCGACTGTGTGCAGGACCCCCACAACCTCGGGGCCATACTTCGCACCGCAGACGGCGCCGGCGTGGCAGCCGTCATCACCCCCAAAGATAAATCTGTCGGTATCACGGAAACCGTGTTGCGAGTCTCTGTCGGGGCTGCGGAAAAAGTGCCTTTCGTGCAGGTTACCAACCTGGCCCGCACCATGAAGGCGATGAAGGAGGCCGGTATCTGGTTCGTGGGGACGTCTGACCACGGGGACCGGGACCTCTATGACATGGATCTGAAGGGAGGTATCGCCCTGGTCATGGGAGCAGAGGGCGATGGTATGCGCCGACTGACGGAAGAAAACTGCGACTTTCTCATCCGCATTCCCATGTATGGCAGTGTACCCTGTCTGAACGTATCTGTTGCCACAGGGGTGTGCCTGTACGAGGCCGTACGTCAGCGCAACATTCAGAAATAAGTGTAAGCCATGCCCACCATAGAAACCATAGAACCGCCGCCGGGCATGCTGGTGCGCTTCATCTCCGACCTGCACTATGGTCATGAGCGCTGCGAGGCACCATCCCCGCCCGAACTGGCAGAACTGGTGCTACGCGATGGCGTAGGTATGCTGGTCGTGGTGGGAGATTTGGCAGAAACGCGCAACTGCCCCTGGCAGGATGAAGCCAAACGCCTGCGCAACAAATTGCGCGACGAATGCCACCGCCGAGGGGTGCGCCTGGTGGAAATCTCGGGCAATCACGACCCGGACGTAGAACCCCTGCTGGTCAAGTTCTGGGGCGGGCGAGTGGTTGCCATGCATGGTCATGCTCTCTACCGCGAAGTGGCACCCTGGAGCTGGGAATACCTGCGCAACAAAGATAAATGCCGGGCTCTCATCGCCTCGTACCGGGGGCGCGACCACGAACTGACCGCCCGCCTGGAACTCTCGCGCGACATGTGCCAGCTCACCACACCCATACTGCGGCGCGAGGGCATACGCAACAAATACCTGCGCGGGTTCATGCACTGTTTCTGGCCTCCGCAACGCCCCTGCAACATTGTCCTCAGCTGGCTCACCTGCGCGCGCAGAGCAGAGCTCTTTGCCCGCCGTTATTTCCCGGAAGCCGAGGTCGTCGTGCTGGGGCATTTTCACCGCTCCGGCAACTGGCGTTCGCGCAAGCGCCACATTCTCAACACAGGTGCCTGGTTCAGACACGCCACACCCTATATAGTCGATATGAAAGATGGCAGGGTGCTCGCTTACTCCTGCCCAGTCCCCGCCCGAAAACCGGCAAAAGCCCCGGTAACATGCTGATTCTCTGAATTTAAAACAGCTTATATAAAAGCAGGCAATGACCGCATGCTGCACAATCTCGAAATGCCGGGCGCTTTGAGACACCGGGCACTGCCTGTTACGTCATGCCCAGGCTCGGCAGCAAACTCATGCGCGCAACAGATACGCGCAACAGGCCCCTGACATGGGGTCAGCGACAAAGAACGTGCGCTGCTCCCAATCGGCCAGGCCCCCCAGTCCGGGCGGCAGGATAGGCGATTGAAGCAGCGCACGGGGATAAAACTGAATCCGGGCAGCGCGACCTCAGCTCTGCTGCTGTGCAGCTGCCTTGCGGGCAGCCTTGGCTGCGGCTTTGGCAGCACGTTCAGCCATCTTCTGCTTTTCCTCCTCGGAGAGAATGCGCGGAAACACCGGGCTGGGAGCCTGCACCTTGTGACCATCTTTCAGAATCCCCCAGGCAAGAGATTGCGGGCTGAGGGTTGCGGCATCTACCTGCAACTGAGCCAGAATGCGCTCAGAAGCCCCCGGCAGCACGCAGCCGATGAGATAGCCAACCTGCACACAGCTCTCGAGCAGGTGCGCCAGAACGCTCTGCAACTCGGTCAGGCGGGATTCATCCTTGGCAAGCGCAAAGGGCTGAGTTTTCTCGATGAAGGCATTGCACTGGCCGACATGAGCATTCAGCACGGCGAGAGCCTCCGAGGTGTTGTATGAGTTCATGCACTCAGAAAAACGGGTCACGGTGCTGGCCATACTCTCGCGCAAAGCGACGGAAAGTTCATCTGCTGCGGGTTCAGCGGCGACCGTCACCGTACCGCCGAGGTAGCGGGTGCACATATTGAGCGAGCGATTGCACAGGTTGCCGAGGTCGTTGGCAAGCTCGGTGTTGTAAAGCATCTTCATGCGCTCAGCATCGTAGTCGCTGTCGTAGCCTGTCTTGGTATCGCGCACCAGGTAGTAGCGCACGGCTTCGGGGCCGAACACATCGCAGAGGTCGTTCGGGTCTACGATATTACCGAGAGATTTCGACATCTTCTCGCCTTTGATATTCAGCCAACCGTGTACGAGCAGACGCGGCATTTCATCATCCGCAAAGCCCATAGCATGCAGCATGCACAGCCAGTAGATGCCGTGAGCGGGTACCAGAATATCCTTACCAATCACTTCACAGGCAGCGGGCCACAGCTTGCCGAAGTCAGGCAGCGAGGGGTCACCCTCAGACAGATAACCGGCGAAGGAAATGTAGTTGATGAGAGCGTCGAACCAGACGTAAGTCACGAAATCAGGGTCGAACGGCAGGGGGATACCCCAGCTCAGGCGGTCTTTCGGGCGGGAAATGCAAAGGTCGTTTGTGGCGCGTTCAATAGCCATCAGCAGATCCTGACGGCGGAACTCGGGGGTTACACAATCGGGATGTATGGTGACAAACTCTTTCAGCCAGGCTGTATGTGCGGTGAGGTTGAAGTACCAGTTCTCCTCTTCCAGTTCGATAACCTGTCCCCACTCGGGACCGAAATTGCCGTCTTCGCCGCGCTCCTTATCCGTCAGGAACTGTTCCTGTCGCACGGAGTAGAATCCCTTGTATGCCTTCTTGTACAGGCAACCCTTGTCTTTCAGATTGGTGAGAATTTTCTGCACGCAGGCCTTGTGTCGGGCATCCGTCGTAGCGGCCCAGCCGTCGTAGGAAATGCCGAGACGCTCCCAGAGTGCGACAAAGCGTTTGGTCACCGTGTCTGCATACTCCTGGGGGGAAATACCGGCCTCCTCGGCCTTCTGCTGCACTTTCTGGCCGTGCTGGTCTACACCCGTCAGCAAGAAGGTATCTTCCCCGCACATTCGGTGCCAACGAGCCAGTACGTCCGCCAGGACCTTCTCGTATGCGTGCCCGATATGGGGTGAACCGTTCGTGTAATCAATTGCTGTAGTAATGTAGAACATAACGGGCAGATTCTACTACCAAGCATGCCCGCGCGCAAGCCCAAACTCCGCATACTGACAGGAAAAGCCCTCGCCCGGGCTCAATAATCCTGCACAGGGGAACCGGGAGCAGCCCCGGAAAGAGCGGGAACACGCTCGTTGAATGCGCGCAAATCTGCCAGGTACTCACGCCATTGAATAAACGGCATGGGCGGGCGGGTATGCAGCCCCATGCGGAAGCGCTCGATACGAGCCCCCGCCGCCTGCAGGATATGCTGCGGCAGGCGGAGGATAGATTCGGCTGCTGCCGCGAGGTGGTCGCAAACATCGTGGCAGATAAGCGGCAAATCGCAGCCGGCACGCAAGGCCAGCGCAGCGGATTCCGCCGGGGTGTAGCGCTTGGCAATGGCGCCCATGCACAAATCATCCGTAAATACGACCCCTTCATACCCCAGCCTGTCGCGCAGGAAGTGCTGCACCAGCGCCGGGGAAAGCGAGGTGGGCAGCTGCGGGTCAATCTCGGGGATAAGCAGGTGCGCTATCATCATCGAAGGCAGCTCCGGCATGAGGGCATTGAAAGGAATGGCTGCCCCCATCAGGAACGAATCGCAGCTGCCGTGCAGCACCGGCAAATCAAAATGAGGGTCGCACTCAGCCGCCCCCATACCGGGGAAATGCTTGCCACAGGTAGCGATACCGGCACGCAAGTGAGCCCGGTTCCACACGCCGCCATGAGTCGTGACAGCCTGTGAATCATAGCCCCAGCAACGACTCGGCAGAGCATTCGCCCGCTCTGAGCCAATATCCAGCACCGGAGCAAAGTTTGTATTCACTCCCAGAGTATAAAGACACTGGGCATTGTACCAGGCAGCCTGGGTGATGAGATGACTGCTGCCGGTTGCAGCCAGTTCGGCAGCCGAGGGGTGGCGCACTTCTATATCAGCCGTGCGCACCACACGCCCGCCCTCCTGGTCAATGGCAATAATGGGCACATCCGGCCCCGAGGTAAGCGCGCGCAACTCATCCGTCAGCTCGCGCGTCAGTTCATAATCCACGATATTGCGGGTAAAGAGGATGTACCCCGCCGGCTGCAGGCGCGTGAATAACTCACGCTCCTGCGCCGTCAGTACGGTGCCCTCAATACCGGCA
Source organism: Akkermansia sp. (assembly GCA_045592685.1). Lineage (GTDB taxonomy): Bacteria > Verrucomicrobiota > Verrucomicrobiia > Verrucomicrobiales > Akkermansiaceae > Akkermansia. The sequence continues at coordinate 3,688 of JAZNVF010000033.1, read as the reverse complement.
ATAACGGGCAACATAGTAAAGATTACGCTCTCGGCCTGCCAGGCAGATTATTTATCGCCGAATATGCTGGCACGCGTGAACATGGGGAACACGGGAATGCCGCGGCTCTCAATAGCCTCGCGCCCGCCCTCCTGACGGTCAACCAGCACCAGAGCTGCCACAACCTTACCGCCCTCAGCCTCGATGGCGTCGATAGCCTTCAGCGTGGAGCCGCCGGTGGTAATCACATCATCCACCACAATCACCTGCTGACCGGCAGCAAAGTTACCCTCGATTCGCTTGCCACGCCCGTGATCCTTGGCTTCCTTACGCACGGTAAACACGCAGAGAGGTTTCTCGGCGTCCGCAGAGTACATGCCGATGGCCAGCGAAATGGGGTCGGCACCCATGGTCATACCGCCGATGGAGCAAGCCTCGGGGAATTGGGGCAGAATCTCCTCCTGCACCATCTGCCAGCCCACCTGGCCGATGAGGTTGGCACCGCGGGCATCGAGCGCGGTAATGCGGCAGTCGCAGTACAAATCGCTCTCCTTGCCGGAGGCGAGAATGAAATGACCCGTCTTGATGGACTTCGCCAGCAAGATTTGCAGAAGTTCGGATTTGGCGTTACTCATGACGCGCTTATTTTACCCCGCTTTCTCCCGAAATGCAAGCAGAATCATCCCCCGTCCGGGGCAAACGGGTCTGTTTCAGATTTGCTGATAACTCTACCCCGTTGAACAAACAGGGATTTGTCGGGCAAAAATAACACTGCCGTCGCTCCGCGACGGCAATTTCAATATTGCCGCAGGCAATAATTTCAATGGCGGCGCAAGCCGCCAATTTCACTGCGAGCGGGGCGAGCAATTTCACCGTCGGCGTAAGCCGACGATGAGCACCACACCTGTCGACCGCCTGATGGCGGCAGTGGAAATAGTGCTGCCGACCGCTTGTAGCGGTCATTTGCCAGCCTATACTGAAAAGCCCCGTGAAACGGAGCGGCAGAGCTCAGGCAGGGGTGAGCGTGAGCAGCACGCGCTGCCCCTGTTATGGTCAAAATATAAATGGAGCCCAGGGAACCTGCGGCGACAGAAAGCCTCGCTGAATATTGATGCCACCCCTTTCTGTCACCACCGTTTCACGGGGCTCAAATTCTTTTTTTTGCGCTAACAGGGGCGGCGCTCGCCGATGCTCGCTTGCCCCTGCCTGTATTCTTTCGCCCCCTCTGACGGGGAGCTCTTGTTTCCGTTCGCCTCCGGCTCACCCTCGCCGCCAAATTGCCTTTCATCACTGTTCGGTTTATGGGCGGGTATTATAAAAATTATCAGCAAATCTGAAACAGCCCCGGCATGTAACTCCGCTCGCAACACCGCCCGACAGGGTAAGGTAGTGAACGATACCTTTGAGTACAACTCCCGTTCTGAGCTTTCTAGTGCTACCATCGACGGCAAATCATTAACTGTTTCAATTTAAAGAATTAAATATATGGCATAGAATAAACTATTTAATTCTATGCCATTTCCTTTATTTAGCATAACTGCTCACAAGGAGAAGCAACACGGTAAACGCTCGAATTTCACGTCCTACTATACCCAGTAGAAGGCCTGTCATAGGCTTTGCCTTGGCCATGAGCGACGCCTGGTGGAGAACGATATATCCACCAAAATCCAGAAAATTATTTCATTGCCATTCTATAGTGTCGCCATTGGCATGGACGTTTATTCGAAAGGGTAGAAAAGGAGGCAAGCTTATTAAGATTTCACAAGATAATGTTTATAATTTTTTAGAGCATCCCGCATGTGGGCAGGTGTGGTGTATACCCGTTCTTAACCAACCTCCGCTTAGCATTAAAAACACTTCAGGAGAAATCTCTGTTTCATAAGCTGTTTTAAGATAATATATGTCCCTTTCTATTTCTATCATTCCGGATTTTACACCTCTGAGAAACTGTCTAACTTGCATCCAGAACCGATTTCTTGTTATGGCAACTTCTCTAAATTGAGGCTTGCCTTCATTTATGGAATTAACATCTAACACCCTCACGATATCTAGTACTTCAGAAAGTAGTTCCGGACGGTTCGAATGTGTTTTTTCAAATCCTGTTTCATATTGAATCAAAGGTTGAATCTGACCGCCAGGTGATTCGATTGGGAAGAAATAATATGTGATTTCTGCACCGTTTTCTTCTTTACGAACATCATATGGTTGCATGCTGAAATCCGCATAGCTCAGGTATTCATATATCCATGTTACTAAATTATCAAAATGAGGAGTTTTTTCTAATTCAAATGGCAAAGTCGAAACAAGAGAGCACATGGCGAGATATAAAATGATTTGAGTGTCACTTGCATCGGGATCAATCTCAAGACACAAATCGCTTATCCCTTGAGGGCCATAATGTTTATATTCATAAATCTTGAAACTTGGAAAATACTTGTCTGATACATACTTACAAGGTGCAAGCCGGGCTTTATTTAGATGACAATGGAAGCTATCCAGATAATACCGGCGAGATTTCGACTGTACAACTTGTTCCTGATTTTTGTCATATAAGCTTACAACAAATACAGTACAACAACAGAGGAAAACTGCTATATAAAATTTAGCTTTGTTCATGAAGAATGTAAGAAAGAGTTTTTTTATGAAGTTTTGCATTAGCTGGTGTAGGTGAAAGTTCTTCATAAATTCAGAATCTTATATACTCCGATTGAAAACAGAACCGAGTCTGTTTACTGAGGAAGTTGGTCGAGCACATACTGAGCATCTGCATGCCCCTGCGCGGCAGCAAGTCTGAGATAACGCACTGCATCGCTGACGGATTGTTCGAAGAGCTTGCCGATAAGGTAAGCACACCCCAGCTCATACTGAGCCTCAGCCAACCCACCGCCGGCGGCCAGTCGCAACCACCCTGCCGCTTGTTTGGCAGATTCCGGCACACCTTTTCCATGCAGGCACAGGTAGTACATACGGTACTGAGCCTGCGGGAATTTCTGCAAAGCGGCCTTGCGGTACCACTTCGCCGCCTCGGGCAACTGCACCGCGAAGCCATACTTTCCGCTTTCGTAGGCAATGGCGATGTTGAACTGAGCCAGCACAAAGCCGCCTTCTGCCGATTGTTTGAGCAACTCTACAGCCTTTTCCTCCGATTTTTCAACACCCCAACCGTTTTCATAACACTCCGACAGACAAAACATGGCCTCCGGCAGTCCTTTCTCCGCTGCACGGCGATACCACTCGGCAGCTTTCTTCCACGACTTCTCTACTCCCAATCCCTGAGCGTAGAAACGCCCCAGATTATACATGCCGCCACGGTCGCCCTGCTGGGCAGACACCAACATGAACTGCACCAGTTCCTGTGTGGGTATCTGCGGCATCTGCTGCGGCGTGACCGTAACCGTCTCCATCTCCAAAGCCTTGAGCGGCAGAAGAGAAATCAACGAAAGAGTAAAAACTGATATCCATTTCATAGCAGAAGAAATCTAGCATAAACGAACTCAGATGTCAAGCTGCAGCCACACCGCCCAGGGCAGACGCATTGGTGAATATGACACTTCATCATGTCATAAAATTCATATTATATATCAATAATTTTGAACTGAGATAATATGACATTGTTTAATTGTATGATGATTGTGTATATGATATATTAAGCTTCCTTTTTCGATTATTGTATAGTATAATATGCGCATGTATAATCTTATTAAACACA
>JAZNVF010000032.1:0-11680 GCA_045592685.1 Akkermansia sp. | reverse complement strand
TGTCAGGGTATCTGACGAGGAGAGATAAAGAGTTGCGGCAGGAATCGTAGTTCCGGGACTAAACACACGCCGAGAAACCGCCGTATGCCATAAAAGGCACGTACGGTGGTGTGTGAGGGGGCGAAAGCCCCCTACACGATTTGTGCCTTATTCCGCAGCTGCCATGAGGGCGATGAACAGCAGCAGCCCGTGCAGCAGAGCCAGGGCAAGGGCGAAGCCGCGCGGCCCCAGCTCTATTACCAGCCCGACAGCTGCATGAAAGTCGCCAAAGCAGTGCCGGCGGCTCAGCAGGCAGAACAGGGCGATTGCGCCCCCAATCGCTGCCAGATAGCTCAGCACTCCCAGAACCACGCAGGTGAATGCCGGCAGCGGGAGCTGAGGTGCCATGCATACGCCTGTAATCAGCACAGTGAGCCACAGCCCGTAGGTGATGGTGACTGTCAGCGCGGTGATTCGCCATGGGGCGGTGCGGTTGTGCAGGGCGGCACGCTGTGTCGGGGTAAGGCGGGGCGGCGCATCGAAGCGCACGACGGCTTCTGCTATTCCGCGAAGAAGCTCTGCAATGAACTCAACTACCAATCTGAGCAGGGCTTCCATGGTGGTGTGGGGTAGTTGGGCAGTCGGGGGGGGCAATCAGCCGCGGGATTTGATTCCCATGAGCATCTGCGCGTTGTTCGGGAACTTACGCATGAAGAAGAGCAGGCGCTCCATGGCTTCCTCCGGCTTGTGGTTGGCAAGCGCGCGGCGGATGAGCTGAATCTTGGTGAGCATCCACTCAGGGAGTATGAGTTCCTCTCGGCGGGTGCCGCTCTTGTTGATGTCGACGGCTGGGTAGACGTACATTTGTGCAATGCGGCGACTGAGCACGAGTTCCATGTTACCGGTGCCCTTGAACTCCTGGAAGATGAGTTCATCCATACGGCTGTTGGTTTCGATGAGGGCGGTGGCGAGAATGGTGAGTGAGCCGGCAGTGCGGGTGTTGCGGGCGGCGGCAAAAAGTCGGCGGGGTGTTTCGAGTGCGCGGGCATCGATACCGCCACTCATGGTGCGCCCGCTGCCGCGATCGGCGTTGTTGTAAGCGCGGGCCAGGCGGGTGATGGAGTCCATGAGTATGAGCACATGGCGGCCGTTTTCAACCAGTCTCTTGGCGCGCTCAATACACATTTCTGCCATGCGGCAGTGCTCTTTTACCCCGCTGTCGTTGCTCGAGGCAAAGATTTCTGCACCGGGCAGCTCACGGCTGAACTCGGTGACTTCTTCCGGGCGTTCATCGACCAGTAGCACCATCAGGTGCAGTTCTTCTCTGTAGTTCTGCATGGCTCCCTTGGCAATATCCATCAACAGGGTGGTTTTGCCGGTGCGGGGCGGGGCAACGATGAGTCCGCGCTGACCGCGTGCCACGGGGGCTACCATGTCGAGTGTGCGGGTGGTGAAGTGTTTGGCGTCGGTCTCGAAAGCGAGACGCTGGCTGGGGTTGACAGCTTTTAGGTCGTCGAAGTGGGGGGCGTTGGCTGCTTCTTCGGGGGGGAGACCGTTGACGGCGGTTACGGTGGTGAGCTGGTGGCCGCGCTCGTAGCGCTGTGCCATGCCGGTCACCTGAACATAGGGGCGCAGGTGGTGCTGGGCGATGATGTCGGCCGGCACATAGACGGCCTGGTTCGACGGGGCCCAGTTGTTCTCTTGCACGCGGATGAACCCGAAGCCCTTGGGGGTGATTTCCAGCAGACCGGTGAGCTCTGCCGGCTCACCTACGGGAACGTAGGCGCGACCGGTTTTGGGTATGGGCTCGATTTTTTCGCGCTTGGGGCGGTTTTGCTGCTGCCGCTGATTACGCATGGGGTACTCACTGCGGTTGCCCTGGTGGTCACGGCGGGGACGGGAAGACTGGCCGTGAGTATGGTCGTTTGACGACCGATTGTTTCGGATAAATCGGGGCCGCGCGGGGCGTTTGTTGTCATCCATGGCGCACATACTGCGGTAGCAAATCAAAAATTGTTATCAGAGGTGGGAAAGAAAAGCGACGGGCGGTCTGTTGCAGTACCGCCCGCCGTTATAGTAAGTGAGGGGCGAGCTTGCTGTCTTGGGATTTTTACAGCTGCTCGAGTATCTCCTCGGCGATTTCAAAGTTGGAGAATACGTTCATGGTATCATCGTAGTCGTCCAGTCGCTCGAAGAGTCGCATGATTTTGCGCGCGGTTTCCACGTCGGTGATGTCTGTGGGATTTTGCGCGATGGAGACGAGCTTCATGCTGGTCACGCTCTTTCCTGCGGCGGTCAGGGCCTCTGACACGGCCTGTACATCGGTCGGCCCGCAGATGAAGGCCCACTCGCCCTCGTTTTCACCCTCTTCGAATTCGTCTGCCCCGCAGTCCATGGCGAGTTCCATGGCTGCATCTTCATCAAGAGCGGGGTCGTTGACTGTCACTTCGCCTTTGCGGTCGAACTGATAAGCCACGGAACCGGGGGTGCCCATGTTGCCGCCGTTTTTGGAGAAAATGGTGCGGATTTCAGAGGAGCAGCGGTTGGTGTTGTCGGTTGCAACCTCAACGATGAAAGCGGTGCCGGCGGGGCCGTAGCCCTCGTAGGTGACCTCCTGAATGGTCTCGCCCTGCAGTTCGCCGGTGCCCTTCTTGACAGCACGGTCGATGTTATCCTTGGGCATGGAGGCGGCCTTGGCGCCTTCGATGGCGGCGCGCAGGCGTGGGTTTGTGTCTACATCACCGCCGCCGCTTTTGGCTGCCAGAGTGATTTCGTGTGAGTAACGGGCGAATATTTTGCCTTTCTTCGCGTCGGCTGCTGCCTTCGTGAACTTAATCTTGGACCATTTATTATGACCTGACATAATGCTGAGGTATGTGGGTGATAGAAAAGACTACCTGAGTAAGGCGTACCGAGCACGGGGCACAGTGGCGCAGAACCCGCACTGTTGCCTGATATGCCACCGCTTGCTCAATTTGCAGCGGTTACCGCACCAATCAACGCGTTGCCTTTGCTCCGGCAACAATCTGCGGGTTTTGAGAGTCGAGCTGACAGGATTCGAACCTGCGACCTCTTCGTCCCGAACGAAGCGCGCTACCAGCCTGCGCTACAGCTCGATGTCGTGTTGACGGCGCAATTTTACACAAAAAATGGCGTATTGCAAGCCTAAAATGATTTTTTTTGGTCATTATGCCAGAAAACGCCCGGCCGAGTAGGGCCGGGCGTTTGAAAATTCCGGTAGTAAGTCTGCACCGGAGAGTGAGAGAATGGTTGCTTATTTCTGCTGCTGGCGGGCTTTGTAGTTGGAGTGCAACGAAGCGTCGTCAGCGGTGTTCTTCTTCACCTGTTCGAGAGCTTTCTTGGCAGCCATGGAGATTTCGGCATCGCTATCGTCGTAGAGCTTGTTGAGCATGGCAACAACCCAGGGGTGGTCATTCATGCTGCTGAGGGCACGGACGAGACCGGCTTTCTGCTTGTAGCTGGCCTCGAGGTCTTCATCCGAGGCATCGGCGGGAACATCGAGCTTGTCGTAAATCAGGGCAATGAGTTTTTCTGCCTCTGCTACCTCACGGGGGCGGTTCTGCTTCACCACGCCGGACAGCATGAACTCTATGGCGCGCATGGAGTCCTCCGCAGCCTTGCGGGCAGCCGTCTTTTCGTCACCGGCCTCGTCTATCATCTGCTGAGCTTTGGCTTTGAGTTCAAGCAGATAGGGGATGATGTCATCACTGTAATAGTTGGCGAAGAAGCCGCTGGAATCGTGCCACTTGTCGGGGGATTCGCACTCGCCCTTGTAGAATGCGAGAGCCTTGGGCGAGCAGGCGCGGCCGAGCGGCCCCTGCATGTTTTTGCGGTATTTTTCGGGAAGAGCGTCGAAAATCCGGTCACCGATTTCCTGGCGTTTTTCCATGTTTTCTTCCATGGTGATGATGTTGTTCAGGCAGACCACGAGAGCATCTGCCAAGGTGCCTTCGAGGTCATCACTCTTGAGCAGTCCGATGATATCGGGGATGTCTTTTTCGGAGACGCGCAGCCCCATGCTTTCCCAGATGTAGGAGAGCACCTGAGTTTTCTTGGGCCACTTGGGTTTCTGGGAGACGCTGTCGGCGAGCTTGCGGAACTTGCTGTTAATGCCTTTGTTGTTCGATACGGCCATGCGCTGTACGAGGGTATGGAACAGGTCGGCGTCCATATTGGCGGCATTTTTGTCGAGCGTGCTGAAGATGAGGTTGTCGATGGTGGGATCCATCTCAGAGGCAACGGCGAGCAGCAGGCAGGCGAGCTGAGCGGTTGGTATGGGGTTGTTACCGTAGGCCGGGCGACCGTACTCGTCCTTGGCAAAGGGGTTGACCACCATGTCGAGCAAGCACTGGGCGTCTTCTTTGCTGCACTTGACGTCCACGCCCTTGGCCTGGGCATCGGCGTAGGTTTCAATTTGCAGCTTGTTGATTTCGGCAGCACGCTGGAGGATGGCGTTGGTGGCGTCCACGCGGGCTTTGATGGCAGCCTGTTCGGCATTGGACTTGCTGACGTAGGCGAAACAGCCGGCACCAATGGCCACCAGCAGACCGATACCGATGTAGAAGCCCGGGGTCTTGTGGAAGGGCTTTTTCTCGGCCATGGTTTGCAGCTGTTGCAGGTAGGCGTCGCGGGCGCTCAGGCGTTCTTCTTCGGCGTCCTCCTCGCTTGTGGGAGCCGGGGCTGCTTTCTTTTTGGCGGCAGCGGGCTTGGCGGCAGCGGGCTTTTTAGCCTTGGGGGCAGCAGCAGCAGGAGCAGGGGCGGTTTCTACGACGGGCTCGGGTGCTGGTTCGGCGGCAGGTTCCGGTGCAGGGGCTGCTGTCTCGGCAGCAGCTGCGGCTGCGGCTTCGGCTTTCTGCTGGGCTTCGTAGGCGGCCATCTGGCGGTTGTACTCCTCCATCTGGCGGTTGTACTCCTCCATTTGGCGCTCGTATTCGGCCTGAGCTGCAGCTGCGGCTTCGTCGATTACGGCTGTTTCGGTGGTGGGTTCGGGTTCTGCGACAGAGGTCGGTACCTCTTCAACCACGGGGGTCGGAGCCGGGGAGGGAGCAGGTTCGGGAGTCGGGGTTGCAGCGGGCGGAGTTACCACGGCGACCTCGGGTTCCGGAGCAGGAGCTGGAGCGGGTTTGGGGGTGATGGCTTTGCCATCGGCACCCTTGAGCGCGGGGCGCTTGGTTGGGGCGGAGCCGGCGCTGAGTTTCACTCGGGCGGCGGGAGCGGCTGCAACAGCCAGTTTGGGGCGTGCGCCTGCGGCCGGTGCATTGACTTTGAGTTTAGGTGCTGCCATAAATAGTAAGTATGTGGTGTGAAAATGGTAAAACTACTGGCGACATTCTACTTTATTTTGAGTGTGATTGCAATCACGGAATGCAGATTGGCGTTAATTTTCGCTGATTTCGGGTGATTTCTGCGGGGTTGTGCTCCACAGTCGCGTGGCAAGGAGCCCGCAGAGGCACAGCAGCGGGGCACAATAACAACCTGCTGACAGCGGTAGGAGTTCGCTCAGTCGCTCCCCGGCAGCCCCGCTTGCTACCAGGTGCCACAGAGCGTGCAGGGAGCAAATGAGCAGCAGCAGCCCCACCGTGCGCTGCATCCATGTGCTGCGCAGTACAACCGGCCGCAGAGCCAGGCACAGCAGCAGTACCCCGAGCAGCAGCAGTGCATTCACCATGGTGTAGTCCTGAAAGGTAGCGGGGGCGATGACATAGGTGCCGATGGTGGTGGAGAAGCCGATGCCGTAGAGCGCGATGGCTATTGCTGCGAGGGTCATGTAGTACATTTGCCGGCAGAGGCGGGAGGGTAGCCATACGAGAAGTACCCCCCAGGGGAGCAGTAGGCAGATGCTGAAATAGCTGATGGGGTGGGCCTGACACCAGAACTGCCCACACACCAGCGCGAGGGCGGCTACCAGCACGGCGATGGGCAGTGCGGCGCGCTCCCGCAGCTTCAGCGCCAGTATGCGGCACAATATCATGCAGCCACCCCCGATTTGCAGCACAAGCCGATAGTGTGCAATGTCGAAGAATGTGGTTTCACTGAGTCCGGGGCCGTAAGCTCCCGGGGCTCCGACTGACCAGGGGAATACACAACCCAGCGCGGTGATACAGGCTGCCAGAGTAATCCATCCGCACCACAGCCCGGCATCTGCCATGCGGCTGAGCGGACCGTGCGGCGCCCAGCCTGCACCGCACAGTGGCAGCAGCGCACGCCAGAACTCTGCCCCCATACCCAGAGCTACTGCACTTACTCCGGCGGCAAAGATGCCGGCCGGCAGCACATTGTGGAGCTGCCACAGGGGTATGCTGCCCAGTACTCGGGTATTGCCCATAAGGGCGGCGGGGTTCTGCACGTGCTGATTGGCCATGGTAATCAGCAGCAGAAAGAGGACGAGCAGGGCGAGAAAGATGCGTTTGCGGTTCATGGTCAGTGGGGGCGTATGGTGATGACGTAGTCGGTGAGGGCTGCTCGGTCGGCTGCGCGCAGGCGGTGGCGGTGGGCGGGCATGGCACCGCGACCGTCATCGATGATGAGACGCAGTTCATCTGCTGAGCGTTCGCTTGTTTGAAGATTGCCTACGGCGGGCATGCCGGGGTAACTGCTCACGTAGCTGAGACCGTCGCCGTTGCTGCTATGGCAGTGCGCGCAATGGGCGGTGTAGAGCTCGGTCGCCGGGGTGGTGGGGGTACAGGGTTCCTCCCCCAGCGGCACGGTAGCTGCGGGGTGCGGGCGTATGGGGTAGGGGGAGGGCTTGATGTGGGAGTCTGCTATCAGCAGGGGCGGTTGTCCGCTGCGGTCAAACTGAGTGCGCCACAGTGCAAGCGCCAGGCCGATAAACACGACGCTGTAAATGATATACTTCATGTGCGGCGGTGATAGTGGTAGAGAAAATGAATGAAGGTAGCGGCACCGCCACCCAGCAGAGTGCAGACGAGCATGGGGGGCCACCAGTATGCCCAGCCGTGCGGGTGGGAACTGAGCGCTCCGGCGGTGTCGGCCCACTGGGTCAGCAGAGCCCACAGCACGCATAACAGCAAGCCGCTCGCCGCTCCTGCCGCTGCCCATACTTCCGGCCGCGAGGGGCAGGGCTGTGCCGCGTATGGGGCGGGGTCGAGTTTTTCTGTCGGCATGCGGGCGGATATGCTCAGGTAAAGCGCGAGAAAAAGTCCTATCCCGCCGAGTAACATGGCTATGTCGACCTCCGTGGGGCTATAGTTGCCACCGGTTTGGGCGATGGAGCGCCCTACGACGATATGCAGGCGCTCCAACCACATGCCGAGCAATACAGCGGAGCTGATGGCTGCTGCCACGATTCTGTTATGGCGCAGCCCCGGCCACCAGTACAGAGCTGGTAAACCCACATTCAGCGCCAGAATCAGGGCATAATCTCTCCCCCAGTGTGCGGGATTGCGCAGTAGCTCAAGTCCGTAGAGCAATCCCATGGCGCAGCTCAGTCCCAGGGTCAGCTGCGAAAGTTTGTCTATCAGCTGTTCGCTGCAACTGCGGCACAAGGCGATGAGTTGCACGGCGGCCAGACCTGAGAGCAGGGCTCCGCCTACGAAATACGGCGGGGTGACGGGTTCAAACCATCGTTGTGTGAGTGCAAAATCGCAACCTACCACACTGTGAACCGTGACTACCAGCGGCGTGAGCATGGCTGCCATGAGCATGCAACATCGCCCCCACACCGGCCGCAGTTCTGCCGGACCATGTTCCCCCCACATGCCCACCAGCCAGAAACCAACCGAGAGCAACAGGTAGCTCGTGATGGCTGCACAATCCCAAACAAGAGCTGAACTCAGGTTTGGCCATACTCCGCCGGCCATGGGCAGTGGAGCCATTTGCCACAGCATCCAGGCTCGCCCCACATGTACCAGCGGGTATACTGCTGCCGTGCACACGGCACACAGGGTCATCAATTCGGCCTGTCGGGCAATCTCACTGCGCCAGTTCTTGCCGGTTACCAGCAGCACAGCAGATATGAGCGTGCCCGCATGCCCCAGACCTATCCAATAGACGAAGTTCACGATATCCCACCCCCAGGGCACGGAGTTGTTCACCCCCAGTACTCCCACACCTTCGCTTGCTATGCGCCAGGCACTCCACCCCAGCCCCCACAGCGCCACGAGTGTACACAGCAGAGCCACCCGCATGTGCCATGCCGTGTGTGTATGTTCTGCTGCTCCATTGCCCATCGCTGTTGAGTCTAGCAGAAAATCAGCGGTGCTGCAAGCGCGAAGCCCGACTGTGCGACTTGAATTCCCGCTTGACCTTTGTGCTATGGGATGGTAGATTGTGGGGGCAATGATGAATATGCGCGACAAGATGAGGTGGCCTGAGGCAGAATGGGATGTCTCGGGTGCGTTTGCGAAGGATGCCGTGCTGCTGCATTTTCATGATTTCTGTCGGTCGCAGTTGGGCTATTCTCCATTTGCGGTCGTGCATGGCTCGCCATTGTTTCGCTGGAACTGCGGGCGAGTGCTGAGCATGTTGCAGCGAAACGACACGGAAATCAATACGGCTGCTGCCGGTTATGTGAAGCGCGGCATACCTGTGGACCTTACGTTTACCAATCCCCTGCTGCGGGAGGAAGATATGAAGAACATGCTTGGCAACCGCTTGTTGAGTTTTTTTGCAGCGCAGTCTACCCCCCGCGTGCGACATGCCGTCATTATCGGCTCTGACCCGCTATACGCCCACGTGAAAACGAACTATCCGCAACTGGGTACAGTGTCTTCGATTCTGCGTATCACATGCGATGGCGGCAAAGGGAAGCTCGATTCGTACCTGCGGCTGGCTGAGCGATATGACAAGGTGATGATTCACCCGGATGATGTCGTGAACTGGGAACTGTTGGAGAAGTTGGAGGATAAGGGGCGCTACGAGCTCATATTGAATGAATATTGTATGCGCAACTGCCCTATGCGTGCCTACCACTACACCACCATGGCCGAACAGGCGTATGATATCGACGGCTACGATACTACCAAATTCTACAAGGCGCTGGAACGCAACGGTTGCAGCAATCTGAACGCTATGCTTACCGACCCCCGGGTGGGGGTAGCCGCTCTGAGCACGCCCGAGATTGACCGCCTGTATGAGATGGGGTTCCGCAAATTCAAACTGCAGGGGCGTGCCCACCCGAACGCCCTGCCGCTTATCAATGACCTGCTGCGCTTCATATTGCCTGCTGCCCATGACTTTGACCCGCTGTGGCTGAACCTGTCCACCGCTTTTCTTGAGACTTTCACTCCGCTTACAACTGAGGTATGAACACCGATTTTCTGACACAAGATTACCTTCCCCACGCACTCTGGAGCGTGGGGGGCGGTTTGCTGCATGGGTATACCATGTTGCAGCTTTGCGAGGGTATAAGCAAAGAGATGAAGGGTATACGTAGTTTGCGTGCTTTGCACCTCAGCCCTGCCTGTGCCTGGTCGCTGGATTGGTCAGTGCAGCGTAGCATGACCTCTCCCACGGCATACATGCGCTTGCTGGGAGAAACTGATCGCCTGCGACAGCCGCTTTGTCTCAGTTTTGACAATCCTTATGTGGCAAAGGCTATGGTAGAGGATGCTTTCGGTCTGTTTCTGGTGGACGAGCTGCTGCGCCATAACCCTACCGGTCTGAATTCCGTGGCTGTGGCGGATGACCGTGTGGCTTTCGTGCTGCGCCGCCAATTCCCCAAACTTCGATTGGTCGCTCACATGAATCGCAGTGTGTGCGAGCAGGGGGAACCCGACGCCGACTTCATTAACCGCTTGCTGGAAATTTACCGGGAGGTACAGCTCTACCCCGGCAGTTTGCGGCGCGAAGGCTTGGTGTCCGCACTCAGTGCACCTGAGCGCTGCACTGTGGTAGTGAATGACCTTTGTCGTCGTGGCAGTCGTGCTGCTCATGCTCAGGCGCTGCTGTTGTTGGCGCAGATGCGGGTGCGCCCTTATGATTTCAACTATAAGGTACAGCTCAGAGAGCAAACCGACGCACTGCTGAGCCCGCCTGCTACGCAGGGTAACACATTCTCTCGACGTGAGTTGCAAGACCTTTATGCACAGGGAGTGCGCTCGTTCCATGTGCAGGCAGAGCAGTACCGCAATGGTCTGACCCCGGCCTGGGTTCTCATGAGTTATCTGCTCACCGATGAGGCTCAGTTCAGTAACAAAACCTCTCTGCTGATTTATAAAGTGCTCAGTTACCTTAACGGCGAGCTCCCGCCCCTGGCTAGTGGTCTGTCTCCCTTTACTTTGCGCCAGATTTAGGCTCCTGATATACCGGGGGATATTACCTCACCTTTTTGATGCAGAAAACGAATCGGCTCTGCCCTTTGTCGGGGCAGAGCCGATGCCTTTTGGCGGAAAGCTGTATTTTCTTGCTATATTGCAGCACTCTGATGCTCAGAATTTTGCCCTTGAATGGGCTGCCGGGTTTTGCCAGTGGCAGCACGAAGCTGACTCTTAGCGGGCGAACCTCCGTCCCTTGCGGTATAACCGGCTTCAACTGCTCGCAGTCTGCTGCAAATCTTATTGCATGGGCACCAGGGCTCTCTGTTACATCATTTGTTGCTGAGGGATTGCAGTTTTTGCCATTCGGCAGCGAGCCTGGCAGATACTGCGTTCAGTTCTGTCATGGTGCACAGGCCGGCCCCATAGTCCTGGGTACAGAGCTGCTGCAGAGAGCCGAGAGCGGTGCACAGCTGCTTCTGTGCGCGGCGTGTTGCAGCCGGGTCTTTGGAGAGGTGCAGTGCGCACTCCCGGGCGAATGTCGCGGCTGCGATTCGGGCGTGGGCTGCATGTTTCCTGGTTTGTGGGGCGTTTTTTGCTCGATTGTCGCAGAGTTTGACTAATTTGTCGTAGTTTGCCTGGGTGCGTTTGGCGGCTGTGTGGCGATTTTTTTTCCAGTAGAGCTGCAATACCTCAACCTCACCCAGAGCAATTTCTGCCAGCAGACCTGCTTCATACCCGACCAGTCCCTGGCGGTAGCCTTTCTCGTATTCTTTCACCAGCGCAGTCAGTGCGGTATGAGCTATTACCAGATTTTGTTCGTAAGCGGTATTATCGGCACTGTAGCTGAGATTGGCTCGCGCCCAGGCAGCCTGCGCTTTGGTGGTAAGCATATCTGCGGTGCTGGCCATTCCTTGTTTATGGCGGGCTTTGACGAGTTTTGCGCGTTCTGCTGTGACCTTGCTTATATTGCTGTAGGTCGCCAGGCGGTCTTTTTCCTTTACACCTTCCGCAGCCAGTTGCAGGTGCAGCAGTTTCAGGTGAACCGTGTAGACAGAATCTTGGTCAGTTATGCCTTGCCGGAGCTGGTCTTCGGCGAGAGCAAACTGTTTTTCGGCGCCCTCTATCACCTCTTGCGTGGGAGTGGGGTAGGGGATATTCCTGGGGCTCAATGAGGCTCCCGGTTCAATGATGAACCCGAGCTCTTCATTTGCCGTGGATGTTATGGCTCCGAAGAAAAGGACAATCAGGGTAATCAGGGCGTTTTTCATAGATGGCACCCGTTATAACACAGTCTGCTCATAAAGACAAGGGGAAAGTACGAAATATCAGGGCAGACGCATTTGAAATATGACACAGGCATGAAAATGCAGAAATAACTCAACGCATTTCCTCTTCAATGCCGAGCATAATACGTTCCAAGACACGAGTATTCCATGCTGCGTGCTTTCGTTTTCTACGCAAAG
>JAZNVF010000031.1:0-40241 GCA_045592685.1 Akkermansia sp. | reverse complement strand
TTGGCTCACAGAACGACATGGCTACGATCCGACTTCACTGCGGTGAAAGTCCGCGCGGAGCCGCGATGATGCGGAATCCCAGACCTGAAGAACAACTGCGGGGAGGTAACAAACCGTGGGAAAGGAAGTTCGAGGGGAAATCCCGACAAGTCGGAGGCCAAGCGGTCTTAGGAAGACAACTGCTGGTAACAACTCCTTGGCTCACAGAACGACATGGCTACGATCCGACTTGACTACCTGCTTCCGGGCGTTTCTTCCCCGTCACCCTTTCAGGCCTTAGCAGGTTCTCACCGAATATGAATATGCTACTTTCCTCCCGCGCCGTCTGCATCTACCTTATGGACTCTTGATGATGTATCGGATTTCGGCACTCTATGCAACCTCGTCCATCCATCCGGCCTTATATGCAGTTCCTATTCGTACAGTCGGGATTTCCCCTCGAACTTCCTTTCCCACGGTTCGTTACCTCCCCGCAGTTGTTCTTCAGGTCTGGGATTCCGCATCATCGCGGCTCCTCGCGGACTTTCACCGCAGTGCGCATATCGCGTCGGTCGTACAGAACAAACCCCGGCGTATCACACCGGGGTTTGTATTGATTCTGAAGCTGCTATGTGGGTGCAGTCTGTACCTGTCAGAGGTACACCTGCACACCGGTCACCGGGTCGCTGATGGTTGCCTCCTCCAACTGGCTTTGTTTTTCAGTCGTCTTGGGTACCCCCTTGAGGGCGTCTTTCACCACGCCATCGACCATTTCGGCAGGCACCACCTGAGCACCGGTAATCGAGGGCTCCTGCCAGAGGTATGACTTGCGCGAATCGCGCAGCTGCCCATCATAGTACAAATCCACTCGCCAGGAAAGAATATCGCCCAGTTGCTTGCGAACTCCCCCGTTGAAGGTGAATCGGTGCACGTGGGAGCCCTTCCCTTCGCGGGGTGCTTTCACCTCATGCACGGCAGACAGCACCGTAGCACCGGTGCGTGCCTGGGTATACAGCATCACCAATTTCATCGGCTTATCGGGTTCAGCGTCATACCAGCGCACATAGTAGTAATCCCCCAGGCGCTCATTGCACTGCTTGACGCTATTGGCCCCATGCAGCAGATACCTGTTATTAGCGCGCAGCGGAGAGGCTTCCCAATCATTGGAATTGTAGTCTGCTGTCTTGAGCGGTACATCTGCCACGCTGGTAATGTAGGAGTGCTCTACGGAACGACAAGCCGCCGGCACCAGCACGCATGCCATGGCAAGAACGAAACTGCTGAATCTGTCCATACAGATATTCAACAACACTACTGACATTTTGTCAATGAAAAAAGCAGCAGCGAGCCGTTGTTCGGACAAAAAAAGGCGCGACAACAGCTTTTAGCTGCCATCGCGCGTTTTGCAACAGAGGCGGGAGTGGGATTTGAACCCACGAATGTCGGTTTTGCAAACCGATGCCTTAGGCCACTTGGCTATCCCGCCCTTGGTAAGGTGCGGCGCAAGTTTAGCACTACCCGGCACAGAAGTCAAGCAAATAATTTCATTTTTCCGTATTTTTTTACGAAAGGGCGCCGTAATCAGTGTGGCAACAAGTCCACGACCCAAGTACCACCTATAGTGAGCCAAGCGGGTAAAGTGATGAAAGAACAGACTGTTGTGGCAAGAAGAATCTGCGTGCCGACTTCGGGGCGACCGCCAAACCGTTTGGCGATAATGACAGGAATGACAGCACTGGGTATAGCGCTCTCAATAACCATGATACGCTTGATGAGCGGATCTACCGGCAAAGCCCAAGCCACCAGCAGAATAACGGCCGGAGCAATCACCAGTCGAGCTACCAGCCCGGCTACCAGCATGCGGGGTTGCCAGGTAAAATTGCGGGTCAGATCATACATGGAGCAGCCAAAGATAATCAGGCAGATGGGCGTGGCAATGGAACCGAGCATCTCGGTCGTCTTCATCACCGGCGGCAGGGCGACATACTGCCCCAGTCCGCTCCAGGCCAGCAACAGAGAGAAACACACCGCAAGCAGAGGGCCACGGAACAGAGTGGCAAAACTCAGATTCCCCAGCCCGCCGCACATCAGTATAACCCCTACACTCCACACGAAAAGCTCACAGCCCATGTTGTGTATAAACAGCACCCCCATGGAGGGATCACCCGCGCTACTGAAGAGCATGTGCACGATGGGGATGACAAAGAAGGCATAGTTCTGCACCCCAGCTGTCAGGGTGAATGTACGCAGACCGGTACCGATACGCAGCCGCAGCACGCGCGCCACCAGCCAGGCCACCGTCACACCGATTGCCATTTCGAGAAATCCACAGGCTATTGCCTGCCCGGAAAAGGCGAATGAAATTATGCGCGCATCTGCCTCCGTCACCATGTATTTCATGATGTTGAAGAAAATCAGGCAGGGATACCCCACATCCATGGCCAGGCGGGTTATCACAGCATCGTGCTGGGGTTCAATCACCTTCTTATGCCTCAACCAGAACCCTACGGCAAAAAAAACAAAAACCGGAATGGTCGACAGAAATGAATTAATGATCAACTGTAACATGGACTGCACGTCATTCTACCACTCCTTTGCCGGGCAGGCAAGCGATTTTATTGAGCAAAAACGCCAATTCGCAGTCTGTCGTCTGCTGTTTTGGCTTGCCATTCATGGTAAATGCGCTATAATAACGCGGGTGCACCCGGAGAACAGAGGTGCAACACCGCAGAACTCAGAAACCAGAAATCGACACATGATGACAAATCCCCGAGTCGCAATCGTCGGCGCCACCGGTGCGGTAGGCGTTGAGCTTCTTTCCTGCCTTGAGAGCCGCAACTTCCCGCTGGCCTCTCTCAAACTTCTGGCTTCGAAACGCTCTGCCGGTAAACAGGTAGCCTTCCGCAGCGAGATGCTCACTGTCGAAGAGCTCACGAAAGACTCCTTCACCGATGTTGACCTGGCACTCTTTGCCGCCGGTGGCGACATCTCGCGCGAATACGCCCCTATCGCCGGAGCCGCCGGTTGTGTGGTGGTGGACAACTCCTCGGCCTTCCGCCAGGATGCCGACGTCCCCCTTGTCGTGCCGGAAATTAACCCCGAGGCAGCTTTCAATCACCCCCGCAACATCATTGCCAATCCGAACTGCACCACCATCATCACCCTGATGGCTCTGTTCCCCCTGCACCAGAAATACGGACTCAAGACCATCATTGCCAGCAGCTATCAGGCCGTAAGCGGCAGTGGTCAGCACGGTATCACCGAGCTGGAGAACCAGGTGCGCGCCATCTCCAACGGCCACCCGGTAGAGATTTCCACCTACCCTCGCCAGATAGCCTTCAACGTGCTGCCGCAGATTGACAAGTTCACCGACACCGGCTACACCAAGGAGGAACTCAAGATGCTCAACGAAGGCCGCAAAATTATGAACCTGCCCGAACTGAAAGTCACCTGCACCTGTGTACGTGTGCCGGTGTACCGCAGTCACTCCATCTCCTGCGTGGCTCAGTTCGAACAACCGGTGGATGTAGAGGGTGCCCGGGCCTGCTACGAGGGTAAGCCGGGAGTGGCACTCATGGATGACCCCGCAGCCGGCGTATGGCCCACCCCGCTCGATTCTACCAACGGCGACACCTGCTACGTCGGTCGCATTCGCAAAGACCTGGCTGTCGACAACGCCCTGAACCTGTGGGTGGTGGGCGACCAGGTTCGCAAGGGTGCCGCACTGAATGCCGTGCAGATTGCCGAGCTGCTCGTCAAGGGCAAGTAAACGCGCTTTTCTCCCTGCCATGGATATCAAAGAACTCATCGCCAACGGCGTAAAGCTGACAGAGAGCAGACTCAATGAGCTGCTGCCCGGTGAAGATGTATCCCCCGTCACCCTGCACAAAGCTATGCGCTACAGCGTGTTTGCCGGCGGCAAGCGTATACGCCCCCTGCTCTGTCTGGAGGCCGCCCGAGCCATATGCGGAGATGCCACCCCCGCGCTGAACGCCGCCTGCGCGGTGGAGGTTCTGCACACCTACACGCTGATACATGATGACCTGCCCAGTATGGACAACGACGACCTGCGCCGCGGTCGCCCCACCAATCACAAGGTATTCGGTGAGGGTGTGGCCATACTTGCAGGCGATGCCCTGCTGACGGAGGCTTTCGCCATGCTGGCACAAGTGCCGACCAACGAGCGTTACAACGTGCGCGATTACGTTGCGGAGCTGGCCTACCAGACCGGTAGCCGCACGCTGGTAGGCGGGCAGGTACTCGATTTGGAGGGCGAGGGGCGCAGGCTGAACGTAGAAGAGCTGCGCGCCATTCACAACGGCAAAACCACCGCCCTCATCCTCGCCTCCATCCGCCTGGGTGCCATGGCAGCCGGTGCAAGCGATGAGCAGCTGACAGCCCTGAGCACATACGGGCGCTGTCTGGGGCTGGCCTTCCAGATTATCGACGACATACTCGATATCACCTCCACGCCGGAGGTACTCGGCAAGAGCATCGGCAAGGATGCCGCCGTAGCGAAAGCCACATATCCGGCTCTTGTGGGAATGGATGCCGCCCGCGCCGAAGCCCGTGCACTGACAGAGGAAGGTCGCGCTGCGCTGACCGTGTTCCCGCCCGAGCGTCGGGAGGCCCTGCTGGCCATCAGCGACTATCTGCTCAACCGCGATTATTGATTTCCGCCCATCATGGCTGCAGACACGCAGAACATACTCGAGGTTTACAAGCTCAGCATGCACTTTCCTGTGCGCGACAACCTGCTGAGCCGCCGGAAGAGTGTGATTAAGGCGGTAGATGAGGTCAGTTTCTCCATTGCCCCGGGTGAAACCCTGGGGCTGGTGGGGGAGAGTGGCTGCGGCAAAAGCACCATAGGTCGCTGTATCGTGCGACTGATTGAGCCCACCGGTGGCTGCATACGCCTGCAGGGGCGGGATGTTACCCACCGCGCCCAGTGGAACCTGGGGCAGTTGCGCCGCAGCGTGCAGATAGTTTTCCAGGATCCGGCGGCCTCTCTCGACCCGCGAATGATAGTGCGGCACATATTGTCAGAACCGCTGGATATACAAGGTACCGGCAACCGCCAATTCCGCCGCGAACGAGTTAACACCCTGCTGGACCTCGTAGGGCTACCGCGCACGGCGGCAGATAAATTCCCGCACGAATTTTCCGGTGGGCAACGCCAGCGCATCGGTATAGCGCGAGCTCTGGCACAGAGCCCCAAGCTGCTTGTGCTCGATGAACCGGTGAGTGCTCTCGACGTATCGGTACAGTCACAGGTGCTCAACCTGCTGCTGGATTTGCAGAAGGAACTGGGACTGGCCTACCTGTTCATCTCGCACGATTTATCTGTCGTGCGGCACATGGCAGACCGGGTGGCCGTGATGTACCTGGGCAAGATAGTAGAAATGGGAGAGAGCGACCTCATCTACCACGACCCACGGCACGCATACACACGCGCCCTTATCTCGGCCATTCCCATGCCCGACCCCACCCACATCAACCATTCAGCCGTGCTGCCCGGTGATGTACCCTCCCCCATCGACCCGCCCCCCGGCAGCGCCTTCGGTCGCCGTATCAACCACCCCTATCTCGAAGCCACCTACGGACTGGATCTCACTCCTGTGGAAATAGAACCGGGTCACTGGGTAGCGCCCGATCCCTGTGCCATTTCGCTTGGGGATTTGGCTCGCCTGGGCATCGACATCTACCAGTAATTTTCCCTTATGTTCTGGCTGCGGCAGATATTGCGCGTGCGCGAACAGTGGCAGAGCGACAATGTTTCCGACGACGTTGCCGCCATGAGCATCATCGACCACCTGGAGGCACTCCGCAGCACCATTATCAACATGGCTCTCACCCTGTTGGCAGCCATGATACTCTGTTTCGGTTTTTCGGACAGCGTGATGAATGTGCTGCGCCAACCAGTTGAACAGGTATGGACTGAGCATGAGCGCAGCCACCTGCCCCATGGCATATCAGCTACAGACTGGATAAATGCCAAAAGCCTGTCGGCCCTACGCCCGAATCTACACTCTGCCGCACGCAGAGAACTGGAGCAACACTTCACCCCGGAGGTGCAGAAATTGGCTGATGTCGTACCCTTACTGCATGCTGCCACCCTGCTACCCTCTACAGAACAGGCAAGTTATCTGAGCAGCAGCGCTGCTGACGACATGCAACGCGCACTTGCCCTGGCTCTGCATGCCGCCGGTGCGGAGCTGAAAGAAGGGCAAGGGCGCGCTGCGCTCAAGCTCATGGGCGCCTTCCGCCCCGGGGAGGCATTCATGCTCTCGCTGCAACTGTCATTTTTCTGCGGGCTTATTCTCTCGTTTCCGCTGCAGATGTATTTTCTGCTGCGGTTCATTGTGCCCGGCCTGCTGGAGCATGAGAAACGCCTGCTCTACAAGAGTGTCGGGTTCGGCATAGCCCTGTTTCTGGCCGGGAGTGCTTTTGCCTACTTTGCGGTATTGCCGCGCGTGCTGAGCTTTTTCTATGACTATTCACTGGGCATGGGAATTGAGAACGACTGGCGCATCGGCTACTACCTCACCTTTGCGGCCAAGCTCATCTTTGTGTTCGGGGCAGTCTTCGAGCTACCGGTCATTGTGGTGCCGCTCATCAAGCTGGGTATACTGAACTACGAGCGCATGAAGGTAACGCGTGGCTATGCACTCATCGCCTGTTTTGCTGCGGCCCTCTTCCTTGCGCCCGCACCCGACCCTGCCACCATGTTCATCATGGCCCTGCCCATGTATGTCCTCTACGAACTCTGTATCATCTTCGCCCGATTGGAACAACGTAAAGCCCGACCATGAACAACACCCCCACTGACCGTACGGAACAGAAATCTCCCCACCGCCGCCTCATCCTGTGGAGCGTGGGAATCTGTGCCCTGTTGATGTGTGCAAGCTATGCCGTAGCCTGGTATCGCTTCGGGGGGCAATGCACCGGGACAAGAGCCGCCGTTGCCCTCGTGGAATCCACGCTGATATTACCCCTCCCCTTTTTGGTGCCGCTCATACCGGAGCACCGCCACGCAGGGCGTATACTTCGGCTGACAGGCGCCGTGCTTATGCTGCTCACGGTCGTGAGCTCATGCCTGCTCTGCGCCAGGCCGGTTACGCCACTCGCCATGCTGACCTATATAACCGCGAGCTGTTATGTAGCTCTGGTAGCCGTTGCGCTCTACACCCTGTTATGGATTATCACCTTTATGGTGAGCCGCTATATCATGAAATAAACCCACCCCATGAAAACACCCGCCCCCCGCAAACTGAACATACCCGCCCCGCAGCCATTCCCCCACCCTGAGCCGCAGCCACCGGCACCCGCCGAGCCACCGCCTGCCTGTGTGGCACCGCGGCGGCGCTTCGTGCTGCGATTTCTGGCAGTGTGCGGCGGGCTCACGCTGGCAGGCATACTGATACATTGTGCCCTCTTTCCGACAGAGTTGGCGGAGCTATGCGAACCCGTGTGGGACTATATCGGCACTATGATATTGTGGTGCATGTTCCCCTTCGGCCTGCTGTGCATTCCTGCGCGCACGAAGCGCGGCTCATTTCTGCAACTGCTCTGCCTGATTATTCCCCTGTTCATCACCCTATCAGCTGTCAGCCTGTGCTGGGCCAGACCGAGGGGGCTCTATGAGGGCATGGATATGGGGTTGGCGATTGCCATTGTGTGCATCACCGGGCTGCTCTACGTCTATCTGCCGGTCGCGGTGCTGCACCTGCTCATCTGTTTCATCGAAAAACTCCGCCGCACCGTATGAGACGCTGCCTGCTCACCACCCTGTACCTCTGTGCAGCCATCACCTTGGCGGCATTTACCTGCGCTATATTCCGGCATGGCCCGGCTGTTATCATCTACCTGCCGGCACTCATCATGCCCTTCATCCTGCTGCACATTCCCAGGCAAAACCGAGCAGCCACCATCGCGCAGCTCTGCCTGCTGATTATCCCTGCCGGCATCGCCCTGGGCAGCCTGAACATGTGCGGAGCACCCCCGGAACAGGCCGATGGCAAAGTCTTCGGCTGGCTTCTGCTGACCGCTGCATGGGGTATATTCACCACTCCGCTCTGCTGCATTCCCCTCCTTTTCAAAAATACACCTATGCTCACGCCCACGAACTCCCTCACCTTCCGCCGCGCCACCCCGCTCGACCTGCCCGCCCTGCGCCGACTGTACGATGAAATCATCGACGCCATGGATGGTGCCCCCTCCCACGCCCAGTGGAAACGCGGCGGCTACCCGACGGATGCGTTCCTGCAAACAAAAGCCGCTCTCGGTGAGCTGTGGGTGGCGGAAAAAGCCGGAGTCATGGTGGGAGCCATGGTGCTGAACTCCGAGTGTAACCCCGGTTATGCACAGGCCAACTGGCAGGTAAAATGCGAACCGCACGAAGTCATGGCCATCCACACCCTCGGTGTCAGCCCCTGCATGCAGGGACAGGGGGTGGGCAAAGCCATGGTGCAGTACGCCATCACCTATGCCCGCCGACTGGGCTGCAAGAGCGTGCGGCTCGACGTCATCGATACCAACCCCGCTGCCGGTAAATTCTATGCATGCCAGGGCTTCCATCTGCTCGGGCGCTTCCGACTCGACTACCCGGGGGCTGTCTGTACCGACTTCGACCTCTACGAACTGAAACTCTGATACCTGATTTCTGAAGCAAACAAATAAGAGATACTACACCCGGTCGACCGAAATTAAATTCGTTTGCCGCGCACTTAAGGCTTTACGCGGTAGTACTCATGTGCTAGAATACCGCGCGCAAGGCGCGCGCAGTGCGCACCTGAGAAATACAGAGTTATGAGTGACCCCACAAAGTTCCGAAATCTGGCCATTATCGCCCACGTAGACCACGGCAAAACCACCCTCGTAGACCAGCTGCTGAAAGCCGGCGGCACCTACCGCGAAAATCAGGAGGTACAGGAGCGCGCCATGGACTCCATGGATTTGGAGCGAGAAAAGGGAATCACCATCAAGGCCAAGAACACCTCTATTCACTGGAACGACTACACCATCAACATCGTCGACACACCCGGGCACGCCGACTTCGGCGCCGAAGTGGAGCGAGTGATGAAGATGGTGGACGGCGTGATACTGGTGGTGGATGCCTATGAAGGCCCGCAGGCTCAGACCCGCTTTGTGCTGCGCAAGGCGCTGGAGGAAGGACTGCTCCCCATCGTGGTAGTGAACAAGATTGACCGCCCGCACGCCGACCCCATGAAGGTGCACGACCAGGTGCTGGAGCTGCTGCTCGACCTCGATGCCACCGAAGAGCAGTTCGAGGCTCCCTTCGTGTACGGCTCCGCCCGCGACGGTTATTTCATGAACAGCCCGGAGAATGAGCCGCCGGTGGACTGCACTCCCCTGCTCTCACAGATTGTAAAACACATTCCCGCACCGAAAGACGCCGACCCCGAGGCTCCCTTCAAAATGCTCATCTCCAACATCGACTGGGATGACTACGTGGGGCGAGTAGCCGTGGGTCGTATATCCAACGGTCGCGTGCAGAAGGGTGACACCCTCTACCTGCTGCGCGCCGACGGCAGCAAGATTCAGGGCAAAGTAACCAAGCTTTTCGAATACAGTGGCTTGCAGACCACAGACTCCGCCATTGGCGAGGCCGGTAACATCATCGGCATCTCCGGCTTTGAAGGAGTTGATATCGGTGAGACACTCGTCGCCGACCCGGAAGAAGAAGCCATGCCTTTCGTGCAGATTGACCCTCCCACCGTGCAGATGGAGTTCAGTATCAACGATGGCCCGCTCGGCGGCCGCGACGGCAAGAATGTGACCAGCCGCGTTATCCGTGATCGACTCATGCGCGAAATGCGCACCAACATCTCCATTAAGGTGGAAGATACCGACCTTGCCGGCGTCTTCATGGTCTCTGCGCGCGGTACCATGCAGATAGCCATTCTCGTGGAGCAGATGCGACGCGAAAATTACGAGGTACTCGTCTCGCGCCCCAAGGTTATCACCAGAGATGTGGACGGGGTACGCTGTGAACCTTTCGAAACAGTGTTCATCGAGGTGCCGGATGAGTGCGCTAACGGAGCTGTGCGCATTCTGGGCAACCGCAAGGGTATACTCGAGAACATGGAGACAAAGGGAACCGGCCGCACCTACATACAGGCAACAATCCCCACCCGAGGGCTGATTGGTTTCGAGTTCGAACTGGTAAACCTCACCAGCGGTCACGGCATTTTCTCCCACCTCTTCAAGGAGTACGCCCCCTATGCGGGCGAAATCGTCACGCGCCAGAGCAGCACGCTCATCTCAATGGAAAACGGCATCGCCCGCCCCTACGCCCTGCAGGCCATGGAGGAGCGAGGCTCACTCTTCATCGCGCCGGGTGACGAGGTGTATGAAGGCATGATTGTGGGTGAAAACCCCAAGCCCATCGACATCCCCGTAAATCCCACACGCGAAAAACACCTCACCAACCACCGCTCCGCTACCAAGAACGACTCTATCCAGCTCACGCCCCCTCGCGTGTTCTCGCTGGAGCGCGCCATTGAATACATTGAACCCGATGAGCTTGTGGAAGCCACGCCGCACTTCATCCGCATGCGTAAGCGCCTGCTTGACGCTACAGCCCGCAAACGTGCGGAATTGAGGGCAAAGGGACTGTAAAACGCCTATATACCATTTCTGACCGCAGAGTTACCATGTTTCAGGATATCGCCAACTGGTTTGCAGCGCAGGATTATGTGGCCATGAGCCTGTATATCTCGGCAGCCCTGCTGTATATGGCCGGTTTTCTGGGAGCGGTGCTGCCCTACCCCGGCTGTTTTGTTGCGCTGGGCGGCAGTGTGTGCTACGTCATAGCCGAGGGGCTCCCGTACCCGGCGTGGTGGGTGTGGGGAATCCTCGCCCTGCTGGCTATCTTCGGCACGGTGGTGGACAATATCACCACCGCCATGGGAGCCAAGCGCTTCGGCGGTAGCAAGCAGGCGTTCTGGGCCAGCATGATTGGCCTGTTTGTCGGAGCCTTCTTCGCCTTTCCCTTCGGCATCATCCTGGGGCCTTTTCTGGCGGCATTCGTCACCGAGTTAATACTGGTGCGCAAGAATGCGAAAGACTCAGCCAAATCCGGGTTCGGAGCCATGCTCGGCCTGCTTGCCGGTGTATTCTGCAAGGTCATCATCACCGGTATCATGCTGGTTATCACCATCATCAGCACACTCCCCCCCGACGGCATACAGCCCCCACCACCCCCGCTGTCAACAGAGCAGGCAGACATTTAATTTTCAACCTCTTCTTTCCGGTCGAGGTCTGAACGGCGGGCGCACGATGGGCGGGTGGCCATGCCTGTGCCGATGGTGCCACCAATGGTGATGATTCCGTGGTCTATAATGCCGTTGGTAAGGTGGCGGCAGAATAACCGGGCCCGGCCCCATGAGGGGCCCGGGGGGCGGCGGTGGCGGCAGCTCCGGGGGACCGGGTGGAGGGGGTACCGGCATGCCGGGCAACGGCGGGGGTACAGGCGAACCGCCTATGGATATGCGCCAGTTCAGTTCCGCGCGGGACCGGGGCACACACACAGCTGTCAGAGCAAGCACCGACAGAGCAAAGCGTAAAAGGAAGCTTCTCATCATGAGTCTGAATGGAATTGTTCACCGTTTCAGACACATCGCCCTGCGGTGCAGTTCATTAATTGGCAGGTGGCTCTGGCCGGGTGGCCTCTGAAACCATACCACCCGCCGGCAGAGTGAAACCGAATTTTTCGGAGCATTTGGCATTCAACGCGGCAAAGACACGGCGCACGATTTCCAGGCGCCCCTTGCGGCGCATGCTGATAACCTCGCGGAATCCCGGCAGGCGGGCATCGCCCTCAAGTCTGCGCAGGAAGAGGTGCCCGACCACAAAGACATTCGATGCGGCGAGGGCGGCTTCGAGCGTCGGTTTGGCAACGGCATCCGCAATACCGGCCACCATACCGAGCAGCGGCACGTTGCGAGCTGCAGCATTCCCAGCCTTGTACTGCACATCCGGGTCATCGATAAGCAGCTCGGCGAAATCCTCCACCAACTCAGCGGCAATGAGGGTTCCGTTTTCATAAATCAGGCTGTTGATGATAACGTAGACGAACGAATTCAGCACGACAGAGCCGAAGCAGAGAGCGTTAAACACCGGGGAAGGCTTGCCGCCATGCAGACGCGCCAGAGTCACAATCATGCGCAGTTGCAGCAGCAGCAGCGCCACGCCGTCAAGCCACTTGTTGCGGCTCACCACAACCGTGAGCGCCGAAATCTGGCAATAGGTGAATATAAGCTCACGGCTGCGCCGGGGCAGCAAATCAGGTTGTTCGGCGTAATCCGCCAGCAGTTGCTGCAGTGCGGCAGAGTCGCGACTGCTGCAGGCGTTGTGCAGAGAATCATAGAGAGAATCGTACCGGCGGGCGTCGTCGCGCTGCTCGCGGCGAGCCTGGGTACGCCACTCGTGAATACAACGCATAGCTGCGCGGGCACGGTCTCGCAGGTCAGTAGAAACCAGGGTCGTAAGCCGGCAGAAGTTCAGAATGGGAGCCACCACTTGCCAGTAAACAAAAAAGGCGATAAGCCCCCAGAACATGTAACCGAGCACGGGATAAGGAGTGAGTTCATTGAGCGCCATCCCCTTATCGATGAGATCCGAGCCCAAGTAGATCAGCAGCGCTATACCGCCCCATATCAGCATGTTGCCGATACCGGCACGTGTACCGCCCATAAGCGCGCGCGCCAAGCTCAGCAGCAGAGGTATGGCCAACCACAGCAGGGGCAGACACAGCACAGCCCACAAAGCATAGACGCCCCCCCCGGTGGGCCAACATTGGTTCAACCACTCGCCCAGGGTAGTCACATGCGGCCCGATTACTGTGAGCACTATCAGCAGCACTATAAGGATAAGAGCTTTAAGAAATGTTTTCATACTCAGATTTCAAGGTTTCGACTCGTTGAATAAACTCCGACAGATGTTCCACCTGCTCTTCAGCTAAATCGAGCTCGGCACGATTCCGGCGCAAGCGCTCCAGCAAGGCGGCATGAAAATCCGCTGTAGCCAGAGTAGCCGCAGCCTGCACGACTTTGTTGATACCCTCTACCGGGGAGCAATGCTTCACCAGCTCGTGCAAAGTAGCCCTGTAATAGTCGGCCATTTCTGACATGCGCTTCCTAAACGGCTCAAAATGCAGGACATTACGATAGGTTTCCTTCACCGTATTGGTACCATAGAAACGCCCGGGCACCTGCGAAGTCTCAGGCATGCGCTCGTAGTGACATGTAAGCGAGACTATGTCTTTCTCTTTCAACGGCAGTACTATGGTATGAGTGCGCACGCTGTGCGTGTGCTCCGGGCGCTCAGCCGTCGCAAACAAGCGCAGCAGTTCGGGGTACCCCTCATCCAGATAACTCATACCCGCGCGCACGGCACGGCGTACGAGCACATCGTCGCAATAGCGATCCAACGGCTGCACATCCGACTCCCCGGGCAGGCAAACCTGCAGCTGACAGAGTTGCAACTTGCCGCGCAGAAACCCCAGCAAAGCCTCTCGACAGGCGAGGTTGCAGGCATCCAGACATTTATTCACCTCTTCTCCCGTCACCTCTTCACGGCTCAGCTGACCATTTTTCCAACTGTGGCAAGTGCGCGACACCACCTTGTTAAAATCGGGCAGCTCTGTTCCCGGGGCAAAACTAAGCACAGCCTCGGGTGGCATGGGAGCCGGCTGCAAAACCACGGACGCCCGATTTCCGAACAAGCGCCAGTCGTCGCGAGTTTTCTCCAACGACTGGCAGCGGTGCTGTACGTCGCGGAGCTGTCCGGAAAGAGTACCCAACAAGTCACGCAGAGTATTCATCAATTCATCGTGGCAATGTGCATAGCGAATCCCCGGCAGCGCATGGTTGAGCTCCTGCTCCACAGCGGCAAACCCGGAGGCCGCCAGCAATTCCGACGGCGATTCATAGCAGCCCGACGGTAAGTATACCGGAAATTGCAGACGCTCGGCGGGTTCAAATATGCCTGCATACGCCAGCCCCAGATTAACCGAATCGACATGCAATTGTTTATCGCCGGCCAGCAGACTGAAAACGCGGCGGGCATTCCGCTGCTGCAAAGCATTCTCTGCGGCCAATTCTGTGGGGCACAGCCACACCTTGGTCTCCATTCGGTTCTGAATCAAGCGTATGGTTGACACAGAACGCTCGCCCAGCAAATCATGCAGCAACTCCACGGCTTTCTCGTTCAGTGGAGCAACTGTACTCTGCAGAATGAGCGCCATATCACATTCCTTGCCCAGCTCACGGTAAAGCCCGCTGCGCACGACGGCAGCATGCGGAGAATCGCACCCGGGCATGTCGAGTATCATGCGCTTGCGGTCGCGCAGCAATACACAGTCCGCACAATAAGGTGTTTCCACCACCACCATGAGTGGCTCGGTCGGCAATTCCCTATACACGCCCGGAGCCGAGCAAAGCACACGGGTGAGCACATCATCACTCAACGGCAGTACCCGAAGCCCGGGCCCACCATCGGAACCTATGCCACGCAGGTAGTCCATCACCCGCCGTACCTCCTCTGCCCGATTGGCCTCGGCCAGTCCGGCGGGGGCATCGAATATCAACACCCTGGCCTCAGTTCCGGGAGCAGCCATGCGGATGAGCGCCGGGCGCAGGGTCGTGTCTTGCCCGTAGCCCATGGGGGAAGCATTCGCCGAGCGTGTCAGCAGGTTCACGAGAGTGGATTTACCGGCTTTCAGCATGCCGATACACACAATTACCTCCATGCCCGAATCAAACTGACTGATAGCGCGCAGCGCACGCGCAACATGCCGCTGCACTGCTCCCTCATCATCGAGGGCTGCACTTTCCCCGAGCAATTTCGTCAACTGCTGCCGCAGCTGCGACAAATGAGACATGTCAGGCTCATACGTTCCGTTCATGTCCTCATTATAACCCAATTTTGAGCGCTTGGCAATCAAGAATCGAGTTTCGTCAAAACTCAATGGTTTTTCTCGTAAAACTCCATGAGGTTGTTGACCTTTTTGACCATTTCGGCGAGGTGGGCCACGCGTTTTTCTGCCTGTGCGATATCAGCCTGGGTACCTTCGCGCTTGGTAGAAAGCGCGGAGAAGAAGTTGGCGGTTACATTCTGAATTTCGGTTGTGATATTGCGCTGCATGTGCTCGCAGGGGGGCTGGGCGGCCACCTGCTGGTCAGCGGTCTCACGATAGTGTTTAATCATGGGGTCCACCACCTGGTTGACAAAGAGTTCATTGCCCCAGTATACCTCATACTGCTTTTCGCCATCGCGCCACCACCAGCGATGAACACGCTCTTCGTATATGTAGGGATTGAAACGGTTTTCGCGACCGGCATTCTCGGGATTGAGCGGCATGTTGTGCACCTCTTGCCACTCATGAAAATCCGGATGCTCCGGCACCGAGAACTCGCCCCACAGCTCAGAATCACTCTCCTGCAGGCGCACCTTGCAGGATTTCAGCAAATTACGTATAGTACGGTTGCACCATGCAGAGACACTCATCTGTTCCTCTCCGATGGTCATGAGCACATGCTTATCCGTAAGCTGGTTGTAAAGGAAATCGTGCAAGGTTTCCCGGCAGGCTTTATTGCAGTCCACCATGCACTCGTTGATATCTTTTCCGGAGGCTTTCGGCCCCTTGTAGAGTTCGCGACGGTCGCGATAGATATTCTCGCAGACGAGTGAAAAATCCGGCATTTCTCCCGGGGCAACGCTGAACTGAGCACCGCTTGGCACGGCCGGGCATTTGAGCGTGGCACGAGCGTCTTTTTCGAAGGTATACCAGCGCTCCAGCCGAGAGCGCAGAGAGCTGAGAACCTTTCCCTCGCTGCGCTGAGTCACCAGTGTGGCAGCAGCCAGAGAGCGCAGAGCATGGCGCAGCACGTCGCAGCAGTGCAGGTAGCGGATATCAGTCAGTTCGTTATGAAGCGAACTCTCAAGCTCCTCGAAGCCGGAGCCGGCCAGCAGCTCACTGTTCGAGCGGTATACGCCGCCCACCATCTCAATCTTCTTCTTCAGGCGCTCTGGTTCCTCAAATATACCAGCATGAGCCATTCCCAGGTTCACAGATGACACCGGAAGCTCTTTATTTTCGGCCAACTGTCTCAGAATAGCCAATGCACGGGAGGACTGCTCAAGGGTTTCGGCATCGATTACCTCGGGGCGCAGCCAGGCCTTGGACTCCATGCGGTTCTGGATGATTCGGGTCGTTGCCGGGGTACGCCCGGCCAGCAGGGCGGTGAGTTCTTCTACCGCTTTGGCATTCAGCGGAGCCACCGAGCTCTGCAACAGCAGCACCATGTCACATTCTTTACCGATTTCCCGGTAGCGTTCACCACGTGCCACCTCGGCGGTGGAGGAATCGCAGCCCGGCATATCAAGCAGCATGCGGTTGCGGTGGCAGAGCAGTTTGCAATCTTCATTGAACTCCGGTTCGACCAGCACAAGTACAGGCTCATCTATCAGGTGCGGGGTGTCGGTCACACGGTGACACAGCACGCCGCGCAGGGTTGATTCCGTGAGCGGCAGGGTACGCATAGTGATATTCTGCAGGGCATCATCCCCCACGATACCGCGCAGGTGATCAAGCACCACGCACTGCAGAACAGATGGGTCGGCATCTTTCGCACTTTCGGTGCGCTCATAGAGCACGATTCGGGCAGCAGCCCCCTTCTCTGCCATACGGATAAGCGCGGGACGCAGGGTCATATCCTGCCCGTAACCGGTTGGCGAAGCCAGGGTGGAACGGGTAAGCAGGTTTACCAGGGTGGATTTACCGGCTTTGAGCATGCCCATGCACACCACCACTTCAATGCCGGAGTTAAACTGGTCTATCGCGCGCAGCGCACGGCGCACCTGCTCGCGCACCGGGGCATAGCAATCGTGCCCGGTGCACTCCTTTTCCAGACTCTGCAGGGTCTCACTTATCTCATCCAGCTCGCGGCGCTTATCCTCGGGTATCATACGCGGTTCTCGTGGGTAAAACTCTTGTTCAGTACGATAAAAAACGGCTACGCGCGTATAATAGGCACTGCCCCTCCGTTTGTCAAGCCAAAAGGCCGATAGCTCGGGTAAACGTACGCGGAAAGAGGATTTCGTATGTCGCGACTCTGCAATTTTTCCGAACGATACAAACGCGGGGAATTTGCTCGTGGAAGTTCTTACTTTTCATTGACGAAGCGCCGGAATCTGCTATCATAGGGGAGAAATGAAAGAGCTCTTCGACACAGAAACGGACTATGAGCGCCGCGAAGGAGCGGACACAGCAGGAAAGACCGTGTATGAGTTCCGGCCGCTGCAATTCTGCTTCGTGGGGCCACGCGGGGTGGGTAAAAGCTCGCTTCTCGCCTCGATGTACCACGAAATCGAAGAGCTGCGCCAAATTGATAATTTTTACATAGACCTCAGCACTGCAACAGGTCGCCGCACCCGCGCCCGACTGTCCCGGGCGCGGCAGGAAATGCTGAGCATGCTGACGGAATCTGCCCCCTATGCCACGGCGGCGCTGGGGCTGGGACTGCGGGGAGATGGGGATGAAATGTCAGTTTACGAGTTTGTGGGGCGCAGCACCGTGCAGGATACCAGCCTGACAGCGCGCCTGTTCGGGCGCCAACAGAAAGAGTTCCGCTTTCCGATAAGATTTGTAGACATGCCCGGGGGCTGGTACAAGGCGGAGCACATAGACGAAACGACCGCAGAACAGGTGCGCCATACGCTGGAAAGCTCGTCCGTGAGCTTCCTGGCTATTGATACACCGGCGCTCATGGAATCCCCCGCACTGTGCCAGGAATACAACTGTGCAGATACCATCAAGGCCTGGTATGAAACCTCACTCGACCATCTGGCAGAAAGACAGCACACCGTGGTAATGGTGCTGAGTCGCTGCGAGCGCTATTGCGGCACCCCAAGGGACATGTACGATCGGCTGATTGCGACCTACGCCACGCTCATCCGCAAGCTCAGAAATGTCGGTATAAAAGTCTATGCCACCCACGTGCAGACCCTGGGGGGTATGGAGTTCGAGACATACGACACCGTACGTCGGGGTGAACACAGTATGAAGGTGGCGCGCTTCATCAAAACCGGCAGCTATGCCCCCAGAAACTGTTCCATACCGCTACTGCTGGCACTCCGCCATGGGCTGCTGGTGGCGCTGGAGCGATTGCGAGACAAAAAGGAACACAATCTGCTGCTGTCGTGGGGTGCGGCCTTGGGGTGGAACAACGTAGACCCGGCCCTGCAGGCAGCACGCACACTGGTAGAAAGTCTGGATAACCGTATGCACGACGACAAAAGTGGTTACATGGAGCTCTGAACATGAATATCTACGTACACTCAGCCGGTTTTGTGGAGGACTACTCGCGCCGCCAGCCGGCCGCAGCCCCCTCGCTCCCCTGTGCCGTGCGCGAATGGCAGGCACTGCTCAGCAAGAATGACGCTCGTTTTGCGCTGGTAGCCGGACGCACGGAAAGCGGCTGGTATATTGAATTTCGCAATCTCCTGCTGCCCGGCAGGTACGATATACGCAACAGGCAAATAGTGCTCAACATCTGTTTCGGAGCATTGCAGACCGAGGCACAGGTGCGGGCTCTCGCTCTGGCATACCTCGATTTTGAAACAGAATACAACTCGGCCGGGCTCTGTGCCGGGCGGTTGTGCCCCGGTCTGGCCACAGCCTACCGCGAACAGGCCGGAGATTACGATTTCGATTTCTCAGCTGCCCGGCAATGGGCTGAGGAGGTAATGGCGGCTCTGCCGGCGCTCCCTCATGCTGCTTCAGAAATAACACCTGCCTTGTGCCTTACCAACCCGGCGCAGGATTCACTCACCGAGAAAGTACGCCACGAACTGCTCACGCACCGTCTGCGTGAGCGTGACGGGCTACGCCTGCTGTGGGCTGAGCTGGATGCCGACCCCGCCTGTGGTGCAGACATCACCCTGCAATACACAGATAGAACGGGGAGCTACAGGCAGACCACAGAGCTTACCACGTTCCCGGCGCACCGAGGTAAAGCCCCTTGGCCCTGGCTGCTGCTGGCAATCGTGCTGACAGTACTGCTGTACTATGGTCTGTCAGTGGTATGGGAATCGCTAATGGAGTAATCCCCACTGGGACACGGGGGGAGGGAATTACAACTCATTCCAATCGCTCGCAGCACAGCAACCATAGTGTGTATGAGCCCAAAGTCGGCGAGCCATACTGCCGGGAGATGACAACCCGAGCAGAAACCGCCGTCGCTGCGCAGGGCGGGCAAACTCAGGCAGCTCAGAATCCGGTGGTGGTGAGTGTCCCTCAGATGCGGGGGGGATACCTGACGGCAAGATTTGCCGGCAGGCCGAGCAGTGACCACAGGGAGGGCGAGATTGGCCGGTGAAATATTGCTCAAGCGCGGCATTCAGACAGCCCTGCTCTCCCAGAAGCATGGATAGCAGCAGTTCCAGACGCTCCAGCCCGGCAGAAGTGCGGCGCACATAGGCCGCACTCAGCTCGGACGCCACCGCGCGGGCATCTGCTGTACCCAAACCGCGCAGGTAAAGCGCCTGCTGGCGCAGCGTCAGTTTCCATTCACCGGCAGCTTCGCACTCGCGCAGTTGGGCCAGGGCTTCGCCGTATGAGCAATTCCAGGCAGTTGCGGCATTCTCGACTTCCCCCTCGCGGTTACTGTCAAGCCAACGCAAACGAGCAATTTCATCAGCCGTACGCCCATCGGTTATCGTGCTGATAGGGAAGAGGGGGCGGAGCTTATAGAACTTATACCCCCGCGCCTCAACCCGCACGCTGTCAGCAGCCTGCAGCAGTTCCAGAGCACGTGAAGCCACATCATCAGGTACATCGCAAGTGGTACCCAGCTCCCACAGGGATACAGCACGCCCCCCCACAGGCAGCAGCATACGCACCGCTCGCAGCACCCCCTCAGCATCGGGTTCAGCGGCGAGCAGACGATTGCGGGCATCGCGCACATCTGCCCCGTGCAGCAGCACAAGCGAGGTACAGGGCTCCCCATCGCGCCCGGCACGCCCACTTTCCTGCAGATAAGCCTCGGGAGAGCCGGGCATGTTCACATGTACCACAGAGCGCACGTCGGGCTTATCTACCCCCATGCCGAAAGCGATGGTGGCCACCAGCACATCTTTTTCGTTGAGCAGGAATGCATCCTGCAACTGTTCCCTCAATTCACTCCCCTGCCCGGCATGGTAACAGGCAGCCCGCAGACCGGCGGTCTGAAGAGTGGTCGCCAGTTCCTCAGCCCCCTTGCGAGTGCGAGTGTAAACAATGGCAGGGCGATTCCGGGCCTGTTGCAGAAAGTTCAGCAGGTACTCCGTCGGGGACTCCGGGGCAACAACCAGGCGGGAGATATTCGCGCGGTAGGGAGAGTGCTGCACAACATGACGGGGGTCGATGCTGAACGCCCGGCACAAATCAGCCTGCACCCGCTGCGTTGCAGTAGCAGTAAGCGCCATCACGCAGCGGAACCCACGGGCCCGACACCAGGCTGGCAGCTTGAGATAATCAGGTCGAAAACTGTGCCCCCATTCGGAAACACAGTGAGCTTCGTCCACCACAAAAATCTGTAAATCAGCAGATGCAAGCGCCTGACACAATGCTGGGCTCTCCAGAGATTCGGGAGCCACAAACAGCAGACTCAGGCGCCCCGCAGCCACATCGGCCAGCAGGGAATGGCGCTCATCCTCAGCCAGGGTAGAATCGAACCTGGCGGCAGCAATTCCCCTGCGCTGCAGGGACTGCACCTGATCGCGCATGAGCGCGATGAGCGGACTGACCACAATCGAAGTTCCCCCTGCCAGCATAGCCGCAGCCTGATAACACAGGCTCTTGCCGTGCCCGGTCGGCATCACCCCCAGAGCATTCACCCCCGCCAGGGCCAGTTCTATGAGCCTGTCCTGCCCCTCACGCAACTGCGGCACACCGAAAGTGCGTAATATCTGCTGTAGCTGAATTTCCTGCATGTGCTTCACCTATCTTGCCGCAAAGTGAGAGTTTCGTCAATCCATTTGTCTTGCATTTTCGGGGATTCTGTGCTACAACGCCCGCTGCCATGATTATCGACACACATTGCCACCTGATTTCCGAGAAATACGAAGACCTCGACCTCGTACGCGCAGAGTCGCTTGCGCTGGGAGTCGGGCACTGTGTGACCCAAGGTACCTCAACATACGACTGGGAACCCCAGCTTGCGCTGGCCGCCCGCATGCCCGACTTCGTATCGAGCTGTCTGGCCGTACACCCTTCAGAGGTTCACACCGTCAGCGATGAGCAATTCGAGCACATGGTTCAGCTCTGCCGTAGCCACCCACAGGCTGCAATCGGCGAAACAGGGCTTGATTATTTCTGGGACGCTCCCGAGGGCTGGAGCGAGCAGGACTTCCGCGCCCGCCAACGTGACCTGCTGGAGCGCCACTTCGCACTTGCGCAGGAGCTGGGGCTCAATATCTCGCTGCACACACGCGACAAGGTTGGGCTTGCCAGTTTTGAGGATGCCTTTGCCATCGCCCGCAACTTCCCCAAAGTTCGCCCCGTGTTCCACTGTTTCATCGGCGACGGAGCACAGGCAGAGCGAATCTTCAGCGAGCTGGATGGGCTGATATCTTTCACCGGCATATTGACATTCAACAAATCCGAACATGTGCAAGCCGTAGCCACCTGGTGCCCTGCTGACCGGTTCATGGTCGAAACGGACTCTCCCTTCCTGTCACCGACCCCGCACCGTGGCAAAGTGAACATACCCGGACGCACCAAATTCGTCGTCGACAAAATAGCAGAGCTGCGCGGCGTGACGGCAGAAGAAATCGCCGCCTGTACCACAGCAAATACCCGCCGTTTCTTCCGTCTGCCGGCGGAGGTGTAAGCCGACACCGCAGCCTACATCCCCATTTTTCCGGGATTAAGAATCCCCTGCGGGTCGAGCGCCTTCTTAATCGTGCGGTGCAGGTCAAAAGCCACGGAGCCCACCGCCTGCGGGAACCAGGGAGACTTGGCAATACCGATACCGTGCTCACCGGTAATACTGCCGCCATGCGCCATCACCCAGTCGAAAAGTCGGTTCACGAGAGCATCTGCCGGCTCACGAATGTCGCGGCCTTCAGCATCCTTCAGCACCATGATGTTGGTGTGTATGTTCCCATCACCCGAGTGGCCGAAACAGGCCACGGGTATACCGGTTTCGCGCTCCATGGAGGCACAGAATTCCACCAAGGCCACTAACTGAGAACGTGGAATAACCACATCTTCATTCAGTTTGGTAAGTCCGGTGGCCTTCAGGCTGTAGGAGAACTCGCGGCGCAGTTGCCAGATAGCCTCCACCTCAGCCTCTGTCGTGGCTGTCACCACATCGCTTGCACCGGTAGCATGCAGCACTGCTGCAATCGACTGCAGCTCAGCAGCCACGGCATCTGCCTGCCCGTCAATTTCGATAATGATATGCCCCTGAGCATCTTCCGGCAACACCCCGGGGCCGAGGTGATTGCGAGCCGCACGCAGAGTGAAGGAATCCGTAATCTCTATAGCCGCCGGTAAGTGACCGGCCTGCAGGACATTCTGCACCGCCGCAGCAGCCAGAGCAAACTGCGGGAACCCGGCATGCAGCGCAGCACGGGCCGGCGGCGCCGGAATGATACGCAGTGTAGCCTGAGTCACGATACCCAGCATACCCTCACTCCCGCAAAAAAGCCCTACCAAATCAAACCCCTGCTTATTTTTATGCGTGCGGCCACCACAGTTAAGCACCCGACCATCGGGCAACACAACCTCCAGCCCCAGCACATAGGCACGGGTCACACCGTATTTCAGGCAGCGGGGGCCACCGGCATTCGTCGCGATATTACCACCGATACTCGATTCCTTGCGCGAGGCGGGATCGGGCGGGTAAAACCAGCCCATCTCAGCGCAGGCCTGCTGCAAATCGGCCGTCAACACCCCGGCCTGCACCACAGCCACACCGTCAGCAGGATTTACCTCCACAATACGGCGCATCTCAGCCACGGAAATGACCAATCCCCCCTTCACCGGCACACAGCCCCCCACATAGCCCACTCCGGCTCCGCGAGGGGTGACGGGTATGCCATGTTCACAGGCAAACCTCATGGCCGTGGCCACCTGCTCTGTTTCCGTTGCCAGCAGCACGGCCTCCGGCATAGCGGCAGCGTGCCACTTATCGCCCGCATGGGCAGCCAACACCTCGGGAGCTGTGCTCACACAATCCCCCAGCAGCGCTTTCAACCCCTCAACCCAACTATCCATAACTCAAAACTCGTAACTCAAAACTCGAAACAGTCCTCACTCCTTATCCGTTCCCCAGCGACGGTGCAACCACTTCTCAGCAGGGGAGAAAAGAATCTTGTCGGCCAACAATCCCACGAGAATGATGATAAACATGATACCAATAACCTGGTACATGCGCTGCAACTCGCGCCCGTAGTGCAGGTATTGGCCGATACCGAAGCCGGATACCACAGCCACATAAATCTCTGCCGCCATGAGCGAGCGCCAGGCGAAAGCCCAGCCCTGTTTCATACCGCTCACCACGAAGGGAGCAGATGCCGGCAGGGTCACAAATACCAGCGTATGCAGGGGAGATGAACCCATGGTGCGCGCAGCCCGGGCATAAATGGGCGGCACATTCTTCATGCCGTTCTGGGTGGAAAGCAGCACGCTCCACAGCGTCCCCATAATCACCACAAACAACAGGGCTGCCTCTGTCTGGCCGAACCAGATACAGGCCAGCGGCACCCAGCACACACTCGGCAACGCCTGTAACCCCAGTGCCAGCACACCCAGCGTATCACTCGCCCACCGAAACCGGGCAGCAAGCATACCCAGCGGCACCCCCAACACCAGACCAATGGCATATCCGATAAGCAAACGCCGCAGCGTGATAAGCATGGAAAGCGGAATTTTACCGTTGAGCGTATTGTCCCACAGGTACAAGCCCACGGTTGAAGGCGGCGGCAGTACATAAGGCGACCACAGCGGCTCTGCCGGGCCGATACCCAGCCAAAGCAAATCACCGGTCAAAGCCGCCCATACACCGATGAGCAATAAAAAGAAAAAAACAGTATTAAGTGCACGTTTCATGACGTCTGCAAAGTTAATCAATCGGATTCAGCGGCATTCTGATACCCCTTCAGCGCAGAGGTAATCTGCTGAGATAAATCAGCAAGGTCGTGGTTATTGATATTTCGAGGGCGCGACAACTCGACGGAGAACTTCTCGCGCACGCGACCGGGGTGGGGCGAGAAAAGCACCACGCGGCTACCCAGGCAGACGGCCTCGCGCACATTGTGGGTCACGAAGATAATCGTTTTCTTGCGCTTGGCCCAGATGTCCTGAATATCGCCGTAGAGCTGCTCGCGAGTCATGGCATCGAGCGCGGAGAACGGTTCATCCATCAGCAGAATCTTGGGATTCGGAGCCAGCGAGCGCGCCAGAGCCACACGCTGGCGCATGCCGCCGGAAAGCTCGTGAATGCTCGCATGGGCGAACTTGTCCATCTTCACCAGGAAAAGGTAGTACTTCGCCACCTCCAGGCGTTCCTTATCGTTGAGGTTCGGTTTCTGCTTCAGACCGAACATCACGTTACCGATGACATCGAGCCACGGGAACAGAGCATGCTCCTGAAACATCATCATGCGGTCGCGCCCCGGCCCGACAATCGGCACTCCGTCAATAAGAGCCAAACCGCTATCGGGCTTTTCGAGTCCGGCAATGATATTGAGCAAGGTTGACTTACCACAGCCGCTGGGTCCTACGAAACACACGAACTCGCCCTCGTTGATGGTAAGCGACACGTCATCAAGTGCGCGCACCATGCCGGCTTTGGTTTTGAAATCCTTGCACACATGCTCCACGCTCAGCTTAGCTGTGGGGTATTCGTGAATTTCCTGTTCAAGTTTTTTCATAATTCATTTCTGTTCAGGCTTATACATCAACCCATCGAGCCCGGGCACACGGTCAAGCAATTGAGCGCCCTGCGCATCTTTCACAAACTGCTCCAGCCCGGGCAAATCAATATCTACCGTCAATTTCAGGCGAAGCCAGGCCCGGCGCACCAACTCCGGGTCAACTTCTGCCTGAGTAAGCTCACTAAGTTCTTCCACCACGCGCTTCTGAGCTTCTTCCGGATGGTCAACAATCCACTGAGTCAAGTCCCTGTGTGCCTGTATGACAGCAGCGGCCTCTTTCGGGTGGCGGTGCAGCCAGCCCACACGAGCCGTCAGAACGGTCGTAACGACATCAGGCTCCTCTACCAGCACACGAGCACCGGCCATCTGCTCCAGGCTCGAAACCCAGGGTTCAACCGTCCAGCACGCAGCGATATCTCCCTGCTTCATGAGCTGGAGCTGCATGGCATTCGGCGTGGGGCTCACACGGCAATCCCCTGCCCCCTCCAGCGTGCAGCTCAGGCCATTCTTTTTCAACCAGGCACGGCACGAGACATCCTGCGTGTTGCCCAACTGAGGAGTGGCTATACTGCGCCCCCGGAAATCAGCGGCCCGCGTGATGCCGCTCCCCGGCGCCACCATCAGGGCAGCCCCGCCATTCACGGCACCGGCCAGCAACCGCACCTCGCGCCCGGCAGAGACCGCATAGGCATTCAGCGCCGGGCTGGGGCCTACATACGTCAAGTCCACCGTACGGCCGAAAAGAGCCTCCATCGACGTCGGTCCGGCGTTGAAGGTATACCACTCAACAGTGTAGCCTGGCAGGTAGCGCTCGAACCATCCGTCCCCATGGCGGGTCATATTGCGTGCGACAAGGGCCTGCACATGGGTCACATTCGGAAACCCGCCCATGCGAATAACCGTGCTGTTCTCCTCCTCGCGGTTGCAACCGCAAAGCAGCAGCAGCGCAGTCGCAACCAGCAGCAGGCATGTGAGGCATTTCTTCATGACCTATTATCCTACCAGAGCAGCCATCACCCGTCAAGCAACAAAGTCGGTAACGGCGGGCTTTATTCCGCTTTTACTCGGTGAAAAAGAAAGCGCAGCTCATCTTCTGCTCGATTGCGCGCCTTGTTGGTGCGGCGGATATGCTCGCGGGCGATATCGGGCAGCTTATCGAAAACAAGCGGCAGCAGCACGGCTTCATCTTCGCCATCAAAAATAACATCAGCCTCGAAACTCTCCCCACCGTGTGAAAACTGTACCCGATAAGGTTCGGTATCGGTCTGCAACCAGGTATAGGTGAATTTACCATGGTGACCGCCAACAGACCAGCGCACCTGCTGTTCATCCACCTCAGCCCGGATTTTCTGCGGATAACCAATCCATTCACCCTTAGCCAACACCACCGGGTTTTCAAACCAATCAGGAATAAAAATCGCACACAGCAGACCGACTGCCGCCATAGCTACCAGAACATTTCGGAAACTGAACATAAAAATACCTCATCTCATCATTCATCCCTACGCAACCGGAAAACAGTATTTCCCCTGCACCTCTTTCTTATAGCAGGCGCTTCTCGAAAAAGCAAGATTATTCAGCCCGGATGTTCGAATGCTGCTGTTTAACAACATTTATCCTTGTAAAACAGGTGAAGTGTGATACACTCATGACCATGAGAAAGAAAACTGCGCTTTTCAATCGTGCCATTCTGCCGATTCTTATTACCTTGATAGGGTTGCTGGTGTTGGTAAATTATTTACTGCATGTATGGCCGACTGCAGTTGCCACCCTGCAGGCATTGTGTGCCGCAGTGATTGGTGTGGGAATCACCTCACTGATTACTTGCATGCTGCTGCGCTACCAAAGCCAAAACGATATTGAAAGAGAACGAGATGCCAAAATATACGAGCATAAACTGATAATATTCCAGGAGTTTCTCGATGAAATCAGCGGTATAGTGGAAGATGGGCAGATTACGACAGTGGAAGCAAACACCCTCAAGTTCACCTTCTCTAAAATTGCCCTTCACCTGAGCGATGAGCATCTTGCCACTATCAGCGCGAACCTCGCCAGAATAACCAATAATTGCAATACGCTCACCCCACAGCGGCAATGTGGTCCCGTAGACATCTCCGCAGAACTCATGAGTATAGTCGACATCCTGCGCACGGAACTCTACCCCCTCAAAGCGCAGGGGCTTACCAACCAGGAGCACAGAAACGACATATTTGCCCACCTGCGAAAACTCGACGACATCGTAGAGAAAAACACCGCCTCGTCCATGGAGAATGAGAATCCTCACTCCGAGAACTGAGCTATGCCCAATGGGCACTAACTGAGGATTTCCAGCGATAGACAGCCCCTGCGTAACTACGCCTGTAACAGACGCACAACCCTGTCAGCGCGGGGAATGGTGATAGTTACCCGAGTGCCGATTCCCTCTTTCGAAGCCAGGGATAGCGAACCGCCATGCTCTTTGATAATATGGCGCACGATGAGCAGCCCCAGGCCATTCCCCTTTTTGCGGGTGGTACGGAAGGGTTCATACATGTTCCCCATCACTTCGTGAGAAATTCCTGAACCATTGTCGCCGATGATGATTCGCACATCCGTATCATTATAATCCGTCTGAATATACACACCGCCCTCGCTGCCGGGAATAGATTGGTAGGCATTGCGGATGAGGTTATAGAGAGCCTGGAAGATTTGACCGCTATCGGCCTCAAGCTCTGGCAGGTCCCTGCCGAGAGAGAGCTGTATGCTGATACCGCGCGGAGCAATCTCCGGTTCCAGAACAGCCAGCACATGCTCTACCACCTCGTTGAGTCGCACACTCTCACGCTTCAGGTGACCGGGGCGTACGGATTGCAGGAACTGCCGCAGCAATGTATCGAGTCGGCGGGTCTCTCCCAGGGCGCTCTCCAGCATAGGGGAGAGTTTTTCCTGAACAGCCGGCTCCATCTTGGCGAGTTTGCGCTGCATGAGCTGCAAGTTAAGCCCGAGCGAGTTAAGCGGGTTCCCGATTTCATGAGCCACGGCACCGGCCATGTAGGTTACGAGATTGAACTGCTCGGCCTCGGCGTCCTCCTCGCCACGGGCGAGGGTTTCGGTGTCATCCCGAATGAGCAGCAGATACTCAGCCCCGTCTGCAACCGGACTGATGAAGAAATTATAATGCCGCTCGGCGGGATAATTGACATGCAGATCGCGTGTAATAGCCAACCCGCCACTGCTCACCTCTCGCCAGGTACAGGTACCGCCTACCAGTCGCTCAAAGGGTACATGGAGCAGCTCTTTGAGCGAACGGTTATAGATGATGCAGGCAGCCTTGTTGGCAAAACGAGGAGCGCCCTCGGCATCAAAAAGAATCAAACCATCGCGCAGAGCGTCGAACACATCCTGAAGCAAGCCCTTTTCCGAAGCAAGACGCATGAAAAGCTGTCGCAGCTCCTCAGGGCCGAGGTGTTCCAGGCGGCTGACAATTTTGTCAAGGGTGTCGCGTTTGATGGCCATAGGTCAGAATCTGATATGCAGTTCGGAGAAATTGAGCGGGAGCAAGGTTCGGAACACATGGTACTCATCAAACTCGCCGGAGAGCTCCACGCCGTCTACCACAGCAACCGGTGCGGCTGAGGGCGGCAGAGAGTGCAGAGCGAACTCAAAGCGGCGCTCCTGTTGTTCCGCATGCAGGTTCACACTGTGGCTGAGAGAGAATGCGCGCAACTGAGCGCGGTACTCAAAGCGGTGCAGCATATAACGCCCGCGCCGGTAGCCGTAGCCATCCCCCTCGTCCTCATACAGCTCGCTCTGCTGGGTCAGTTCCGGAGCCCACCACAAATCAAGAGTAACCTGTGGACTGGTCAGTTCCCCCACATACTGTTGCACCGGCCAGCGCGGCACCACGAAACCGCCGCGTACATAAACGGGGATGTGCGAGAGTGGCGTGGGAACCCAGGCCTCGGTAGAGCTGTCGGGTGCGGGGTCATCCGTCCAATACGAATACCACCGCCCCGGCGGCAGATACATGAACCGCCCACTCTCACCGGGGTGGTGCACCGGAATGACGTAAAGGGCATCTCCCACAAAAAATTCACTGCTGCGCCAATAGGTATCGGGGTTTTCGGGGTACATGAGCGCCAGAGAGCGGATGATGGGAGTTCCCCACCGACTGTAACGGTAAAACTGAGTATAGAAGTAGGGTAGCAGGCGGTAGCGGTGCTCAAGCGCACGGCGCACCAGAGCCTCCACCACCGGGCCGAAACACCAGGGTTCCTGCCCGCCGAACTCGCCATTGTTGTGGTTGCGGAAAAACACGTGGAAAGCCGCCATCTGCATCCACCGGCAGAAAAGTTCAGGCG
This sequence comes from Akkermansia sp., assembly GCA_045592685.1. Lineage (GTDB taxonomy): Bacteria > Verrucomicrobiota > Verrucomicrobiia > Verrucomicrobiales > Akkermansiaceae > Akkermansia. The sequence goes on along the minus strand of JAZNVF010000031.1, from coordinate 10,974 downwards.
TGGGGTGCCCCAAAAAGCCCCCGGTATCGGCACCGCAGAAGGAAACGCCGCTGGCAGAAAGCCGCTGCACCATGAGGTTGGCCATTTTAAGATTCTCCCAGTCAGCATCATTATCACCGGTCCAGGTGGCAGCCCAGCGCTGCAAACCTGCAAAACCGGCACGCGACAGCACAAAGGGGCGCCGTTCGGGTGCAAACTGCTCCATCCCCTGCCGAGTGGCTCGTGCCATACACTGCCCGTATACATTGTGCGCTTTGAGGTGCGAGCAGTAGAAGCCATCGTAATTGTGCCGCGTATCGGACGGGAAGGTGCGGTCGGGGAAAATGGCCGGCTCGTTCATATCAACCCACACCCCACGCACACCATACTCAGCAATCTGGCGGCGGAACAAACCGGCCCACCACTGGCGCGTAACCGGCGAGGTAAAATCCGGGAACGTACATGTGCCGGGCCACACCTCCCCCGACAGCAGAGCTCCATCGTGCCGACGGCAGAACACATTGCGCTCAAAGCCGCTACGCCACACGTAATTGTCCGGGTTGACCTTGATACCCGGGTCGATAATGGTCACCACCTTGAACCCCTGCTCACTCAGGCGGGAAATCATGCCGGGAGGGTCAGGAAAACGTGTACGTTCCCAGGTGAGCGCCTGGTACCCCTTCATGTGGTGAATATCGAGGTGAATCGCATCGCAAGGCATGCGGCGCGCGCGCAACTCCGCCGCCAGCTCATTAACGGTCGACTCAGGGTAATAGCTCCATTTGCTCTGGTGATAACCCAGCGCCCACAGGGGCGGCATGGGCGGCAACCCTGTCATGCGAGTGTAGGTCTGTACGGTATCGAGGGCAGAATCCCCACAGATAAAATAATAATCCATCACCCCGCCATCTGCCCCGAAGAGCAGGCGGTCCTCGCGCTCCTTGCCGAAGTCGAAGTAAGAGCGCATCGTGTTATCGAAGAATATGCCGTACTGCCGCCCGCGATTGAGACACAGGAAAAACGGTATACTCTTGTAGAGAGGGTCGCTGCCGGGGTGGAACTTGTAGTGGTCAGAGCCCCACATCTCGAAGCGCTTACCGCGCAGGTTCAGCTCACAGGGTTTATCCCCCAGGGCGAAGAAATGAGCCTCGGGCGGCATGTGCTTGAGCACCCAAACCAGCTCATCGCCCGTGAGCTCCTGCAGACGGTGGCCCATGCCCTCGGCATCCGTACACAGCGCACCCCCGGTCGAACGCTCCAGGAACTCCAGCCCGCCGTCACTCTTGCGCACACGCACAATTAACCTCGGCGTGCTCAGCTCATAACAATCCGGCAGTTCACGTTCCTCCGGTTGAAGACAGGGGGGGGCATATTCCGGAGCTATACCATAGCTGGGAATATTCTCAAAAACAGGGTGCGACACGTAGCGACAGCGCACCACCCCGGGCTCCAGAAAATACAGCCGCAGCCGATTTGTCGGGAACTCTATCTCGAGTGTGTGGTTATCCACCCACTCATAATGGCGAATAAAGGCCTTCAAGCAACAAACTCAAACTCCCAATCCGAAACTCGAAACTCAAAATTCGCCCATCCTAGCCCGGGGGCCACTGCAAGGAGCGCCCGCCAATGATATGGATATGCAGGTGGGGAACCGTCTGGCCGGCATCCGCCCCGGTGTTGAGCACCGTGCGGTAACCGCCCTCTACCAGCCCCTCGGCACGGGCAATCTCGCCAACTTTCAGCATGAGGTGCCCCAGCAGCGCGGCATCTTCCGCCGTAGCGCACCCGATACTCGGTATGGGCTTGCGCGGCACCAGCAGCACGTGAACAGGAGCCACAGGCGTGATATCTCGGAATGCCACACAGAGCTCATCCTCGTACACCATGGCGGAGGGAATCTCTTTATCAGCTATTTTCTGGAACAATGTTTTTTCCATCTCACCCCCATTTTTAACACACCGCGCGCCCGCATGCAACAAGAATCTGCCGAAGCGAGCGTTTTTTGGCTATTTGCCAGACAGAACTGCCACTATAAGCTTGCAATTTATCGCACCGGGAATTACAATCAGCCACAGGAATGAACGCGAACGCACAACATATCAAAGACTATCTGCTGGGTTATTACCCGCCCGAAGAATGGCCCAGCCTGCTGCACCAGGCCGAGGAATGGTCTCAGACAAAGCCGCTGGTCGGCCTGAGAGTGCTGGATGCCTGCCCGATTTTCCGCAACACACTCGGTAAGTTCATGGCTCTGCTTGCTGCAGGGGCTGAGGTATACGTTCCCCACCGCCGCGACATGCCCTGCGACCCCGACGTGGTGGCTCTACTGCCCGATTTCGGCATTCACACTGCAGAGAAAGGGCAGGACGACTTTGATATTGTGCTGGATTGCGCTGCCAAGTGTTCCCGCCGCACCCCGACCCTGGGTTACGCTGAGCTCACCCGCTCAGGTGTGCCCGTGTATGAGCGCACGCGCCGCCCCGTGATTGTGGCAGATGCCGGGCGTATTAAGCGCATTGAAACCACCCTGGGCACAGGCGAGAGCTTCTTCCGCGCGCTGGCACAACTGGGGTACAGTGACCTTGAAGGGCGTCGTCTGCTGGTGGTAGGCTATGGCAAGGTAGGCCGAGGGCTGGTTCACTACGCCCGCAAGCATGGCATGAAAATCATGGTGGCCGATGTCGAGGACAAAGCCGGAGAACTGCCCGGGGACGTAGGCTTTGTGAACGTGAATGACCGCGAAGACCTGAACGACACCGTGCTGCATGCCTGGTGTGTTGTCACTGCGACCGGTCGCATCAACGCCCTGCACAACAGGCTCGATGCGCCCGCCGTCATCGCATCCCCCGTGCTGCTGGCCAACATGGGCATCGACGACGAATTCGGCACCAAAATACCGCCCCATCGCGTGCTCAACAACAAGAAACCGCTCAACTTCATACTCGATGAACCCACGCGCATGTGTTTCATCGAAACCACCATGGCCCTGCACAACGCCTGCGCACTCGAACTGCTCACCGCCGACCTGCCCTGCACCTGCATGCCCCCGCCCCCCGATGTGGAGGAGAGGCTGCTGCACATCGCCACCACCCGTGGCACCGGCGAACTGCGCCATCTGCACCTGCTGCTCGGTGATGGGCGGGAGAAAGAGTAACAGGGGAAAAAAGTCCGCAACTGATTGCTACAGATTCACCGTGCGCACGAAGGCATCGTGCCAGGCCTGCCGTTCTTCCTGCGAAGCATGGGCCGCTGCCATGCGGGCGTAGTCCTCAGCACGGTCGAGACTGCGCCGCGTTCCCTTTCCTTTTGCGTACAGAACAGTCAGGCAGACCATAGCTTGCCAGTCGTGCTGCTCTGCCGCAGCGGTGAAAAGACCAAACGCCGATTCCCATTTCCCCGCCCCGGCGAGAAACACCCCGAGCAAAAACTGAGCCGGGGCATAAGATTGTTCAGCCGACAGTTTCAGCCAATACAACATCTTATCCGTATCCCGCGGCACCCCCCGCCCGTCACGATAAACCTCGGCCAGCAGGTACTGTGCTTTGGCATCCCCCAGCTCAGCAGCCTTGGTATACCAATAAGCGGCGGCAGACTCGTCTTTCGGCACACCGGCCCCTTCCCAATACTGGGCTGCCAGTGAACGCTGAGACTCGATGACGCCCTGTTCGGCAGCCAGAGTGCGCCAATAGGCCGCAGCGGCGTAATCCTGTGCCACCCCCTCGCCGTTAGCATACAGGTACCCCATGTAATGCTGGGCCTCAGCCATACCGCCCTCGGCCGCCCGGTACAGCCAGGCAACATACTCAGCCTGATTCACCGAGGTACCGCGACCGTCGCGGTACATGCAGGCGAGCAGGAAACAGGATTTCACATGCCCCTGCCCGGCCAGCTCCCGCACCTGCGCAAAGGCAGCGCGCTGTTCGGCAACGTCATCCGAAGCGGCGCGGCGATAGGCCTGAGCCAATCGCTCATCGGGGGTTATCGGCTTCACCTTACACATCTCAGCATAAAACTCCGGCGAACCGACACCGTCTTGCTCAATCCCCTTCAACATAGCAGCGGCAGGTGAATAACCACCCTCTGCCGACTTGCGGAAATGCGCCAACCCAGACTCCACATCGCGAGCCACTCCCCGACCTGCCAGATAAGCAAGCCCCAGCAAGAAATGCGCCATGGCATGCCCTTGCGCAGCAGCCAGGCTCACCAGCCGCACCCCCTCACCGGGCTCAGCCTCGCAGTCATGCCCCATGAACAGCTTGAACCCCAATCGGTACTGGGCTTTCACAAAGCCCTGCTCTGCCGACAAACGGTAAAGCGCCATCGCTTCCTCAATATTGCGCGCCACTGCCTTCCCCTCCTCGAACAACTCCCCCATCAGGTAGCGCCCCTCGGCATCCCCCTGATTGCAGAGTTGAGACAACAAACCGATGTACTGTTTGCGGGAAATGCCCATACCGAGGTAATTCGTCTCATCGTTTTCCATAACGTAGTTCTCCGTTCTGTTTATGCGTAATATTATCAGCTACACCCTGCGGTGTCAAACACAAACAGCAGCGATGTAACTCATTTGTGACGAAACACGCGCTTGACAGCACGCGGTGGCTTGCCGTAGAATAGCGACATGCTCAGGTTTATCTCCATTGCACTGCGTATGATTCTTTGCACGGCAGGTGCCGCAGTGCTGCTCTATGTGCTTTCGTACCCCGACAGCCTCATGCCCGACAATCCGGCTCTCGACTATGTGCAGGGGATTACCTACTACGACTTCAAGCCCTGGATGTGGCTGGCGCCATTCCTGTTCATGGAGGTCGTGAGCGTGGCAGGCCCCCGGCGTAACCTGGTATGGTTCACGGCGCTGCTGGTAGTGATGGGGCTGGCGGTGGTTGCCTGGCCGGTACTGACTGCCACCTGTCCCGAGCTGGTACACCCCACCTTTGAATATGAAGACGGCAAGCTCGCACAGGGTATGGTGTACATGTTCTGCGTGCTGGCTCTCACCATGTTCACCCGTCTGGTCGTGCTGCGCTTTCTCTACCCCCCCGAGCCGGTGGAAGATGAAAACGACATTAACAGCGTGGAGGCCGATGTGCTCGACCCCGCCAACGCCCTCACAGTCAGAGAAATAATCGCCAACCCCAAAAAAGCCAGGCCGAACTTCCGTTTCGGCGGGGCGGATGAAGAGCGCCTGAGCGGATTCCGCGCCATCCTGCGCCGCCTGCAGCGCCTGAGTAACTGGAAAAACGCCGGTTGGCTCACGCTCATCTCACTGGTGCTGGGCTGGTTCTTCTTCTTCCCCCAACCCACGGAGGAGCAGGCTCTGCAGCGCGACATGCGCACCATGTACCAATACGTCAAGATGCCCGACGGCACACGCCATGCCACCTTCCCCGCAGTGCATGCGGCCTATCGGGTCATGAAACACATCGACAAAGGCGAAATATTCGCCAACTTCACCCGACAGCAGGCCGAACAATGGCTCAGGCTTGCCACCGTACCTGCTGAATACCGCGCCCAACTGAGAGACGAAAGCGACCTTTCCGTTGCCTCGGTTGACGACATTTTCGACAGCCGCACACGCTTCCTCACCGTCACCGATGGCAAACGCATTACCGTGCTCTACATCCGCACCAACAAAGAGGGCGACATCATCAATATCGCCGAGGTGCAAGACGCCGGTTGGAACGCCCGCGCAGACGACATTCGCCGCCGTTTCGGCTCTGCCTCCTCCAACCCTTATTACTATTAACAACCCGCTCCGCATGCCCCCCCACATATACAGAGCCAACGTGCCCATGCACGCAACGGATGCCGCCGGCATCGTCCACTTTGCCAATTACTTCCGCTACATGGAAGAGGCAGAACTGCAGGCTCTGCATGCCCGGGGATTTCGCCCCGACGGCCATGCCTACCCCCGCGTGCATATCGAGGCAGACTACTGCGCTCCCCTGCGGTTCTGGGATACTGTCACCGTGCAGGCCGCCCTGCTGCACATCGGCAACAGCACCCTGCACTGGCAGTTCACCTTCAGCGGTCCGCAGGGTACCTGTGCCGTGCTAAAGTGCGTGAGCGCCCGCCGCAGCGCGGATTTGAGCGCCCCCGCACCCTATACTCAAGCCGAGCGTGAGCGACTAGCAGACCTGCTCATCAACAACGGAGATTCCTGCAATATTCAGGAAAAATGAAAAAAAATGTGCCATCTGCACAAATTTGGATTGCCAAGAACACAAAAATAGTGTACACTCTCGCAACCGCCAGAGCCGAAAGGCTCCTGAATCATTTATAAGCACATAAGGAGAGACAAGGATGAACATTCTCGATACCATCGAAAAAGAACAGCTGAAGGACGACGTAACTCCCTTCAACGTAGGTGACACTGTAAAGGTTCACTGCCGCGTGATCGAAGGCGGTAAGGAGCGCGTACAGATTTTCCAGGGCATTGTAATCGGCAAGCGTGGTGCCGGCGTGAACGAGGCTTTCACCGTTCGCAAGATTTCCTACGGCGAGGGCGTGGAGCGTTCCTTCCCCCTGCACACCCCCAAGATTGCCAAGATTGAGGTTGTGACTCGCGGTAAAGTTCGCCGCGCCAAGCTCAACTACCTCCGCGAGCGCGTGGGTAAGGAGGCTGTGACCGTGAAGACCATCCGCTAAGCTTCACTGCACAACTTACAAGTTATCTATTTCATAGGGAAAAACTCAGTTCCTCATCGGGACTGAGTTTTTTCGTTCAACACCCGGGCACAGGGCATATTCCGAGCGTGAATCTCATTGACGACACTGCACTTCTGCACTTTCCTCAACCCCTCACTCTGCAGTGGGAGCGGCGTGTGCTGCATTTTCGGCGCCCGGCCCTTACCTCTCGCGGAGCGCTGAGCGAGCGTGTGACCTATATCATCACCGCCCACACCCCCACAGGTTCCGGCTGCGGCGAGTGCTGTACCATGCCCGGCCTGCTGCCAGAGCCAACCGAGGCTGAGCTGCAGCACTGGTGTACGGAAGTCGAGCGACAGGGCGGGTTGCGCGGCGTGCGAGCCCCCTCCCCCATACAATTCGGGCTGGAGTGTGCCCTGCTGGCAGCCCTGCACCCCGGCCAACCGCGCTGGGATACCCCCTTTGCTCGCGGTGAAGTCGGTCTGCCTATTCACCACCTTATCTGGATGGCAGATGTTGACAGCATGCTGGCGGCTATGCAGCGGGGGATTGCAGCCGGCTTCACCTGTCTGAAGCTCAAAGTCGGCGCTCTGCCCTTCGCCCAGGAACTGGAACTGCTGCGGCAGGCTCACGCTGCTTTCCCGCAGGCAGAAATCCGGGTAGATGCCAACGGGGCCTTCACCCCGCAGGATGCCCCACACAAGCTGGAGGCCCTGGCTGCGGCCGGGGTCAGCAGCATCGAGCAACCCATTCGCCCCGGTCAGTGGCAGGCACTGGCTGAACTCTGTCTCCACACGCCCCTGCCCATCGCGCTCGATGAAGAGCTCATCTCCTGCTCAGAACCGGCACGACTGCTCGACACCGTGCACCCGCAAGGCATCGTTATCAAGCCCTCGCTGCACGGTGGACTGCTCGCCGCCGAGTGCTGGGCTCTGTTGGCCGAGCAGCGAGGTATCAGCTGGTGGGTGAACTCTGCACTGGAGAGCCACATCGGCCTGACCGCCCTGGCCGAATGGTGTGCATACACCGCACCGGGCCGCCTGCAAGGGCTGGGTACGGGCAACCTCTTCACGGATGATAGCCCCCGCCCCGTCAGTCTGCAAGGCTCGCAGCTGGTTTACCGGAATTAAAACTTGACATGATGTGCGTCCCCCTGTTACACTGAGCACGAAATGAAAACGCCCCTTCCCCTTCTCGGGCTTCTGCTCTGCCTGCTGCTCAGCTCATGCCTGACACTCAACACCCACAGCAGCATAGCGGAGTACGCTCGCTGCTTCCCCGCAATGTCTATCGAGGATGCACCTGAAATCCTGCGCAAAAACGGGCGCTACTATGTACGGGCCGAGAATGTGAACGCCATGCTTCGGCGGACAAAGCTCAACGGCTGCATCGACCTCGGTCCCTTTGCCACAACCATCAGGAACTATCGCACACAGAGCAGAACCGGCACCTACAGCTGGCTGCCCATTTCGGCCGACATGGCAACCCGCCTGACCCGGCAGGGGCAAACCGTCTTTTACAGCGACCTGGTGGAGAATGTGAACAACAACCTGCGCTACCACACAGCCACAACACCCGACGGCGGCACAACCCACCCCATAACCGCCACCTTGACCTACTGGCGCTACAACGTCGCCCCCCTCATCATCTCCCCCGAATGGCAGGAAAAACGTAAGAAGGCCGCCAACAGCTCCCCCCTGAGTGAAACTGAGCCCCTGTTACCCAGCGGCAACTACTGGGCGCGCCCCGCAGCCTGCCTGAGCGCCGTAGCCATTGATTTGCCGGCATCCGTTGCGCTGAGCGCTGCGAGCCCCGCCATTCTCTTCGTAGCCCTGCTCTGCGGTCAGGGGCCTCCCTGAAAACAGACTAAGGATAAGCCACGGGAGCCGATTTTGTTTGACATCGGTCAACTTTTTCTATATAAAAATTCCCATGGAGCAGAACAAAACAAAGGTCATTCAGGTAGTAAGATTCATCGTACAGGTCGGGTTCCTGACCGCCGTGATTCTGGGAGTATCTACTAAAATGTTCTCTGCCTGGTTACTGCCGGCGGCTCTGCTGGTGGGTGTATTTTTCTGCGGTTGGGTGTGCCCGCTGGGTGCCGTGCAGGACTGGATGTGGAAACTCGGCCGCCTGCTGCGCCTGCCACAGCTGCATGTACCGAGCGGCCTGCAGCGCTACCTGCAGCTCAGCCGCTATATCCTGTACTTTCTGGCAGCCACATGGAGCATCACTTTCGTCCTGCTGAAAGGACCGCATAACTTCAGCCGCCTGCTGCACGGGGACATTCTCACCGTGGCTTCGGGGGTTATCGGCCTCTTCCTGCTCATCAGCCTGTTTATCAAGCGCCCGTTCTGCAACTACTTCTGCACGGGCGGTGCCCGTCAGGGTCTGTGGAGCGTGCTGCGTATCTTCAGCATCAAGCGAGATACCGCCAAGTGTGGCGGCTGCAAACAGTGCAACCGCGCCTGCCCCATGAACATCGACGTCGCCAACACCGACTTCGTGCGTCACCCCAACTGCATCGGCTGCATGTCCTGCATCACCGCTTGCCGCAAGAACTGCCTGAAATACGGCATCATGCCCGCGCTGAGCGATAAAAAGAAGCAGCGTTAAGTGGCGCTCTGCGGCAGATGGACCAGCATCATCGCCAGCATGCCGTTCGGAGCGATAACACCCTAATTTGGGGGAGTGTCACCACCCTTGTAAGAGGGTGGACAAAAGGAAATACAGCATTCACAGTGTGAACCATATAATAGGGCAACATGTCAAAAAAGCTCTGATTGGAACACTTGAAAGAAACTCGCATATCTGGCGAGAATCGCCTCGCTTTTCCGTCGACATGCCGCATGGCGCACCGTCAGCGGGAAGTAAGCCAGACCAATGGAGGCATACGTGTCCCAAAGATTTGGGACACGTTGATTTACGATTTACGAATTAAAAGTAAGCGGCTTACGCCGATGTTGGGATAAAAGAAAAATTGTGCCAAAGAACGGGCTGTATGATACCCGGCCAAGGAGAATTCGGCAAACACGCTGATTTTGAGTACACAATGGCTATATTCCCCCAAACTTTGGGACACATGTACAAAAAAATCATTTTTTACAAAAAAAGTCTTGCATTCCGAGCCATTTCATGTATAATCTGCTCACCGACACGCGCTGAAAAGCGCAGCAAGAGAAAACGATACGCGGATGTAGCTCAGTGGTAGAGCGCAACCTTGCCAAGGTTGATGTCGTGGGTTCGAATCCCATCATCCGCTCTGAAGCCCCTCAGAAGAGGGGCTTTACTGTTCAAGGTTATTACCCCAGCTTGAGGGTGGAGAACTCCGGTGGCATCAATATTTTTCTCACTATCTGATTCAGGCAAAAACAAACCGCCCCGGCACTCGGATTAAGCACAGGGGCGGTATGAGAGATGGGGGGGCAAAGAGGTCAGGCGTCAATAACAGGCATGTCGTCATCGGTGTCATCACCACCGTGAGCAAGAATGAACTGCAGATCGTTAAGGTCGAGGCTGGAGGCAAATCCTTCATCGCCCAAGACGTTAGTAACAAGCTGGTTCTTCTGGTGTTGCAGCACGCGAATCTTCTCCTCGACCGAATCGCGGGTGAGCAAACGATAAGCAATAACCTTGTTCTTCTGACCAATTCGGTGAGTACGGTCGATAGCCTGGCTTTCCACAGCGGGGTTCCACCAGGGATCGTACAGAATTACGTAGGAAGCCGAGGTAAGGTTCAGACCGGCGCCACCGGCTTTCAGCGAAAGGAGGAATACGCTGGGTTCCTTGGTGGTCTGGAATTTCTCGATTTCGGCTTTACGATCCTTCGTAGCACCGGTCAGGTAATTGAAGGGACGACTGTCGGCCTCGAGTCGGGCTTTGATGATATCGAGCATCGAGACGAACTGAGAGAACACCAACACCTTGTGACCTTCGTCCCTCAACTGGTCAAGCAGATAGAATAGCGCATTGAGCTTGGCGCTACTTTCAGCGGCATATTTCTTATCCACCAGCCCGGGGTGACAGCAAATCTGGCGCAGTCGCATGAGCCCCTGCAGAATGGCGAAGGAGTTCTTCTTGACCGACTCGTCGGAATCGACACCGAGCAGTGCTTTCTGAATACGGCGCAGCTCGGCCTTGTAGAGCTGGCGCAGTATACCCTCCATCTTGGCGTACACCTCTTCTTCGGTACGCGGGGGGAGGTCCTTGGCCACCTGTTGCTTGGTACGGCGCAGCAAGAAGGGTTTGAGACGCGCGGCGAGGCGGTTCTGGCTCTGCGAGTCCTTGCGCTTGTCGAAGCGTTTCTTGAAATAAGCACGGCTACCGAGCACACCGGGCATGGCGAAG
>JAZNVF010000030.1:0-15092 GCA_045592685.1 Akkermansia sp. | reverse complement strand
CGAGCCATGGGAAAGGAGTGGTTCAGGAAACAGGGGTTAGTCTCATTGCAGAGCGTAGTCTGTAAAGGTTAGGAAACCGCCGTATGCCATAAAAGGCACGTACGGTGGTGTGTGAGGGGGCGAAAGCCCCCTACACGATTTTATTTTGAAAACGAGGGAATGCAAAAAAGCCCGGTTTGGGGGAACCGGGCTTGCTGAATTTGAGGAGAGCAGGGAATTAGTTGCGCTCGAAGAGGGCGCGAATCTTGCTGCCCACCACCTCAACCGGGTGCTCGGCCAGAGCAGCACGCTTGGCCAGCAGGTTGGGAGCACCGGCAGCAGCTTCTGCCAGCCATACGCGGGCGAACTCGCCGCTCTCGATGCGCTTGAGGCTCTCCTTCATCTTCTCCTTCACCTCCGGGCCGAGAATCTGCGGGCCGTTGTAGTACTCGCCGAACTCAGCGGTGTTGGAAATCACGCCGTTCATGGCCTGAATACCCTTGTTGTAGATGATGTCAACGATGAGCTTAGCCTCGTGTACGCACTCGAAGTAAGCCATCTCGGCGGGGTACCCGGCCTCGATAAGGGTCTCGAAACCATACTTCATGAGGTCGACCAGACCACCGCAGAGCACGTTCTGCTCGCCGAAGAGGTCTTCGTAGGTCTCCTGCTGCATGGTGCACTCAAGCACGCCACCGCGGGTCAGACCTTCGGCCTTGGCCATGGCAAGAGCCACGTTCTTGGCGTTGCCGCTGGGGTTCTGGAACACGGCGATAAGGCCGGGGCAGCCGAAGCCTTCCTCGAACACGCGGCGAACTTCCGTGCCCGGTCCCTTGGGGGCTACCATGATGACGTCCACGTCTGCCGGCGGCTCAATGGTCTTGAACACGTAGGCAAAACCGTGAGAGCAGCACAGAGTCTTGCCGGCGCACAGGCCCGGCTTAATCTGGTTGGTATACACGGATCCGTGCATCTCGTCGGGCAGCAGGATGTGGATGATGTCGGCCTTCTGAGCGGCCTCGTCAACCGTCATGACCTCAAAACCGTCCTGTACGGCGGCGTCCCAGCTCTTACCAGGGCGAATACCGATGATGACGTGCACGCCGCTGTCGCGCATGCAGAGTGCCTGAGCGCGGCCCTGAGCACCGTAACCGATGACGGCCACGGTCTTGCCATTCAGAACGCTTACATCTGCGTCCTTGTCGTGAAGAATTTCCATTGTCTTATATGGTTTGGTTTGAGCTTCCGCACCCGTCTGGGCGGGTGCACCCCGTTAATCTACCACCATTTGTCTGAATTGCAAGTATTTAATGCGACATTTTTTTTGAGCGTTCACGTGATTTTGGTTGACATCGCGCGAGTGCGGGTGTATCATGCCTGTCCCTGCTGATGCTGCAATACCAACAATGGAGGGCTGGGGGCTAGAGCGCAGCACCCTCCGCACACTCGTGGGTCCTGATGCAAGGGCTCACACAACATGTAAAAATACAATGATTAACGAACTCATTACCAAGATGGTTGAAGCCGGCGTGCACTATGGTCACCAGACCCGCAAGTGGCACCCGAACATGAAGAAGTACATTCTCACTCAGAAGAATGGCATCCACATCATCAACCTCGAGGAGACCGAGAAGTGCCTCGACAAGGCTTGCGCTTTCCTCGCTGAGAAGGCCGCCAAGAACAAGAAGATTCTCTTCGTTGGCTGCAAGCGCCAGGCTCAGGAGGCCGTGAAGGAGGCCGCTGAGGCAACCGGTCAGTACTATGTGAACTTCCGTTGGCTGGGCGGTATGCTCACCAACATGGCCACCATCAAGAAGAGCATTGCTCGCCTTGATTGGCTCGAGAACCTCGACAAGCAGCCCGAGTACAAGAGCATGTCCAAGAAGGAGCTCGCCGCCCTCGCTCGTGAGCGCGAGAAGCTCCTGCGTAACCTGCAGGGTATCCGCAACATGGGTGGTGCTCCCGACGTGATGGTTGCCATCGGCGCCGACCACGAGGATATTGCCATCCGCGAGGCCCACATCCTGGGCATCCCCGTTATCGTGCTGACCGACACGAACGCTGACCCCGAGAGCGTGGAGTTCCCCATCCCGGGCAACGACGACGCCGTGCGTTCCATTCGTCTGGTACTCTCCGTGCTGACGGAGGCTATCAACAAGAACAAGGCCTGATTGCCTGCTAACCCCGTAAAATCTTAAAGACACTACTATGGCTGATATTACCGCCCAGATGGTCAAAGAGCTGCGCGCCAAGACCGACGCCGGCATGATGGACTGCAAGAACGCTCTTATCGAGTGCGACGGCAACATGGACGAAGCCGTGAAGTACCTCCGTGAGAAGGGTATCGCCAAGGCCGCCAAGAAGGCTGACCGCGACGCCAAGGAGGGTGTGGTTACCACCGTTGTGGAGGGTAACGACGGCATCATCTTCGAGATTAACTGCGAGACTGACTTCTGCTCCAAGGGTGACAAGTTCAAGGCTCTCGTGGCTGAGGTTGCCGGTGCTCTGAAGGCATCTGCCGCCAAGACTCTCGAGGAGGCTCTCAACGTGGCTCTCAACGGCACGACCGTCGAGAAGTACATCGCTGAGCAGTGCGCCGCCATCGGTGAGAACATGAAGCTGCGCAAGTTTGCCCGCTACTCGCTCGCCGGCGAGGGCAGCATCGTTTCCTACATCCACATGGGTGGCAAGGTAGGCGTGCTGCTGCAGGTGACCTGCGGCAAGGCTGAGACTGTGGCCGCCGCCGACTTCCAGGCCATGTGCAAGGACATCACCCTGCACATCGCCGCCTGCGCTCCCAAGAGCGTGGACTCCAGCTCCCTCGATCCCGCTTTCGTGGCTGAGGAGCAGGAAATCGCCAAGGCACAGCTCATCGCTGAGGGCAAGCCCGAGGCTCTGCTCGAGAAGATTCTTCCCGGCAAGCTGAAGGCTCTCTACAAGCAGAGCTGCCTGATGAGCCAGGAGTTCGTGAAGGACGGCTCCATCACCGTGGAGAAGCTCGTGGCCAACATGGCCAAGCAGCTCGGCGACACCATCACTGTGGTGGCCTTCGAGCGCTTCCAGCTCGGTGCTTAATTGACCTTATTTCACAAAACTTCAGGGCACGGAGCGCACTCAAACGCTCCGTGCCTTTTCAGTACTATAAAACAAGTCTTGCTCAATCGAAACACCTACCTCGTCTGTTGTAATCTGTAACTCGTCTATACATATTATGAATGCCGTAACTGTCAGAGATGCCAGGGTTTATCTCTCGGGGCGAGAGATACTGCACAATATCAACTGGGAAGTGCAGCGAGGGGAGCGCTGTTTTATACTCGGCGCGAACGGTGCCGGTAAAACAACGCTGGTGCGCATGCTGATGGGCTATGCCTGGCCGGTATTCGGGGCTACGGTCGAGGTGTTGGGCAAGCGTTTCGGCACCGTGAACCTGCAAGAGTTGCGCAAGCGCATTGCCTGGGTGAGCCCGCTCATGCACCAGTGGCTTGGTGACCGCGAGTGGACCGGCCGCGAGATGGTGCTCTCCGGGCCGGATGCCACTATCGGCCTGTACCGCGACCCCACCCCGGCCGAGGAGTCAAAGGCTGCGGCTCTCATGCACAGCCTGCGTGCCGAGCACCTCATGGAGCGCACCGTCGCTACCATGAGTAGCGGAGAGCAGGTGAAAGTGCTCATCGCCCGCGCCCTCATGACTGACCCGGAGCTGATGATTCTCGACGAACCCAGCGTCTACCTCGACATCGCCGGGCGAGAGTTCCTGCTGCACACCATCGAGGAACTCGCTGCCACCCACCCGCAACTCACCATCATTTTCATTACCCAGCGCATCGAGGATATCCTGCCCGTGTTCTCGCGCGGCATGATTCTGCGCCAGGGCAACATTCTCTCCTACGGCGCGCGCGAAGACGTACTCACCGAGCAGAATCTGCGAGCGGCCTTTGACCTCGATATCAGGCTCATCAAAGCCCGCAACGGCCGCCTGTGGACGGTTATCGAGTAAACTCTATCCCCCGCTCCATTTCCCTATGACTGACGAAGCAAAACTGCTGGATGATATTTTTAAGGCAGATGATGCCGGTCGGCTGCGTGAGCTGTTGGCAAGCGGCCTGTCTGTGAATGACGTCGATGAATATGCCATGACCCTCATGCACCGTGCCGGTGATAGAGGTGCTGCCGACTGCACCCGAGCATTACTGGCTGCCGGAGCAGATGTTGCGCTCCGCAACGAATGGGGGCAAACGCCGCTGCACCGGGCGGCTCGTTGCATGTTCAGCTGGGGGCGGCGTAACCGGCGCGATACCTGCGTGGCGCTGCTGCTGCGTGTCGGCACTGACCCTTTTTGTGAAAATAACTCCGGCAAGACCCCGCTGAGTGCTCTCAGTATATTTGACGGCACTCCCCCCACGCTTTGCCTGCTGCGACTGGCCATGCTGAGGGACAAATCCCCGCTCATGCAAGCTGTGTGGAATGACGATGCCGCCGCTTTGGGCCGCCTGTTGGCCGAAAACAAGACTGCCGTGAATGAGCCGTGTGCCTACGGCTACACGCTGCTGCATGCTGCTGTCCTGCCGGAGCGTGCGGCCTGCCTGCCCCTGTTGCTGTCCGCCGGGGCTGAGCTTAATATCCGGAGCCGCGATAGCATTTCCCCGCTGATGATGGCCACCCTGGCCGCACAATCTCAGGCGGTGCAGCAACTGCTGGCTGCCGGTGCCTCGCCCGATGTGCCGGATGATTGCGGCTTCACGCCGCTGATGCATGCCACGAAGAAGGGCTATGTGGAGTGTGTAAAGATATTACTGGCCGGTGGTGCCGATGTGGCTGCCGGTTCGAACCGAGGTACGACCGCGCTTCATCTGGCCGCTGAGCAGCCGGAAATCATGACCATGCTGTTGGCAGCCGGTGCACCGGTGAACAGCGCTGATGACCAGGGCTTCACCCCGTTGCGGGAAGTCGCGCAGTGTCGTACCTCGGAGCAGGCCTGCGCCTGTATGCACCTGCTGATAGCGGCCGGAGCCGATATCAATTACCAAGCTTTCACCGGCCAACCTCCCCTGTACTGGACAACGTCTGCCTACAACGGGCAGGCACTGATGCAGATTCTGCTTGAGGCCGGGGCTGACCCCAATCTCTGCGGTAAAGATGGTTTCACCTCTCTGCATAGCGCGGCTGAGGTCGGTTGCGCTGAGGCTGTGCGCCTGCTGCTGGCTGCCGGTGCTGACCCCACGCTGAAAGATGCAGAAGGGCGCATGCCGCGCGATTATGCCCGAGGAAAAGCGGCGAAGGAATGCCGTGACCTGTTGGCCGAGGCGCTGCGGGCTCGCGGTTTGAGCGGCACCGGAAAATCGACACTGAAACTCAGCGATGTTCGTCGTAAGTTGCGCCGGAAGGCTATCATTTTCCGTAGTTCGGAATCACCCGCCCGGCCGGAGGGGCAGGTGAGCTGTCTGGGGCGGGTGACCTGGCAACTCCCCGGCGAGGAATGGCCGAAAGGTTCCGATGGCACACGGCTCATGCCCCTGGCTACGCTCTTCGTGCCTGATTGTCCCGGAGTGCCTGCCGCGCTGAAAAAGGTGGCTCTCATCACCATCTTTGCGCCGCAGGAATTGTACGCCGAGGGGGTGGATGATGATCCGTTGCATGGCTGTGTCATCCGCACCTATACGGATATGGCGGGGCTTGTTCCTTGTGATTATGTGGCAGATGGGGTCACTCCCTGTTTGCTGACGCCCGAGGCCGTCACGAACGACATGCCGTTGCACCCCGTGTGCGGTGGTAGCGAGGCCGCCTGGGACTGTGCCGATGAGTTGGCGAGCACTCAGGGGCTGGATTACCGTGAGGATATCGTCGAGGCTGATTATGAAACTCACAAAATCGGCGGGTACCCCACCTATACGCAGGAGGCTCCCGAATGGCCCGCCGGTTATTCTTATGTGCTGCAAATCAGCTCAGACGCCACGGCTAATCTCAGTGTAGGCGATTGGGGTAGTTACTACTTCTTCTACAACTCCCGCAAAAACGATTGGCGGGTACATAGCGATTGTTATTAAGTCGGTTCTGTTGCTACGTGGTTGCTTCATCGCTTACGAAAGAAACCCCGGGAATGATATCGCCCGCCGGAATACGCGACTCTGCATCGTCAATGCCACACTTGTGACTTGTCACAGAGCCGGGTAGAGGGTAATATAGCGGCATGAGTGCAAAAGTGAGCTATGAGCAACTTGAAATGGTGCGTCGCTGGGCAAGCTACGGCGTGGATCTTAACGGTATACAGAAGAACCTCGCTGCTGAGTGCGGGGTGCACCTTACCTACATGGAGGTGCGCTTTCTGCTGCTCGACCATGGTATCGAGATAGCTCGTCCACAGCCGAAACCTGCTCCTGCAGCCCCTGCGCCCGCTGCTCCGCAGCCGGAACCGGTTGCTCCGTCTGCTCCCGGTGCAAATGTCAAACCCACGGTCACTCTGGATGACCTGCAGCTGCCCGGTACCCTCATTTCGGGTAAGTGTGTTTTCCCGAGCGGAACGAACGGCTCGTGGCAGATTGACCAGATGGGGCGTTTCGGGTTCTCGGAACTCAATGGTTCACCCACCCCGGCTGAGATGCAGGCTTTCGAGCTTGAGCTGCGCGCCATTCTCAGCCGTATGGGCTGAGAATGGCCTAGGAAATCCCCGGCGGGGGGCTATCAAAATATCCTTGACTTTTCATGCGGTCGTGAGTATGCTTGCGGCCGCATGAAAACTTTCTTCAACTCCCTGATGATTTGCGCTTCTTTTGCCGCTTGCTCTTTGTCGCTCGCTATAGAGGCTAAACAACATGTGTCGCAGTGCATGCCCAAGCCGGATAACGCAGTGAACCGCCGTCTGTCCGCCGCAGAAGATTTCCCGAATACCGGCTGGTATGATGGCAAATACTGGTCGATATGGGCCGACAAGCAACCTGTTCCCGCAGAACACCCCGAACTGCTCTGGTATGCGCTCTGTGATACGGCTCCCTCGGCCAACGATTCGGAATGGATAGGGCGCGTAGAGGACTGGACTACTGATTCCTCGGGGGATGTGCTCATTTTTTTTCTCAATACTCTGGGGAACTGGAGCTGCGGTTGCTATGTTGTTTACCGTCGTAATGCTCAGAATATGTTTGAATATGCAGGGCGAGTCTTTACCGGCTCACTCGTAGGCTGGTTTGATATGAAGGGGATTGAACTGCAGAAGGATGGGTTTGTGATGACCTTTCTGAACCACGAAGACCTGCCTACTATACGCCACAAATTCCTGTACAATAATCTTGCGGATTTTGTGGTACCCGAACATGATTATCAGGTGGCCGTCAGCCCGGAAAATGAACGGGGTCAGCATGTTATACTTTGCCGGATGGCAGGGGACGACGGAAAATGGTTGTTCCGGCTTGCAGATGCTACTTCCTGCTCAGTCGGTAGCGTGTTGTTGCGCAATGCGGACGGTGGCATTTACCACCTGCCTGAGCGGGTGATGATGAGCGGTGAGAATTCCGCGTATTTCAGGCATGAACAGAATGTTGCCCTGCGCCCATACGCTTTCCGTTGGTTGAGTGCAGAACAGTTCCGAGCCTGGGCTGATGATGGCTCGTGGTATACTTGGCGTTTGTTGCCTGACAATAGGATTGAGCTTGTGGAGAGTGGTGATAGCGATGGCTACCGTTCTGCGAAGAAACAGGGGGAAAAGATGGGGAGTTACACCGTTGAATTCAGCTCCCCCAATGACCAGGGGCAGGTGCTGATGCTTTGTCGTTTGTGGAATGGGGAAGAGAAATTCATTTTTCGCCTGATATTGAGCCACTCGGGTGAGACTGTGAACCTGCTCTCGGAAGATGGTACCCCTTATGTGCTGCCCGAGCGTGTGCGCTTGTGTTATGGGCTCGGGTGGTCACAGGAGAAATACTACGCCCGCGCGGAGTTTGCTCATCTCCAGCCCCACCGCTTTCGCTGGATTGATTCCACCTCTTTCACCACTCACTCCGATAACGGAACCATCTACACCTGGCAGATTCTGCCTGACTTCAAAGTCAGGCTGCTGGAGCAGAACTGAGTTTTCCGGGCAAGCTCTGGCTATGACTTCAGATTGTCGTAGTAGTGCTCCAGCAGGGAAAGAATACGCCCGCGCTCGTAGGAAGCGAACCCGGCCCAGCCGGCGCTGTCCATCTGCAGCCAGTTAGCCTTAATAGTGCTGAGTTTCTCGGCACCTGCCGGAGAGAGAGCAATGATACGCCGCCGCTTGTCCACTGTGGCTCCCGTGCGGGTGATGAGTTCTGCCCCTTCCAGTTGGCGCAGCAGCAGGTTGACGTGCTGGCGACTCATGCTGCGGGCATCTGCCAGGGCTGAGGGCTCCATGCCCTGCGGCGCTCCCTGCAAGCTCTCCAACAGCAGGTATTCGCTGTACGATATCCCGGCTCGGTGCAATTCCGCGTTGAATACGGAGTCGATGTTCTTCCACAGCGTCATCCAGCGGGCGAAAAACTCATTGTCTGGCTCACTCATAGTCGATTAAAGTGGTGTAGTAAACTTGCTTTTATTATGTGTATTTTGTTCTTTCTGTCAAGCCTTTTGCCCGACTTCCGGGGTGGAAATTCGGTCAGTTGGCTGTCATTTTCCTGGCAAATCTGCAAATGTCGCAGGGAATAGCTGGTAAATCGGGGCTGCCCATTATTTTGTTTGGAAAAAATTGGGTCTGTTGTTGACAAGTAGTCGAGAAGTAGTAGAATAGACTGACATGGTGCCGGTGTTGGCTCCTGAACCCTGACAGCGGGGCGGGAGTGCGTGGCCTTTGAATCAATTTTCCTGTTAAGAAGCAATGATAAAGAGAACTCAAACCGCAGTTTTGGCCGCTCTGGTGCTGGCCGGTTGTGCGCAATATACTCCCAAACCCGTGGATTTGCGGGCGGATGATGTGAACTGGCAGCAGCTTACAACTAACATGAGCAAGGGTCGTCGAACTATGAGCATGGCAGAGTTGCGTCGAGTGGGGCTCTTGATGAATCCTGACCTTTTGAAAGCTCGTTTGACTCACGCCAGGAGTAAAGGGAAGGCCGGGTATGCCGGTCTGTGGGATGACCCTTCGCTTGGTCTGGAGTTTGAGCGAGTATTTGCCCTCGATATCAACAACCGCGCTCTTTCTCCGACCCTGGCTCTGCCTGTTACGGGCTTACCCGCTTTACGCAAACAGATTGCGGAGCAGTACACAGAGGCTGATTACTGGTCCATGCGCGACAAGGAGCGCGACTTCATGACCGGGCTTGATGTGCTGTGCTACAAACTCATGGCGGCAGATGCCAAGCTGGGGCTCATGCGCAGTCGCCTGAAAGACTTGCGCGACGAGCAGCAGAGTATGACCCGTCTGCTTGAACTTGGTGAGGTCGCTTTCGCTGATTTTCAAACCGGTACGGAGCGCTTGAATGAGACAATCAAACAGGTGCAGGAGCAGGAGAACGAGCAGCTCGACCTGCAGCAGCAGCTCATCAGTATGCTGGGGTTGCATCCCTCCGCAACCGGTCTTAAGCCCTCCGGAAGACTGCCTCGCGGGGTGCCATCTGCTGTTGCTATTCCCTCTGCAGAGGGGATGCTTTCCCTGCCGGCGGTGAAGTCTGCCATGGCCGGGTATGGTGCTGTGGAAACTGAACTGCGTGCAGAAATCCGCAGGCAATACCCGGAACTTGGGATATCCGGTCTGTATGGCGTGGAGGATGGCAACGAGAAAATGGTGCTGGGGGTGGAGTTCAGTCTGCCTCTCTGGAATCGCAATCGCGAGGCCATAGCTGCCGCTACCGGCGAGCGCGAAATCAAACAGGCCGAAACTATTCAGACCTGGCGCGGGTTGGTGCAGAAGAGCAGTGCGCTGGCCGCTCAGCAAAAGTTGCTGCTTACCCACTGCCGCTCGGAGTATACGCGACTCATCGAGTTGGAAACGGCAACCGAACAACAGGAGAAACTCTTCAACCTGGGCGAGAGCAAACTGCTCGAGCTGGCCGAGGCGCGTCACCTGGCCTATGAGCGCAAACTGTCATACCTGGATTGTCTGGTGAAACTTCTGGATGTTCAGACTCAATTACAATATCTTAACCCCTCTTACAATCAGCAATGAAACTGACCCATCTTTTCGGAATAGCCTTTTCGCTTTGTGCTGCCGCTATGGTGAGCAGCGCCCAGGAGCATCAGCACGGCCCCGGTTGCTCCCATGACCACGCCGCTGAAGGTGAGCACCAGCATGAGCCTGCTACTGAGGGCGAGCACCAGCATGGCCCCGGTTGCTCCCACGACCACGCCGCCGAGGGTGAACACAAGCATGAGCCTGCCGCTGAGGGCGAGCACCAGCATGGCCCCGGTTGCAGCCATGAGCACGCCGCCGAGGGCGAGCACAAGCACGAGCACGCTGTCGAGGGCGAGCACCAGCATGGCCCCGGTTGCAGCCACGACCATGCTCATGACCCGCATGCCGGGCATAATCACGCTCCCGGTGAGAGCTGCGGTGGGGATGTTGTCATCGTCGAGGCCGATGCCCGCGCCCGCGACCTGATGAATATGCGCATCGAGACCGTGCCTGAGCTTACGGAAGTGCTGGTACACTCTCTTTACGGATTCCTGACCACCCCCGACCATGCCATGCAGACCTACGCTCTGCCCTGTGGCGGGCGCATCACCCTGCATGTGAAGTCTGCGCAGCAGGTGAAAGCCGGGGATTTGCTCTACACCTTGCAGAGCCCTGACATCATGGAGCAGCGCGCAGAAGTTATCCGAATTCATGCTGGGCTTGACCGCATCAAAGCCGAAATTTCCACTCTGGAGAAGCGCTTGAAAGAGCTCTCCACAGCCGGTACCCGTAACAAAGATCTGGAGGTGGAACTTGCCAACAAGCAGGCCGAGCTTACTCAGCAGCAGCGCGAACTTTCTGCCGTGCAGACCCGCCTGAGTATGCTTACCCTCGGCGGTAAGTTGGTGGAGCAGGGGGATATAACCGTGCTTGAGGTGCGCGCCTCGGCTGACGGCACCGTGCGCAATGTAGGCGTGACCCAGGGCAGCTGGGGCGAGCAGGGCAAACCCATTGTTTCCATGAGCAACCTGGCCGAGATGGAAATCGCCACCACCATCTACAGCTCCGATGTGCCGCATTTCAGCGCGGTACGAGCTACCATTCCTGCCGGGCGCGAAAACATCACAGTCAAAGGTACCTGGCGATTGGCTGAGGAGGTGGATGCCGCCACCCGAACCCGTGAACTATACTTCAACCCCGAAAGTATACCTGCCAATGTGCAGCCCGGGCAGCTCTGCCGCCTGGATTTGTACGATGCCTGCGAAAACCATGGCAAAATCTCCATTCCTGATTCCGCAGTAGTCAAAGTGGGGGTGGATGATGTGGTGTTCGTTGAAATTGGCGAGGGAAGATTTGCCATGGTGAAAGTGCAGGCCGGCACCAGTCGCCGTGGCATGACCCCCGTGAGCGGCCTTGCCCCTGGCCAGAAAATCGTGGTCAAGGGCGGCTATGAGCTGAAGTATATCATACCCGGCGACGAAGAAAAGAAGAAAGCCGGTCACTTCCATGCTGACGGCGTGTTCCATGAGGGGGAAGACCATTGAGATGCTCAAAGGAAGAACTACTGATTCGGAAAGCATGATTTTCAGGTTATGAATGCACTGATATCATTCTGTCTTAAAAATCGCATCACCGTGGTGCTTATCTCCATCGTGCTGGCCGTGGTGAGTGGCTGGCTGGTGAGCACGCTGCCTGTGGATGTGTTCCCGGAGCTCAAGCAGCCGCGCGTCACCATTCAGACCGAGGCCGGCGGGCTTTCTGCCGAGGAGGTCGAGCAGTACGTCACGATTCCCCTTGAATCTGCCATGCAGGGTACCCCCGGGGTGCGCAAGGTGAGCGCCTCTTCCGGCACGGGGCTGTCGTTCGTGTGGGTGGATTTCGATTGGGATGTCGACATTTACCTTGCCCGTCAGATTGTGTCGGAGCGCATGGCTACTGTGCGCGAGAGTCTGCCTGAACAGGTGGAAACCGAGATGGCGCCTATCGTCTCTGTAACCGGAGAAATTATGGTGATAGCCATACAGGGCGATGAAACTGCAGACCCGCTTGAGGTGCGCCGTGTGGGCGAGTTCGAGTTGCGTAACCGTTTGCTGGCCATACCCGGTGTGGGGCAGGTGACTGTTTTGGGCGGGCGCCTGCCTGAGTATCAGGTGGCATATGACCCCGAGAAGATGCGCCAGGCCGGTGTGAGTTTTGCAGACTTGAAAAACACGGTCGAGGCCGCGCAGAGCAGCATACCCGCCGGTTATCTGGAAGATGTGGCCGGTGTGGAACTGCCTGTGCAGCAGCACACCCGCGCCTTTACCCCCGAGCACTTGCGCCGCGCCATTGTAACCGACCACCCCACCGATGGTGTGGTGCGCCTGGAGGATGTGGCTGAGGTTAAAATTGACGGCGCCCCGCGCCGCGGTAATGCCGGCTACGCAGGCGGCGAGGCCGTGGTGCTTTCCGTCCAGAAAGTGCCCGGTGCTAACACGCTTGAGTTGACATACGCGGTCGATGCCGCCGTGAAAGAATTTACGGCCAGCCGTCTGCCTGCCAACATGAAACTGCATGCTGACGGCTACCGACAGGCAGACTTTATCGAGCTTTCTCTTGAGAATGGCAAGGAAACGCTGATTGTTGCCGCCGTGGTGGTGCTGCTGGTTATTGTGCTCACCCTGCTGAATGTGCGCACCGCCATCATCACCCTTATCAGTATGCCGCTTTCTGTACTTTTCGGTATGGCGCTTTTCCCGGTCTGCGGTTTGGGGGTGAATATCATGACTCTGGGTGGTCTGGCAGTGGCCGTGGGGGATGTGGTGGACAACGCCATTGTCTTCGTCGAGATTGCCTGGCGCAATCTCAGTCGCAATGCCGCCTTGCCGCCCGAGCAGCGACGTAGCCGTTACAAGGTGCTCATGGAGGCGAAAGATGAGATTGTAAGCTCCATCAGCTACTCATCTGTTATCATTCTGCTGGTGTTTGCCCCGTTGTTGTTCCTCAGCGGTATCGAAGGGCAGTTCTACCGCCCCCTGGGTGTCTCGTACATGCTGGCTCTGGCAGCCTCTCTGCTGGTGGCTCTCACCATCATTCCCACTCTCTGCATGATATGGTTCAAGGTCGGCAAAGGGCAGGGCAACGATGGAGATTCGGTCTCGGCCCGCTTTATTAAGCGTCTTTACATGCCCGTGCTCAACTTCTGCCTGCGGTGGCCCAAGTCCGTGTTCTGCTCCCTGCTGGCTCTTACCGGGGCAACGCTCTGGCTGGGCAGTACGTATGGCACGAGCTTCCTGCCGCCGTTCAATGAGGACTGCTACACCCTGTTTGTGAACTGTGTGCCGGGTACCTCTCTTGAGGAGACGGAGCGTATTTCGCGCCAGGTGATGAAGAAGGTGATGCTGATTGACGGCGTGAAGACTGTCACCCAGCGTACCGGCCGCGCGGAGAATGATGAGCACGCCGAGCCGGTGAGCGCCAGTGAGTTGGTGGTGCGTGTGGATTTGTCCAAAGACCAGCGCCGCATGCGTGAGCAGTTCAAGGAGGCCATGCGCGGTATTCCCGGCGTGAGCGGAATGGTCGGGTACCCCATTGCTCACCGGATCAGCTCCGCGCTCTCCAACTCAAACTCAGAAATCGCAATCAACATTTTCGGCGATGACCTGCCCCAGATTCGCAATGCTGCGAAAAAGGCCGCTGAAATCTTGTCCGCTATGCCCGAGGTGGCAGATGCCCGCGCCAACCGCGAGGTGATGGTCGATACCATTCATGTGGAGTACAACCGTGAAATCCTTGCAGCCTACGGGCTGACGATGGCCGATGCCGCCGATCAGGTGTCGGCCGCTCTGAATGGTATGAAGGTGGGGGAAATCATCCGCAATCTTGATCACTGGGATGTTGTGCTGCGACTGGATGCT
Source organism: Akkermansia sp. (assembly GCA_045592685.1). Taxonomy (GTDB): domain Bacteria; phylum Verrucomicrobiota; class Verrucomicrobiia; order Verrucomicrobiales; family Akkermansiaceae; genus Akkermansia. The sequence continues at coordinate 1,163 of JAZNVF010000030.1, read as the reverse complement.
GACCTGCGCCGCAGTATGGACGACGTGCGCCATCTGCAGCTGGTTGCTCCCGGCGGCAAGAAAGTGCCCCTGGGTGAAGTTGCCCATGTATACAGGGCAGAGACGACCAACCTCATCCTGCGCGACAACTCCCGCCGCAAGGCCATGATTTCCTGTAACCCCTCCCCCGACAGCAACCTGGGTGACCTGGCCAAGGCTTGCCGTGAGAAGCTCGACCCCGCTATGAACGCCCTTGGTTGTTCTGTGGAGTATGCCGGTACTATTAAGAGCCGAGAAGATGCCGGGCGGCGTTTGTTCCTGCTGGGCGGTATTGTCTGCGTGCTTATTGTGTTGTTGTTGGCCAGTTCGCTGGGGAGTGTTCGCCGTGCCATGGTCACGCTTATCAACATTCCGCTTTGCCTGGTGGGTGGTATACTGGCTGTGTTCCTCGCCGCGCCCGATACGGTGAGCTCCGTGCTGGCCGGGGGGTATATTCACCCCATTCTTTCCGTGAGTTCCATTGTGGGGTTTGTGACAGTTATCGGCTTTGCCATACGCTCGGGGCTCATTCTGCTCAACCGCTATCGAGCGCTGGAATTGTCCGGCATGAGTGCGGAAGATGCCATTCGTGCCGGTTCGGCTGAGCGCGTGATTCCCATCATCATGACCTCGCTCACCACGATTCTGGGGCTGTTGCCCCTTATCTGGGCCAAAGACCAACCCGGCGGTGAATTGCTTGCCCCGCTGGCCATTGTGCAGTTCGGCGGTCTGGTGAGTGCCACCGTGCTCAATCTGCTGGTCATGCCCGCCACTTGCAAGATGTTCGCCGGCTTCATCTCCCCCGGCGATAAGCAGGATTAATTCCGTTGCAACTTTGAGCAAGCTGTGAAAAATCATTGCGCCCTTCGGGGCGCAATTTTTTATACCCTGATGGCAGGCCTGAGTGTTGCGGCTATATTTGTTCCGTACCTTGTGTCGGGAAGAGAAACGCCGCCAGTTTTTGCGTAATTTCGAGACGGCGGTTGATAGCATCTTGCAAGCTCTGAGGTGAGCCCCGTTTTTTGACCACCGGCGTAAGCTTTTAAGGAATACCTAAAGCCGATGCTTGGAGCTGGGGTTAGACTACTATTTTTTCACGTTGATTGTCAACTCTATTTTTTTGCGATTTTGTAGTGTAGGCGTGG
>JAZNVF010000029.1:0-30587 GCA_045592685.1 Akkermansia sp. | reverse complement strand
AAAAAGGAAGCTTAATATATCATATATACAATCATCATACAATTAAACAATGTCATATTATCTCAATTCAATATTATTGATATATAATATGAATTTTATGACATGATGAAGTGTCATATTCACCAATGCGTTTGCCCTGGTTAGGACATAGGTTACTCTTGCAAAAGTGAGTTGACTGTGCTATATTACGGGGCATGCAGACTGCATGTACGAAGGCTGAGTTGCGCGCACTGCTGGCACCCGTGCGCGGCAAGAAGGTAGTGCTGGTGCCGACTATGGGTGCGCTGCATGCCGGGCACGCCTCTCTGCTGCGGCAGGCTCGCATGCTGGCCGGTGATTCCGGTTGTGTGGTAGCCAGTGTATTCCTTAATCCGGTGCAGTTTGACAATGCAGGGGATTTGGCGGCTTATCCACAGACGCCTGAGTCCGATTTGCAGATATGCCGTGAGTGCGGGGTGGATGTTGTGTTCATGCCTACGCCGGATGTTATGTACTGCCCGGATCGCTCTATAACGCTGGAGGAAACGCATCTTTCGACTGTGCTTTGCGGGGCGAGTCGACCGGGGCATTTTGCCGGGGTTTGTCTGGTTGTGAACAAGTTGTTCAATCTGGTTCAGCCTACGGATGCGATTTTCGGTAAGAAGGATTACCAGCAGCTTGCCATTCTGCGCCGTATGGTGCGCGATTTGGATATTCCCATTGCGCTGCATGGGGCTGAAATTGTGCGTGGGGATGACGGGCTGGCGCTTTCCAGTCGCAATGTGCGGTTGACGGCTGCTCACCGTGCAGCGGCTCCGACTATTCACCGCGCGCTGTGTGCTGCGGCTGCGGCGTATGCCGGCGGTGCTGCGGCTGCTGCTGTGTGTGCGGGTGTTCGCGCTGAGTTGCTGGCTATAGAGGGGGTGAAGATAGATTATGTGGAGTTGGTGGATGCGGAGAATCTGCACGCGGTGACGGATGATGCGCGGCCGGCTCTGCTGGCTGTGGCAGCGTTTTTCGGGGATGTTCGTCTGATTGATAATATTGAACTGAGTCGCAATTTATGATAACCGCTGAAAATCTACACCGCAGTTACACTATTGGTCAGAAGACTGTTGAGGTGCTGCATGGTTTGAGTTTGAATATTAAGCGTGGGGAGAAGGTGTTTTTGTGCGGTCCCAGTGGGGCTGGCAAGACTACGCTTATGTATACGCTGGCCGGGCTTGAGCAACCCCAGCAGGGGAGGGTTATTGTTGCCGGAGAGGATATTTATGCGCTCAATTTGCGCCGCCGTGCTCTTTTTCGCAATAAAACCATGGGGTTTATTTTCCAGAACTATATGCTCATGCCCGAGTTGACGGCTCTTGAGAATGCGTCTCTGGCGACAGCTGTTGCCGGTCGGGAGGCCACGGAGCGTGTGAAGGCTCTGCTGGAGCGTGTGGGGCTTGGTAATCGTATAGACCATTTGCCCAATGAGCTTTCCGGCGGCGAACAACAGCGTGTGGCGATTGCCCGCGCTCTTGCTCATGACCCTGAACTCATTTTTGCCGATGAACCTACCGGCAATCTGGATTCCCGCAATGGTCGGCAGATTCTTGACCTGCTTTTTGAGCTGGCGGATGAGGGGAATAAAACTCTGGTTATTGTCACGCATGATTCGCAGATTGCAGCTCGTGGTGATCGCACGCTCATTATCCGCGATGGTGTGGTGGCGGGGTGAGTTTTCTTGTTAGCTTTTTCTCCCCTGTGTTGTCCTGCGGCAATGCAGGGGGCATTTGCTGCCCCATGCGGCGGGCGGCTCACCGTTGTGCTGATGGCGATTTTTTTGCCTTTTTTTACCTTTTTTGGGGAGAAATCTACTTTACAGATTGGTAATGAGCTGATATATTAGAGTGAGCGAGGGAGTGGTATCATGAGGATGACGTTCCTGTATATCTGTGTCGGTTTGGTGGTGTTGGGGGGATATGCCTACAAAAACTACTACGAGCCGAGGGTTCTGGATGACAGTGGCCTGCTTTGTGCAAGTGAGGTTTCTGCCATGAGCGAGAGTTGTGTAGATGCTGATTCTACGGGGTATATGAAGGTACCGGTTCGCGGTACTCCGCTGCGTGTTTTGTTTTATGAGACCGAGTGGCTGGGGAATGAGTTGCAGACGAAGGTTTACATTCGCCCTGCTGAGGGCAGGGAGTGGGGTGTAGTGTCTATGGATGGTGAGCTGACGGTCCGGTTTACGGTGCCGAGGGCGCTTTTCGATGCTCGAGTGCCTGTTCGTGTGGGGATGGGGAACAGGTACCACACTTATTGCGGGGTGATTCGGCAGCAGCCCTGAAATATATCTTGCCGGGGGGATGATTTTACAAACAGCAACGCAGGTTCCCGCCGGAACCTGCGTTGCTGTTTGCAGTGAAATCTGTTAAATCTGGTCAGAATGGGAGCTCGCCTTCGGTCGGAATCCATTCCTCGGTCTGTCGACGGGCGGCGGTCGGGGGGGCTGTGATGGTGGCTCCGGCGGAGGTGTCTACGGTCGGAGAGCCGCCGATTGGTTCATAATCATAGCCTGTGCGTACGGTTACGCTGGGGTTGACCGGGGGCTGATTTTGTTCGGCGGGTTTTTCCGGGGTGTCGGCAGCCGGGGTGTCACCAGCGGAGTCGAAATCGCTCATGTCTACCAAATCAATTTCGCCGAAAGCGTAGCGGGCAAGTTTGGGCATGTCTTTCTTGATGAGTTCGCGCGTGGGGACTCGAATCTGACCTTCGGGGGAGCGCAGGGTGATGAGTTTACCTTCGAGCCTGTAGATGTAGGCCTCTCTGAGGTAGCGCCCCCGGGTGGTAACGGCATCTCCGATTGCCATGCCGGGCAGCAGGCTCATGGCTACGCTGCGGTATTCCTTGTCGGTGGTGCGAATCTGGTGCTGCAGGGCCAATATCTTATCTTTTTGCTCGGCGATGGAGCGCTCTATTTCGGCACATTCTGTCTGAACTTTCTGCATTTCGCTTTCCAGTCGGGTCAGGCTTTCGCGCATCAGTATGTTTTCGTCTGCCTGGTAGTAGCTGTCCACCAGTTCGTTGCGCTGGCGCTGGAGCCTTGCGTTTTCCTGCAGTGCCAATTCAATGGCTGAGGGCACGCTGTAGAGATCCATCTTGAGTTTGATGTAATAACCGCCGCCAACCAATATGCCCAGCAGCAGTACAACAAGCACTACGTCGAGAAATACAGAGAAAAAACCGCGCCCGGCTTTCTTTTTCTTTTCAGGGGTTGGTTTTTTGTCATCTTCCGTTGTCGGCGTTTTGGCAATAGGGACTGTTACTGGCTCTGTCTGAGTTGTTGTTTTGTTTTCTGTCTCCGTTTGTTCTTCTGCCGGTTTGTCGACCGGGGGCGTTTGACGGGGGCGGAATTCGATGTCTGCGAACTCGTCGTCAGGGGCAGTGTTTTTTGCGGAAATGCTCATGGCTGGTGAAATCAGTTTTTGTTAGCGGCTGCGGCTCCCTGAAGGTTCTTAAAGGTGTCGCGGAAAGCCTTGAGTCGGCTTTCCAGTTCGATGCAGCGGAGTTTCTGGTTGGTTTCGTTGCGGCGAAGGTCAGCTTTTCTGGCGAGTTCGCTATTGATTTTATGTCTGCTGTCTGCGATTTTTTCGCGGAGATCCGGGGTGAGTTCTCCGGCTTCTCGAATTCGCTTCTGCATGTCATCTATTTCTTTGCTGAGCTGTTGGTTATGGGCTTCGATAGTGCGCTGTCGCTCCAGGTCGGGAGCTTGCGGTTTACAGCCTGTTGCAGCCAGAATCAGCGTTGTGCCGAGCAATATGGGGACTATGTGGAGAGATTTCACGTTCTCTATCATGCGATATTGTGCCGTCGGCGTCAAGCTTGTTTTGCGTCAAATTGTGTTTGCAGTCGTTCTTTTGTGATTGGCCACAGGGTTGCCAGGCGCCGTACGGCATCATCTGCCGGTGGGGTGAGATGGTTCAGGTCGTGTTCGGTGAACCACCCCAGAGCGTCGGATTCGTCTGATATCACATATTGTTCATGGGGGGCTTGCAGCAGGTATCTCACGTCGTAGTGCAGATGTTCCGGGTCACCGGATTGAGGGCGCGCCGGGATAAGGTGAATGTCGATATCGTAGATGTCGGGGCAGAGGGGTGTCAACCCTTTGATTCCGGTTTCCTCCAGGGCTTCGCGCAGGGCTACGCGCAGAATATCCGGGTCGCCATCGGCGTGCCCGCCGGGCTGTACCCACAATCTGAGCTTGCGGTGCAGCGTCAGCAGCGCCTTTTCTCCGTCGGGGCTCACCACCCAGGCCGAGCCGGTGATGTGACCTGCCGTGTGGCTCCGCTCGAAACAGTCCGGCGTATGCAGCACGAAATCGAGCACTCGCGTGGCCACCCGGGCCCGGGCGGGGGTGCGGGCTATATAGGTCAGCAACTGTTCGCACAGTTGGCGGCGTTTGTCGTCCGGTAACTCCATGTGCTGTATTTTAGCGGTCTTTTTCTGAGTTGGCAAGCCTCTTGTTGCGCAAAAAATATAGCCATCGGCAAAGTCGGAGCTTGACATGTCAGGGGCTCTCTCTATAATATATGGCAAGTTACCATGGCTGTCAGATTCAGAACCCGCAAAAACATTACTGCTTTTCTAAATGCTCAGAACAAGCGCAGGCGTGTGCTTGCGTGCTCCTATGCGGGTGGGCTTGTTGTGGCGCTTGGTTTGTTGTTCTGGATGGTCAATATCTTTATTGAGCAGGAATCGGAGGCTGCATTCCTGGTCTACCAACCGGAAGAAGAATCCAGCCCCCGGCGGGCTCCGCAGCGCGAAATGTCCAGTAAGGTGCGCCCCGTGCAGCCCAAGGTGGATATCGTTGTGGCTGACTCTACGTCAGATGTCGCCTTTATGACAGATGTGGAGATTGATACCGAGGGGCTTGAGATGTCCGGCGATTCTTTGGCAGAGGGGCTCAGCGGTGGAGGTGATGGTCTGGGGGATGGTTTTGGTGAGGGTGGTGGCTCTGGTCTTGGTTCGTCGGTTAAGACGGAGAATGCCTTTGAAGGGCGTTTCTGGGATTTCAAGAAAACCCCCGGTGGCGGTCCTTCCAAGCTGAAAGATGTGAAGGGCAATCGTGAGGTGCTCAACATCATGAGCCGTTTCTACAACAGTGGTTGGAACACCACGGCATTTTCGCCTTATTGCGAGGCAAAGACCCGCTTGTTCTCCTCCTGCTTCTACCTGCCGAACTGTATGGATCAGGAGGCTTCGAACGCATACGACCTGAACGGCAAGATGGGGCTGAAACCCAGCCGTTGGGTTGCCCTATACCGTGCACAGGTGCAGGCGCCCAAGAGCGGCAAATTCCGTTTTGTTGGTGTGGGGGACTCGGTGATGGCTGTGCGTTTTGATGGGCGGAATGTGCTGGCTGTCGGTTACCATGATTTGAAGACTGCTGAGTGGAACGGCCTGCATGTCATTTCTAATCCACAGGCCTTGCAGGGAAAGGATGTGATTGATTATCAGTCCTGTGACTATTGGAATGAGCAGGTGGGCGGTTTTGTGGCCGGTGAACCCTTTGAGGTAAAAGCCGGCGAGTGGTATGAGATGCAGGTGTTGATTTCTGAAATCGGTGGCGGTAATTTCGGTTTTTGTCTTCTGATAGATGACATGGATGAGGAAGGGGGCAAGGCCTCCGAGGACGGCAAGCCCTTGTTCCAGCTTTTCCGCACGAGCTTTATCGCGCCCACGGCAAAAGATGTCTACGAGACCATCAAATATAAGGACATGGAGCTTGCTACAGATCCGCCCTATGATGAGGACAGCATGATTTGGCCGGCCAAGCCCCTCAAAATAGGTTCCAGAGGAAAATGATTTCTGTCACAGTTTACAGTTGGCAATGGTTTGAAATTGTGGTATAACCTCGTTCGTACGAAATCAAACCTGAACTTAACTTTTACATCCATGCGGAAATTTACATGTAAAGATATAATAATATGCGGCGGGCGTATGCTGTTGTTGGGGGGATGTGCCTGTACTCTTGCCTCGTGCGGTACAGTGACGAATCTGCTCGGGTCGCTGCTTTCGCTGCCGTTCAGGCTTATAGATTACGTTCTCCCCGGTTGATGATATGAATACTGCCAGAATACCCATTCTCTTTCTTGCTGTTCTGCTGACTGTTCTGCTGTCCGCTTGTCAGCAGCAGTTTGTGGGCGGTGGTAGCCTAGGTCTGCGCGATTATCCGGACGCCGTAGTTCACATTAACCAGGTGCACCCTGCCTATCGTGCCTATTTTGCGCAGCAACATGGTGCCAGTTATTCTCTGAGTGAACAGCGGAAAGCTTTCAGCAAGGCCAGAGAGACGGCTCGCACACCTGTCCGCGAATCCGCGTATCAACCTGCGAAAGCTGCCCCGCGCAAAAAAACGGTACGCTCGCGCAAAGTGTCCACTCGCGGCAGGAAATCTTCGGCTAAGCGACGGAAAGCGACCACTCGCAGCAAAAAGGCTGCTCCAAGACGTCGCGGCCGCCGCTGATGATTTTCTACCCTGAACTTTCATTCCCGGCGTGAATCCGACCAATCCTCGTACCCCCGACGTCGCAGATACCCCGAGCGATGCGGGGGCAGGGAAGGTAGTTGTGTGTGAATCTCAGCCGGATGTGCAGGGGATACCCGAGCTTTTGGTGCAGGCTCTCGGATGTATGACCTTGCTGATGTTTCTTTCCGGCATCGGGTTGGGTCTGTACCATTTCCGTGAGTCTTTGAATGTGGTTCTGAAGATATGCTGTACGCTGTCGGTTCCACTGTTGCTGTGGGGTGGTTATTATCTGCTCCGTTTGAGAGGTGTTCGCTCCGCCGAGGTGGTGGCTTTGCTTACCTGCCTGAGTTGGGCAGACGTGCTCATTGTCGTGCAAACCTGCCTGTACCCTATGCCTCTATGGGGGTGTGGGTTGATTTTTCTGGGTGGGTTGATTGTGCTCCCCTGCATACACCCGTGGCGTTCAGCCGTAGTGGCGCTGCTGGTCGGCAGCGTGGCAGAGCTGGGGTTGTTGAGTTTGGCCGGTGTGTCCGGTCAGATTTCTGCAGCAGCCGCCTGGCTGGGAGTTTTGACCGTCATGCTGCTCTGGGTTCTGGCGGGGTGTTGGTGCTGCTTGAGCACCCGAACGGCCTATCGTTCATATTCTGTAGTGGCACCTGTGGCGTTTACTATCTTTCTGCTGCTCTACTATGCCCTTGTTCTGTTCCCGCAATATCTGCTGCCTGACGGCGGTGGTTTGGCTTCAAATGTTTCCGTTATTCTGTGGGTCGGTGCTTTGTTTGCAGCTTTGCCCCTGCATGCACGTTTTGCCCAGCGACAGAACAGAAGTGTTTTTACCCCGGCTTTCCTGGGGCTGTGGGGGTGTGCGCTGGTTGCTGTCCCCCTGCTTTTTGTAGCCGACCTGCCGTTTGTTACCGCTCCGCTTTCGTTGCTGGCCGCTCTGGCTCTTGTTTACTATGGTGCTGTTTACAAATCTGACCGCCCCCTGCTGGCCGGTTGCATTGCTTTCTATGTGGCTGTTTTCGGGAATGCTCTGCGATTGGGGGCGTCCCCCCTGCTGGCGGCTGCTTTTTTCCTGCTGCTCAGTGCCCTTTCTCTCTATGTTGCGCTCCGGCTCAATGCCCGTCGCAAATCACTTCTCGCGGCAGTTCACCATGCTCAGCGCCGTCGCCGTGTCGCGCCCTCAGCTGACCCGGCAGACTCAAATCACCAGTAATCTTTCTACCTGCGACTTTTGCCTCTTTTTTATACGTAGTGGGGTGCGTTTTCTAAGTTGTTGCATTTCTGTGTGTTGTGTGAAATGTGTTTTGAGAGCATTAGGAAAAACTAACTAAATTAGAAAAAATCTAAAGAAAAGTCTTGCATAGAGATAGGAATTGTGGTAAAAAGAGCTCAGCAAGAGCGGGCATGGTAGCCCGCAAAACGAAACAACAAACAAAAATAAGAACCATGTTAGTAGGAAAGAAAGCCCCTGAGTTCAGCGCAAGCGCTGTAGTGAACAGTGAGATAGTCAGCGATTTCAGCCTGGAGCGCTATTTGGGTAGTCAGTATGTGTTGCTGTTTTTCTACCCGAAAGATTTCACCTTTGTATGCCCGACGGAGCTGATAGGGTTCCAGAATGCGCTGCCAGAGTTCGAGAAACGCAGCACTGCTGTGGTCGGCTGCTCGACGGATAGCGAGTTCTGCCACTGGGCCTGGTCAAATACTCCGCGAAATCAGGGTGGCATACAGGGGGTAACCTATCCATTGGTTGCCGATATCAACAAAGAGATTGCCGCGAAGTTTGATGTGCTGGCCGAGGAGGGAGATCGCGTGGCTTATCGCGGTTTGTTCCTCATCGACAAAGAGGGGGTAGTGCGCCACATGCTCATCAACGACATGCCGCTGGGCCGTTCTATAGATGAGGCTATCCGTATAGTGGATGCTCTGCAGCACTATGAGCAGTTCGGCGAGGTTTGCCCCATGGGCTGGCACAAGGGAGAGACTGCCATGCAGGCCACTCACGAGGGTGTAGCCGGTTACCTGGCAGATAAATAAACGTGCTATTGTAGAAAATCGTTCGTAAGAGACAAGAGGAGAGGCGGTCCCGGGAGCAATCCCGGGGCCGTTTTTCACGTGCCGATTCTGCTTGTTGCATGTGGTATTCTACTGCGCGAATTCGGTTTGGGTCGGGCACGAAAAACCCCGCTTTCGTGATTGAAAGCGGGGAAAACACAGGGCGGTGAGCAGCTTGCCTGTCAGCGGGTGCCATAGCGTGCGGCACTACCGAGCTGTTCTTCAATACGCAGCAGTCGATTGTACTTTGCCAGCCGGTCAGCACGGGAGAGCGACCCGGTCTTGATTTGTCCGGTGTTTGTCGCAACTGCCAGGTCTGCGATGAATGAGTCTTCCGTCTCTCCGCTGCGGTGTGAAATAACTGCCGTATAGCCGTTGGTTGTGGCCAGTCGCACGGCCTCGAAAGTCTCGCTCAGGCTACCAATCTGATTGAGTTTCACGAGTATGGAGTTCGCCACGCCGGACTCGATACCACGTCGCAGGAAATCGACATTCGTCACGAAGAGGTCATCGCCCACCAGCTGGCAGCGACTACCTATACTGTCGGTGAGCAGTTTCCAGCCGTCCCAGTCGTTTTCTGCGCAACCATCCTCGATGGAGACGATGGGGTAGCGCGCAAGCAATCCCATGTAATACTCCGTCAGCTCGGCGGCACTCAGGCGCTCGCCGCTGCTCTTGCGGAAGATGTACAGACCGCTCTCGGCATCATAGAACTCCGAACTTGCTACATCCAGCGCCAGTCCCACTTCTTCGCCGGGGCGATATCCGGCACGCTCGATAGCGGTCATGATAGCATCCAGCGCAGCGTCGGCACTCTTCAGGTTTGGCGCGTAGCCACCTTCATCTCCCACGGCGGTGCTCAGTCCCATTTCGCGCAGCACGTCTGCCAGAGTGTGGAATATTTCGGCTCCGCAGCGCAATGCCTCCCGGAAGCTGGGCAGACCTCGCGGAACTATCATGAACTCCTGAAAGTCAATCGGGGCGTCAGAGTGTGCGCCGGCGTTGAGTACGTTCATCATCGGTACGGGCAGAATGTGTGCGTTCGGTCCGCCGAGGTAGCGGTAAAGCGGTTGACCAGTAGCCTGCGCTGCCGCTCTCGCTGTAGCCAGTGATATGGCAAGTATCGCATTTGCACCCATGCGGGATTTGTTCGGAGTGCCGTCTACCTCTCTCATAACGGCATCGAGTCGTATCTGTTCTCGCGCGTCCAGTCCAAGCAGTGCAGGGGCAAGGTCTTTGTTTGCGTGTGTTACGGCTTGCTGTACTCCCTTGCCACGGTAGCGCCCTTTGTCGCCGTCGCGCAGTTCACATGCCTCGTGCTCTCCGGTGGAGGCTCCGCTCGGCACCGATGCCACTCCCACGATGCCGCTGCTCAGCTCTACTTCTGCCTCTATCGTCGGGTTCCCGCGGGAATCCAGTATCTCCCGCGCCGTTATCTTTGCTATGTTTGCGTTCATGTTTATGGATTTTTTTGTTTGTCTTGTCTAACTTTGTGCGGTGAGTGTAGCACACATTGCAGATGTTTGCAAGCCTAAAAGTAAGCCATAACTAACTTTTAGCTGTAAAAGGCGGAAAACCGGGCTATTTTTCAATCATCCAGCAGGGCACGCAGGGAGGCGATGGCATCCATACACTGATCCTCGGTGAGCGGAGTTTTCATGAGCTTATCGTAGTCGATGAACTCGTAGAGCCGGTTGGGGATTTCGGAGATAAAGCAGGAGGGGCGGCAGCGTTCCTCCTGACCGTAGCGGGAGCGCTTGGCGCAGTAGGTCATGGTCAGGCGTTCACGGGCTCGGGTGATACCCACATAGAACAGGCGGCGTTCTTCGTCGAGGTTGCCTTCATCCACCGAGCGGGTGTGGGGCAGCAGACCATCTTCTACGCCGACGATGTAGACTTGGGGGAACTCTAAGCCCTTGGCCGCGTGCATGGTGATGAGACAGACGCCGCTCTTGGCCTCGATGTCATCATCATCACGGTCATTGTCGAGGTTGATTTTGGCCAGGAAGTCCGTGAGTTTGGCGCCCGGGAGCCAGAATTGGCGCAGGGCTGACTTGATGTCATCGATAGCGGACTGGCGGCGGTTCTTTTCCTCTTCCGTCTTGCAGTTTTTGGAGATGTACTCTTCATACTGCGTTTCTTTGAGGAAGTCGGTCAGGATGTCGACGAAAGGGCGCTCGCTCTGGGCAAACTCGGTTCCATAGCGGGTGACCAGCTCGGTGAACGCGGCGATACTGTTCTGGGAGCGCGTGGAGCATTCGGAGAGGAACGAGAGGTCGAGCAGGGTAGCCCAGATACTTTTTTTGTTGTCACGGCTCCAATCAATGGCGAACGAGGCGGTATTCACGCTGATACCGCGCGGCGGGGTGTTGAGCACGCGCAGCAGGTGCAGGTCTGCGTCGGGATTATCCATCATCTGCAGGTAGCTGATGAGGTCTTTCACCTCTCGACGGTCGAAGAAACTCTTGGTGCCGACCATGCGGTAGGGGATGTGGCGCTCGCGCAGGGCCATTTCCAGCGCGCGGCTCTGCGCATTCGCGCGGAAGAGCACGGCAAAGCTCTCCCAGGGCAGGCGGTCGCGCAGGTGAATCTGCTCGATTTCATCGGCCATGAACTCCGCTTCTTCCTGCGGGCCGGGCATGGCCATGAGCCGCACGGGGTATTCACCTACCTTATTGGTGCGCAGTGTTTTATCTCGGCGCCCGGCGTTGTTGCGGATGAGGATATTCGCACAGTCGAGCACCTGTTTGGTGCAGCGGTAGTTCTCTTCGAGCTTGATAACGGTCGGGTTCGGGAAGAAGCTCTCGAAGTCGAGAATGTTCGATATTTGCGCACCGCGCCAGCCGTAAATGGACTGGTCATCATCCCCCACCACGCACACATTGTGCTCGGGGCCCACCAGCTGGCGCAGCAGGCTCATCTGCAGGGAGTTCGTGTCCTGAAACTCATCCACCGTGATATAACTGAAGCGGCGGTTCCACTTCTCATGCACATCGGGGTAGCAGCGCAGCAGTCGCTCGGTGAGGATGAGCAGGTCATCGAAATCCACCGCATTCTGCGCTTTCAGCTCGCGTTGGTAGGCACCGGCCACTGCTGAGATGAGCGTGTCTTCAATCGCCTTGTAATCCAACCCCAGGTTGCGCACGCGGGAGTACTCGGCAATAACCTGTGCCGGTTCCAGCTTTTCACGGCGAGCGCCGTACTCCATTATCAGGCGTTTGAGCAGGCCGCTCTGGTCACTGCCGGTGTAGATAGAGAAGTTTTCCTTGTAACCCAGTCGGCCGATATCCTGGCGCAAGATACGCACGCAGAGCGAGTGGAAGGTACACACGGTCATCTTGCGTGCAGCCTTGCGGTCCACCAGTCCGGCCACGCGGTCGGCCATTTCGTTGGCGGCCTTGTTCGTGAAGGTCAGGGCGAGAATGCCGTTGGGGTTCACCCCTTTATCAATCATGTTCGCTATGCGGCAGGTCACGGTACGGGTTTTGCCGGTACCGGCACCGGCCAGGATGAGTACCGGGCCGTTGAGGGTTTGCACCGCCTGACGCTGGGCGGGGTTTAAGCTGTTGATGTCGAACTTCTCTGCCATAATCGTGCGAGTTTGCTGCCGTGGGTCGGCGGGCTATGCTAGCATATTTCCCGGGTTGCGGCAAGTTTTTATTGCTTTCTGTGTTGTCAGGGGTGAGTGATTGTGGTATAGTCCCTTCATGGGTAAGAACAAGAAGAAACAACTTCCCTCTCTTCTCAGTCATTTTGATGCTGATGATGTGGCCGAAGCCGCAGAATTTCTGGAGTGCATTGAAGATCGCTGCCGTGCTATCGAACAAAGCCTGGCAGAAGAGGCCGCCCAGCGTGCCGATTACCCTACGCCTGTCGGCAAGCGATTGATAGAGCGTATCGAGAAGGCCTTTGCCGATGTGACATCGTACCGCGATGTTCGCGGCCTGCTGGGTGGTGAGGCAGAGGACGACTACATGTCGCCCACTGCGCAGGCGCTGCTCGCACCGCATGAGGAGCGCGATGACTGGCGGCGTATACCGGAATCCATGCTGGTGGCTTGCAACTCGGCGCTCAGTTATCTGGCTGCCGGGGCGTATCGTTTCTACCTGCCGGCCTTCCTGTGTGCCGAGCTGCGGGGGGCAGGGCTTCTCCTGTTCCCCGGTGTGGAGCCGGGAGGTCGCGGCTGCGCCGATTTGGAGCGTGGGCGCTGCGTGGAGTTCACGTTTGAGCAGCAGGCTTGCCTGAGTGATTATCTGAACTACGAGAGCCTGAGTGATTATCTGAACTACGAGATTCCCTCCGACGGTGAGCGTGAGCGCTACTGGCCCTGGGAGCTGGATGACTACGCCGCCAACCACGCTGCCGACATGACCCTGCAGGAATACGGCCGCATGCTCGTGCAGCGCTATCGCGACAGTGAAGGGCTGTAAACGCTTTATGCCGTACGAAAACGCCCCGGGTACTAATGAGTTCCCGGGGCAGTGCCCTGATGGGACAGACCCGGGGCGCTTTCTTGCGGGGCGTCATCGATTCTAACGGACTTTTGGCCGAACCCTCCCCGCAGGGACGATTGTATTTATTTCATCCCGGAAGTCAAGAGAAATCGCTACAAGAAAAGAACTCAGGGGGCTGTTTCAGATTTGCTGGCATTTATTTCCGGTTTGGCTCGATTCAATGAAGTTAAGTTATTGAGTGTCAGACTAAGAATGCTCGATGTCATAAAAAATGCATTTTTGTAAATTTATAAGCGCTCTAAAATAGCGCTCGGATGGTCATTTCAGCAGCAAATGCAAGCACTTGATTAAGCATTTGTTCTCAGAGGGTCATAGAAAAAATCTACTTCATGGCCTTCCTAACTCTATACCCTCAAGAATGCTCTATTTTACCTATTTTTACCAGCAGATTTGAAACAGACCCGAACTCAGTTCGTTTGAACTGAGTTCTCTGAGTTGCGGGAGCAGGATTGTAAACATTGATTTCTCAATACATTATAACTTCGCTGTGACGCTTTTTGTGACACTACACTCGAAAACGTGCCTTCTTTCGGCATTTTTGTCATACAGCCGCCGGCACAGGCCGGCACAGGGTATCCTGAGTTCGAAACGACAGTCTGAGGGGGACATCCCCGTAACCGGGAAAGATATAGCATTTCAGGGGCGATTAGTCAATCCTGATGCTTGTACAGTGTTTGGATCACAATCACCGTTTCCTGATCGCTATGCGAAGCCCCAACTATTAAACCGGCAGTTATTCGAAAAATTCGAATAACTGCCTCCATCTTGTTACTTTTTGTTACCTTTTTTGGATTTAGGGTTACACTTTGTTCCCATTTTCTCCGAGTGCCCATCTTGTACCGATTATTTTTCGGGGGAAATATCGACGTTCCAAACCGCATTCAATGACAATCTCCACATTTGAATGTCGATAGGAGATGCTGCTCCGCCTAATCCGTCCCCTGCAATCAGAAGCCTGAAAGCACAAAGTTGACAATGTTACATTTCTTGTACTCTCTTGCTGTTTTCCCGGGATACTGTGGTACCTATACAACCGCGTCAGCACTCCGGATATCACCTATCCTGTCTTGCATGATAGCGATATCTCGTGTAGACTGTTCTTCCAACCTAAATCGTCTTCTATGGGTATTCAGTTACAGATTCTACAGCCGGCAGACATGCCGCAGTTCATGCGCGACATGCAGGAAGCCTTTCAGATAGGCGCAGAGGCGGAGCTTGGTCATGTTTCCGAACAGATTCTCCCGGAGAGCCACATCCGCGCATCGCTTGATAAAACCGGGAGCATTGCTTACGGTGCCATAGAGGGTGGTATCCTCGTCGGCGGAGCGATCGCTCAGATCAATCCGGAAACACATCATCATCACCTGGATTTCCTGTATGTGAAACACGGAGTACAAAGCAAAGGCATAGGTCAGGCGATATGGGCTGCTATAGAACAGAATCACCCGGATGCTCTTGTGTGGGAAACCGGCACCCCGTATTTCGAGAGGCGCAATATCCATTTCTACGTGAACAAATGCGGCTTTCATATTGTCGAGTATTACAACGAGAAGCATCCAAATCCGTATATGCAGGGCGATGACAACATGCCTGATACCGATCCAAGAAACTATCCGGGGAACTCATTTTTCTTGAAAGCTGTTCAATTTGGAGTATAGTAAGATTTTAACCAATCACTCTTAATCCGCAATGAAACACCTGTTCATCATCCTGGCGCTGGCAGCACCTGTTTTTGCAGAATCGTTCTACGGGCCGCATGGCAGCAACATCGGCAAGTCTGAAACCAGTGGTAACGTGACGCGGTATTACGACAAGAGCGGTTCCTTTATAGGAAGTGCTCAGCGAAGTGGTGATTCCACACGCTTCTATGATAAGAGTGGGTCTATGGTCGGAAGCGCCCAACAGAGCGGAGGCACCACCCGCTACTACGATAAGAGCGGGTCTTTTACCGGGAGCTCTCAGCAGAGCGGCAACACCACCCGTTACTACAACAAGAGCGGGTCCTTCGTGGGCAGTGCAGAGCAAAGCGGCAGTGGCACCCGTTATTACAACAAGAGCGGCTCTTATGCCGGTTCTAAAAGATAACTCTTCACTATAATTTTGTTACATACAGGAGCAGGTCATCTGACAAGCTGCTCCTGCCATATTCCCCGGCAGAAATATAGCCGGGGATTTCTTCAGATGAATCCAGGCTACAGCTTTTCCCATGCTGCAGACGATTTTCTAAGGCTACAAATACAGGCAATACCATACAGTAATCGCAGGTGTCTGGAAGCATGGCAGATTTTCAAGAAAGATAAACAGTCGCTCAAAACAAACAAAATTAAGTCATGAATCCGTTTTGCTTTGACAACAGCCTGGCGAGGGAGTATACTGGATAACCGAAAGGATGTTATTTTTCGATGAGATTTCACTTTAGTTCAATAGCGTTAGTTGTTTCCTTCCTGGGAGGGGGGTATGCTGCTACTCTTAATGAGCTAGAACAGGCCATTCTACGCTGTGAACCACTTGAAAAAATCGAGCAGATTATCAAGGACGGCGTTGATGTAAACGCCAAGGTGGAAATCCAGAAAGGCTACCGCGTTCCTCTGCTCTGTGCCCTGCTTCAGGACTCCGTCTACCAGGCCGAGTTTGAATCTGAACCGCTGGGATTGCCGTATGATGCCTCCCAGGCAGCACAAATGCTGCTGAGGAATGGAGCCAATCCTAACATCCGGGATCATATCGGCCGCACACCGTTGCACTACACTTCGCATGCCATGGCTCAGCATTACCTGCTGCAGGCCGGCGCCAATCCCAAACTGGCAGATGAGGATGGCAACCTGCCCGAGGTGCCGGAAGCTGCCGGTATTGCAACAGAAGGAGCGCCCACCTATGATGAAACAGAGGGGTTGACCCCGGCGCAGATTCGCGAGCTGGGTGTATGCTATGCTGAAGGCAAAGACGGCAAGAGCACAGACTCAGCCATGGCTATAGATTTGTACGAAATGGCTGCAGAAGCCGGTGATGCCACCGCCGCCCGCTGGATGGGCTGGCGCTACCGCCAGGGACGTGGCGTAGCTAAGGACCGAGCCCGCTCCAATTACTTCTTTTCACTGGCAGCCGCTGCGGGAGACGCAGCCGCCATGCAGGCGCTGGATTCACTGGCTCCCGAACAGGTAGGCGGAAAAACGCTCACATTTAATTGCGAAAAGGAAGAGGTAGTGAATGCCGATTCCTATCGCGACGAAAACACCTACGCGTTCCTGAAACCGGATGGCGATGCCGCATACGTTGTTGCCTGGGCAAACCAGAACAATGAGAGCAGCCGCA
This sequence comes from Akkermansia sp., assembly GCA_045592685.1. Lineage (GTDB taxonomy): Bacteria > Verrucomicrobiota > Verrucomicrobiia > Verrucomicrobiales > Akkermansiaceae > Akkermansia. Next base: position 14,216 of record JAZNVF010000029.1, on the reverse strand, counting down.
CTCAATCATCTGATGACTCTGGCAGCTCTGCGATTGCCATGAGCTATGAGCGGACAGGCAAGAACACAGCTACGGTGACATATTCCTTTGAATTTTCACATGAGGGCGGCAATGTTTCCCGCTGGTACACCCGCACCTATGAACTCATCTTCACCTCTCCAACCAGAGGTAAAGCCACCTGTACCGTAACAGGCAAACCTACAACCATCTGGGCTGATAAAATCATCTATACCGGTTCTTTCAGTCTCGAATAAAAATCCTCGCTGCTTGCAGCAACTTACTAATACTAAACCCAATCATAAAAAATTATGGCAGTTACTGAAACAACAACAGAAAGCTGGGGCAGCCGCCTTGGTGGCTCCATTAAGGGAGTTGCCATCGGTGGTGCTCTCTTCATTGCAGGCATCCCCTTGCTTTTTTGGAACGAAGGTCGCGCTGTAAAGACAGCGAAGGCCCTCGAGGAAGGTGCATCTGTCTGTGTGAAGCTCCCCAACGCTGACACAGTCGACGCCACCATGGACGGCAAGCTGGTGCATGTTACCGGTACTGCCGTGACAGATGAACAGCTGGGCGATGACCTTTTCCCCGGCCTGAATCCCAAGGCTATCCGCCTGACCCGTAAGGTAGAATTCTACCAGTGGGTAGAGAATGAGAAGAAGGAAAAGAAGAAGAACGTAGGCGGCTCCGAGACAACCGTTACCACCTACACCTACTCCAAGAAGTGGGTCAGCGAGCCTGTGGATTCCTCCTCTTTCCGCGAGGCCGGACATGACAACCAGGTATTCTTCCCTGAAGCTTCGGATAGAACACTTGTTGCCGAAACCGCCCGTTACGGCGCATTTGAACTCACCGCCGACCAGATTAAGCGCATCTCCGGAGCCAAGCCCGTGGAGCTGAAGCCCGAGTACATTCCGGAGTCTCTGCAGGGCCGTGTCACCATCTCCGGCAACTATGCCTACGTGGGCTTCCCCGTGGGTGGCATGATGCCCGGCATGATGAACCGCATGACCCCCGCCCCCGGTATGCAGCCCGGGGTGGTGCCGCCCGGCATGGTGCAGACTGTAGCCACGCAGCCGGTTCCTGCTGAGAACATCGGTGCTGTGCCGCAGATCACCATGGGTGGCTTCGTAACCGTGCCCACCATCCAGCCTAACCGCATGTCCGTGACGAATGTGGACGGTGTGCCCTTTGTCATCACCCCCGATGGTACCCCCACTCCGGTAATGCCCAACGGCATTTACTACGCCGGTAACCTGCATGGCATCACAGCTACCGTTCCGGGTAATGGCTTTGTATACCCTGCCGCTCCCGTTGTGCAGTATGCCGACATTCCCGGTTATGGCTCTCTGCCTATCTTCACCATTGAGAACAAGACCTTCGTGCGTCTGGCTACCGGTGCTCTGGCTCCCTACATCCGCCAGACCGCATCTGCCGGTCAGATTATCGTGAACGGCACGCCCATCGCCGTGACAGTGAGCACCACAGCAGGTCCCGCCCCGGCATACAACACGGCACCTGCCGTGCAACCCGCCATGGTGCAGCCCGGCGCAGTAGCCACCACCATGGGCACCGGTAACACCATGCCCGCCACCACCGCAACCGGTGCTGTGCAAGGCACGGCCAACCCCGGCAACCCGCAGGTGGGTGATGTGCGTATCTCCTGGACCATGATTCCAGCCGAAATGCCTGTGAGTATCATTGCCGTGCAGACCGGCTCCACCTTTGCCCCCTATGTGGCTAAGGACTCTGCCGCCGATGGATACACCGTAGACCTGCTCGAAACCGGCACCAAGACCAAGGAAGAAATGTTCCAGAATGCAGAAAACGCCAACACCATGATGACTTGGATTCTCCGTGTCGTGGGCTGGCTGATGATGTACATGGGTCTCAAGATGGTTCTTCGTCCGCTTGAGGTTCTGGGCGATGTGCTGCCCATTCTGGGCGATCTCATCGGCATCGGCACCGGCATTCTTGCATTCCTCATCGCCACGCCTGTAGCACTCATCACAATCGCTATTGCCTGGCTGTTCTACCGCCCGGTTCTCGGCATCATTCTGCTGGCATTGGCCGGTGGCTTGCTCTATCTGCTCATCAAGAAGCGCGCAGCGGCCAAAGCTGCCAAGGCGCCCAAGGATGAGCCGGCTCCTGCTGAGGAACCAACTCCAAGCGAATCCGCTGAGTAAACATTACAAAAAAAAAATCAACCATATTCTGCGGGGTGCTCCGGCACCCCGCACTTTTGAATCCCAAAATTATTGTTCTTCCATGACTCCTTTTCATGCGTATTCTTTCCTGCTTGTTGCCAGTGCCGGCATTGTTTGCACCTCGTGTTCCTCTGTGGTAACAGAAAAGCAGTCATTGGTAGCACCTGCCGCGCTGGATTATTGCACGATCAGCCTGACAGGTACAAAAAGCGGGCAAGCAAGCCCCGCGACGTATACAATGGGCGAAAATGCACCCATGCCCAAGCTCAAGATTTTTGCCTACAAAGCCATGGGCAAGCAAGCCGAGATATCCTTTGATGGCGTGGGCGACAGTAAGGCCGTTCACTTCAATGGTCACATGGAGCTTATTTCCTGCTCCGGCAACAGTTATGTATTCAAACTTAACGGCGAAATGCTTGGCTTCGAAGGTGATGCAAAGTTTGAAGCTACCCCCCATACCGCGACCATCAAAATCGTACCCGCACCATGATTGTCTACGTCAACAATACCACCGTCCGCATTTTCACCGGGGCTACCGCGCTTGATGCCGTGCGCCGCTACTGCACTGATGCGGAGCTCCCGCTCTGCGAGGGGCCGTTCTATGATGCTTGGGGCAACCAGATTGCGACTGATAGCCCCATGTGCGATGGTCGCCACATTTTTACCACCTCACCTCGCTGATTTCATTCATTCTCCTCCACCAAACTTATGAAGAAAACCTGTTTCTTTTCTCTCCTCGCACTCCTTGGCACTGCTCTAGCCGAGCAGGTGACAATCCTGGGCATCAACGACATGCACGCCAACATCGACAGTGTGCCGCAATTATCCACCTGTGTAAAACAGGAGCGGATGAACGACCCCGGCTTGCTCCTACTGGCTGCCGGTGACAACCGCACCGGCAACCCTTATGTGGACAACGGCAACCGCCCCGGTGTACCCATGATTACGCTCATGAACCATCTGGAGTTCGACCTGTCCACCTTCGGCAACCATGAATTCGACTCCGGCCCGGCTGCCTTGCGCGACTATATCAACGCAGCGGACTTTGATTTCGTTTGTGCCAACGTTTTCACGACCGACACGCAAGGCATCAACGTGAAGCCGTACAAGATTTTCGAGCGCAACGGAGTACGCATCGGCGTACTGGGCTTGGTGCAAGTGGGGGAGACCGGCATACCCGATGCCCACCCGGATAAATGCGCGGGCATACAATTTGCCTCTCCCTTTGATACCGCAGCCTGCTACAAGCACCTGCGAGCTCATTGCGATGTGCTCATTCTGCTCACCCACATGGGCTTTGAGGACGACATCAAACTGGCTCAAATGTTCCCCGAAGCAGACGCGATTGTGGGGGGGCACTCCCACACACGCGTGGAAAAAGGGCATGTGGAAAACGGCGTGCTCATCACCCAAGCTGAAAACAAGCTCAAATACCTTACCAAGCTGACGTTTGATGTGCAGGACGGCAAGGTGATAAGCAAGAAATCCGAGCTGCTGCCCTTGGCAGATTTACCCGCCGATAAGGCTGCGGCCGACCTAGTGGAGAAAACCAAGAGTCTGCCTTTCTTCAAGCGGCAACTCACCACGGTAAAGCGTAAAATCACCCGCCGTGAGAGCCTGGGCTGCATGATGGCCGATGCCCTTTGTGCGCGCGCTATCACGGATATCGCCATTGTCAACATAGGCGGTGTGCGCCTGGATGACTTCTCCGCCGGTCCCCTTACCGTGGCCGATGTCTACCGCATGGACCCTTTCGGCAATGCCATCATCCGTAATACCATGAGCGGCAAAGAACTCATTGCTATGCTGGAAAGCCTCACCGGAAGCGACCACCACGGCGCACCCTGCGTGTCCGGCATGACCTACAAGGCCATCAAACCTGCTGCAGAGCTCAAGCCCATGCGTATTACCGAGGCCAAACTGGCCGATGGTACACCCATTGACCCCGCAGCCCGCTACACGGTAGCCTATAATTCTTACATAGCCTCCACCACCTCCGCTCCGCCGGAAACTCCCGGCGTTGCCATTGACAGCGATGGTGCCGAATGCCTTATCCGCTTCCTCGAAAAGCAAAAAGAAGTGGATTATGAAGGCGTTTCCCGCATAGAAGTTCAAATCCAAGACTAACACATACTACCTACACGCATGAAGAAATCTCTTTTATTCACTCTCCTCGGATTGCTCGGCACAGCTTTTGCCGAGCAGATTACCATTCTCGGCATCAACGACATGCACGCCAATATAGATGGTGTGGCGCGTCTGACCACCTGCGTGAAGCAAGAGCGTGAAAAAGCCCCGCAGCTGCTCCTTCTCTCTGCCGGCGATAACCGCACCGGCAGCCCCTACGTGGACTGTGGCGACCACCCCGGTGCCTCCATGATTCAGCTCATGAACCACATTGGCTTCGATCTCTCGGCTCTGGGGAATCATGAGTTTGACAGCGGTCCCACCGCCTTGGCCTACTGCATCAACGCCGCCGATTTCGACTTTGTGAGCGCTAATGTTTTCCCCACAGACAAGCATGGTATTAACCTGAAACCATACAAGATTTTTGAACGCAATGGTGTGCGCATCGGTGTGCTGGGCTTGCTGCAGGTAGATGCCAACGGTCGCCCGGATGCCCACCCGGACATGTGCAAGGGCATCGGTTTCATGGATCCGCTCAAGGTGGCCGAGCACTATAAGTATCTCCGCAGCCAGTGCGATGTGCTCATCCTGCTCACCCACCTGGGCTTCGAGACCGACATTGAGCTTGCCCGCCGGTTCCCGGAGGCAGATGCCATCATCGGCGGCCACAGCCACACCAAAGTGGAAAACGGACACACCGAGAATGGTGTGCTTATCACCCAGACCCAAAATAAGTTCAAATACCTGACCCGCCTCACCCTAGAGGTAGAGAACGGCAAAGTGTTGAGCAAGAAAGCTGAATTACTTCCGCTGGGTGCCTACGAAGCAGATACCGAGACTACTGCCATGGTGGAGCAAATCAAAGCCCAGCCCTTCTTCAAGCGTGTGCTCACCACCGTAAAACGTGATATTCCCCGCCGCGAGAGTCTGGGCTGCATGATGGCTGATGCCATCCGCAGTTGCGTCGGTACAGAAATTGCTATCGTCAACATGGGTAATGTGCGTCTGGATTCCTTCCCCGCCGGCCCCCTCACCGTGGCTGATGTATACAGCCTGGACCCCTTCGGTAATGATACCATTTGCATGACTGTTACCGGCGCCGAGCTTATCCGCGTGCTGGAAAACATCACCCAGAACGATGACCATGGTGCTCCCTGCGTGTCCGGCATGAGCTATAAAGCCGTCTGGCCCAAGGGTGCCGACAGAATGCGTGTCACCTCTGCCAGCCTGGAGGACGGCACGCCCATTAACCCGGAAGCCCGCTATACACTGGCCATCAACTCCTACCTCTGCGCTACCACCGAGGCCATGCCCGCAGACCCCGGTGTTTCGGCCAAGATTGATGGTGCTACCAGCATGATACGAGTCTTTGAAGCTATGCCGGAAATCGACTACGCCGATGTTTCCCGCGTTGAACTCACCAAAGAATAGCCCTTGTAATGAACAGGTATTATTCCTTTCTACTTCTGTTATCCCTATCCGGGTGGGGCCCGTTGTGGGCACAAGCACCGGCAGATATTGCCAACAAGACCATCCGACTCGACATGTCAAAGTCGCAGGTCTCTCGTTCCGATATCCAACAGAAGCCGCAGCTGCCATGGTATCAGTTGGATAATATTACGGATTTTGTCATTGATTTCCCAGATACCAGCGAGTTTACGGATACCGTGAAGTATGGCAATGCGCTCTCCAACGTGGTACAGGTGAGCTACTCTGCACCGGCACGTAATCAAGCCATCATTACGCTGGGAGGCAAAGACTTCTCCGTGCAGGTGGAACTTACCTATGCAAGTGCAAACGCCGGGACCGCGACCATCGCCTGGCACGAAGCGGGGGATACACGTCACTTCCGCAATGTGACCTTTAGCGTGCAGGATGATTTGGATGCAGAATCCCGTATAGAATTCCCGGAGGAAATCATCTCCACCTCCCCCGACATGTGGGATGACGGTTTGCAGGCTATCCTCAGCAAGATTGAAAACGCGAACTACCGCAGCGCTACGGATAAACTTTATCAAAAACGCCTGGTATCCCTGCTGCCAATGGTCATGATGACGCACGATGGCTCTTTCACCAACCCGGACTACAAGGGCAACACCGCTCTTCACTACGCGTGCGGGCTCAGCCACGTGGAGCTGGTGGAATGGTTGGTAGAGCATGGGGCAGATCTGGAGGCTCGCACCGATAAGGGCGCAAGTATAGACGCCTGCATCGGCGGCAGAAATGCCGAGAAAATAAGAGCCATTCTCCGGGCCGCCCGCGAGTGGAGAGACCGCCCCTACACCGGGCCGGAGGTGGATGTACAAGCCGCGAGAGAGGCTGCCGGCTGGCTGGAGGTTGAGTTCAGCGGCTACAACCTGGAATCCCCCGATTATGCCATACCCACAGATGACCAAAAGGCAAGGGAGAGTGCGCAGCTCCTCTACCGCTGTGTGAAATCCGGCACAGGACCGTTTGCGCTGGCGATGAGCATGACGGAGACCCCGGCGATTCTTCTCACCCGTGTGCTGAATGCCAAGGTGAGCGAGGCCATGTTTGTGGAAGACATGCTGAGAGAGCTGAAACAGGCCTATAAATACCAGCAACACGTGCGCCGCAAAGACGGATTGGTGCTGGCCAAATTACCGCACATGATACTGACACGAGAGGAAGAAGGCATGACCCCGGATGCCGCCACCTCCATATACCGTGCTGCCTGCGAGGGTAATGTGGAACTTGTCGCATGGCTCATGGAACATGGGGCAGATACCCGACTCGTGGACAAGCAAGGCAATATCGTCACAGCGCTGAAAAATGTTCCGAACGAAGAAGCCATCCGCAATCTGCTTAAGTGCTATGTGGCACCCGCCCAGGTTGCCGGCAAAAAGTTCACCTACCACCCCACCAACGGAGGCCCGGCAGTTTATGCATCCTGGCAGGGCATGAATGAAGAAACAGAGGGAACCGTCAAGGAAGAAGAGGACTGGAGCATCATCAAAACCGCATACACCCGCACAGGCCCGGCCTCTGCAATAGTAACCCGGCAAGCGGAATGGTCCCCCGGTGGGCATTACGCAGCTGGGTGGACCAACTATGAATTCAAATTGAAGTTCACTTCTCCCACCCAGGGTACTGCCACCTGCACTTCAACAACGAAATTCAGCGAGCCCACCACCACCACAGGAACATTCACACTTAAATAATTCCGTTTCATATGGCCAAGAAAAAGAAATCCACCCCCAAGGAAGAGGAAATGACCGGCTGGCAGGTATTCACCTACTATATCAAGGAAATAGCCGGTGCGCTGGCACTCATCGTCTTTGGCTGTGTCCTGTACCGCTATTCCGATGACATCGCTGCCTGGTTCGGCGATATGGTTCAGGAGGCATTTAATTCCCTCATACGCGCTCTCGGGTACTAACCAAACTACGTTTCTGTGATGAAAAGTTGTCTTTCTGTGATACTGCTTCTTGCAACGGCTCCGCTTGCTCTTTGTTCCCAGACGGTGGAAAAGATTTCTCACGCAGCACCCATTTCTCTGGACGGCAAACTGGTGGTGCTGAACTTCTACTCTGCAGAAGAAGCCAGAGCAGAATGGGGCGAGCAGCCGGAAGTCTGGAACAAGCTCGCGGCCTCTCCTATGGCCTTGCAGTTCCCCGTCCGGGGCAACAATACGTATAGCTACCAACTCTATGAGTCAACTCCCGACTCTCCCTGGCCGCCGGTCAAGGTGACATACGACCCCGCTGAGGGCTGCATCCACATCACCGGTAATGATATGCACGTGCGGGTTGTGCTCAGTTTCCATTCCGCCACAAAGGGCACGGCCAGCATCGAGTGGCATGATGAGGGAGGCTCCTGGTATGTCCGCCATGCAGATTTTGCAGTGAGCCCCTCCACTTCTACCGCAGGGCTTGTCACCATGCCTCAGGCGGAAGAAACCGATGGTGCCATGCAGAGTGTGGACGATGGTCTGGGCGAGCTGGTGCGCGAGCTGGAAAACCGCAAGTATAAAACAGCCGTTGAACGACTGTATCAGAAGCGGTTGCTCACCGTACTTCCCCAGATTATGGAGGGAGCTCCTATCGACAATATCATTCCCCATGCCAATGGAACCACCGCCCTGCACAATGCCTGCGGCCTGAGCCACGTGGAGATTGTACGCTGGCTGGTAGAGCATGGTGCCAATCTGAACGCGAAAACCGCCAAGGGTGCAAGTGTAGATGACTGCGTGGGCGGCCCGAATGCCAAAGCCATACGCAACATACTGAATAAAGCGCGACGCGAACGATAAATCATTTTATTGTACTCATACCACAAATTATTTGACAACCATTTTATTATTATTAATTGAAACATGAAGAAAACCATCCCCATGATCGTGACGCTGCTGGCACTGAGTTTCAATGTTCTTGCAGCTCCTCAATCGGCTCCCAAAAAGGATGTAGACTTTGCCAATTACTACCTGAAGGAGTTTGAGGCAGAAGTGAAGCGAGCTCAGGGCAATGCCAACACCATGTTCCGCAACAAGAACGAGGCCCTCAACCGCATTCAGACTCTTATGAAGGCCTACCCGCAGGATGCTGCGGTGCAGGCTCTCTATGAGCGCGCTCGCACAGCGCTCATGATGAGCAAGGGTAACTACAACCAGATTACCCCTGCCATGGTGGCCTACCTCAACAACGAAAAGCAGCTGCGCGAGAAATATGCCCAGCTCAGTGAGACCAGATGGAAGGAACTGCAGCAGGGGCGCGACATCCTGGCCAAGGTGTTCCCCACGGTGGACCCGCTGAAGAATACCCCGGAGACCGACCCCACCGAGAAGACCATTGTGCTGCCGGATGTCAAGTACCCCGACAACCAGTTTGTGGGTGCCTCCGGCGAATATATTGTGGTCGGCAAGCCCTCCACCGGTTTCTATTTCGTGAATATTGGTGGCCGCGAATGGCTGGGGCCGTACGAGGCCATCAAGCGTTTCCGCCGCGAGGTGGATGGCTCGCTGGGCGATAGCCTGAACTTCACCGTACTGGGTAAGATTACCGGCCCGGCTTTCGAAATTCCCGGTAACCGCCGCACAGCCATGGCCTGGGGCTGGGTGGTGGAACCGGAGGCTCTCTACATCGATGGCCGGGTTGTGGCCACATTCGATGCCAATCATGATAAGAGCGGCTCCTTCGTAGAGGAAGACAAGGTAGCCGGCATCAAGGAAGGCTGGTATACCGAAAAAGACGTGCCGGATAATGCCTCACCCGAGCGAGTGATGGAAATCTTCCTGGCTTCCATCAAAGAGAAGAACTACGACCTCTATCTCAAGTGCATCAACCCCGAGCGCTACAAGACCGAAACAGCTGAATCCCTGGTGCGCTACCACTGGGACCTGCACCAGCAGCGTCTGCATGGCGAGTATGTGCACGCCACCTTCAGCGATACCAAGATAGTTGTGGCCAAGGGGTACGATGACAAGAACGACCTCGAGAACTTCTTCCTCGACGATGCTCAGCGCGACCACCTCATCAAGATGCAGGGTGAAAAAGTAGAGCATGCAACAGTGAAGAGTCAGGCATTTGACGAGAACGGCAAGCAGGTGGGCGGCAAGAACGTTCACAAACTCATCCGCAAGGGCAGTGGTCGCTGGTATGTGGATGACTATGAAATACGCTTCTGATGTCAGGCCCGAAGGCTAAACGTATTGTTTAAAAATGAGATTTAAGCATATTTTGTACACCGGGGCTTGCTTCGGGTTGCTGATGGCACCAACCATTGCAGCCGAAGAAGGTTTCGTGTTCACAGAAGAAGATGTAGCCGCGGCAGAAGAGGAAGCCAACAAGCTCCAGAGCGTCATCGCTAACGAAGAAGCTTATCACAATGCCTGTTTCGCCGTATACAACGACGTTAACCTGATTGTCGGCAACTGTTACCGCGCCATCGGCCGGGATATTGATTATCTGGAGTGTGCCGATGCGCGAACTATCGCCTCCATACACAAAGAGGCAATGGAAAAGCTCGTCAGCAAATACGGAGCAGAAGCGGCCAGCGGCCAGCTCACAAAAGGAGCACTCAGCCGCGCGGCGCTCAACATGGCAAAACCGAACATCACCCCCAAAACGCATCGAATCATGGAAAACATGATAGTTCATACATCTATCATGCTCAGATGGTTCATGGGCTCTTTTGCCAAAACCTGCGCTATTTACGATACCGACTTCTATAAAGAAGTGCAACAGGTAGCGCGCTTCAAGGAGCTCACTCAGACAAGTGAATACGAACGCATGGAAAAAGATTATCCCGTTTTGTGGAGCTTCTACGCTGATAGTAAAGCTCTGATGCGCTTCAATGAGTCCTACGCAAAGTTCAGGGGGAATATTGAGGTGAATGCCTACAAGTTCTTCGAGCGTTTTCACAATGAATTGGATCAGGATGAACGCGAAACCTTATACAATGAGATGACGCTCAATGCCCCCGACGGACTTTTAAGTAAGTACATAAGTCTGGCGGAAGATGGCTGCGTCTGGGGATTGACCTCTCAGGGTGCTATATTGTCCAATTACGAAGGCGTTTTCAACTACTGGACTGAAGACAAAATCAAAGCGACGAAAGAGTTGGGAATGGTGGCCTACCACGCTGCCATGTCAACCGACGGCGATGCTTTATACAACGAATACATGAATGAAGCATTAAATGCCCCGAATCTTTTGTTGGCCGAGACCTATCAGGACTATATCAAACGTACTCAACCCCGTTTATTCAAAATGGGTGAAGTGCTCTGGGGGCTGGAAGATTTCCTCAAAGCGGAAACCCAGTTTTTCCAGAACATGGAGCGAAAATCAAAATACGATATCCGCAAACGGGCAAACATCCTCATAAAATCCATTAAGCCGCAAGTAATGAATATGCGCGAACAAGCAGCTCGTTTCGTTCCGGAATCGCATCCCTCCCGCAGTCGCAATTAATGAATTAACACATTCTAAACATAACAATTTTAACGCACAATGAAAACTCAACATCTCTTATTATCCCTGCTCCTGTGTGGGCTGACAGCTACAGCTCAGGATGGTGCAGGTTTTGACTTCACAGAAGAAGAAGCCGCAACCGATGCGCAGCTTGCCAAGCAGCAGGAGCTGCAGGCCCTCATCGGCAATGCTCCCAAATATGAGGCTGCCACCCACGAGGCGTACGCGATTGTGGTGAATGCCATTGCCGGTTGCTGCAACCAGCTCAGGGGGCACAAGGACCTGGTGGATTGCTCCAATTACCCGGATGCGGACACGCTGCACAAGGAGGCTCTTGCCAATCTGCTCGCCAATTATCCCTTTGATGCGTCTTCCGGTCAGTTTACGGAAGGGGTGTTGAGCCGGGTGATGCTGAGCAAGGCCAAGCCGAATATGACCGGCGACCAGGTGACCCGCATCGAGCACATGATTACCCGTGCCGAGGCTATCATGCGCTGGTTTATCGGTCCGTTCCGCTTTCTCTGCGGTCTGCACAACCATGATTTTCAGAAGGAAGTGCAGCGCGTGGCCCGCTTTATTGAATACACCAAGACGGATGAGTTCAAGTCGGCAGACGAGGCTTACAGAGCCCTGGTGATTTATTTTGACAGCAACGATGTGCCAAACCGAGCCATGACCGCCGAGCGCAGCTTTGGCTACAACCAGCAGCAGGCATACGTGTTCTACAATTATTTCCACAACCGCATCAGCGACCAGGAACGCGAGAAGTGGCTGAACTTTGTGCTGATGGGGCGTTCGATACGCTACAGTTACGATGGCCCTGTTCTGAATCTGAGCAACGAAATCACCCTCAGTACCGGTAAGCCGGTGTACTGGTATATCGATATTCACGGCACAAAACCCCGCATGGCCGCAACAGAGCCTGCCAGCAAACTGTCTTCCTACATCAACACCTTCCAGCGCTGGAACGAACGGCGACTCATCGATGTGGCGGGGCTGGGCAAGAATGCCTTTGAACAGCTGCATGATGCCATCAGCCATGCGACGTTCAACAAACTCGATACGCTTGCCGGTGAGACACTGGTCAAGGAGGATATTGATTTCAAGGAGGCCGTCCAGAAAGCAATTCCGAATGGGCTGCAAGCCTTGATGGAAAAGGAAGATCTGCTGATGGGACTTCCGGATTATCTGGCGGACAATACCAAATATGTGGATAACTGCAAGTTCGAGTCAAAGACATCCTTGCGGGCGCGTGTGCTTAGGCGCATGGAAATGGCAAACCGTATCCTCGACAATATTGCCTCCAAAGCAGCCAAGATTGTTCCGGCGTATCATCCCTCCCGCCAGCGTGATTAACAACCAACGTACAGACCGGCACAAACGCTGCGCAGACCAGCTTTACTAACGGTGTCCAATGGCAACGCGCTCGCTATGACTCCACCGGGCTTCCGATTTTCGGCTATGCTGATGGCCGCCCGGTGTATGGCTATACCAAGCAGGGCTCGCTCATCTACCAGTCGAACCTCCTTTACTCGGGCTGCTATGTGCCCGGCTGGGGTACAAGCGCCGCTCAGCTGTATGGGGTGATTCGCACCAGCGCCTCCCCCCTGTAAGAAAACGCCACTTAACGGATGCCAGCACAAATCATCTTCATCATGACTCGAACCAAGATAAGTATCTGCTTATTGTCCGGGCTGCTGCTGACCGGTTGCAGCACAGTGAAGGTGCCTGAGCTGGCACCGGAAAGTGTGGCGGGCAGAATCATCTGCCTGGATGACCGGTTCACGCAGATTTGCGAGCGCCCGATTGAAGGGGGGCAGTGGTCTGCATGGACAGATTTCAAATACGGCTGTGTGTTTGATTTTCCTTTCGATGCAAACAACCAGTATCGCACGGCTCTGAATCCCTCTGAAACCACCTGCCAGACGTATAAGAAGACGGGCCCGGACAGTGCTGAGATTTACTACGAATCGGCCGAGAGTACGCACACATGTTACCTGAAATTCGAGACCCCGACTTCCGGTACTGCCACCAAGGAAGGCTACGGAGAAGGAAATGATTATAAGCAGCGCGGCATGCTCTTCTCCATCAAATAATCCACCACCCCTCATGATACAACGATGAAAATTCGTCCAGTAAAAGACCAATCACTCCCCATAACCCCGGCTGTGATGGCAGTGATAGGCACCTTGTTTACCGGGTGCGATCGGCAGAGCATCCCCGGCGATGTTCCGCATCAGATGGTGCCCGGCGAGCCTACTGAGCAGCACCTTACCGGTCTGGAACCGGCTTCCACCGCCCCATCACATGAACCGGAAGAAATTCCGCAGCCACTTGGTGGAGATGTGCCTTATACACCGGACATGGGTGATGCTTCTTCCCTCGACGAAAAATAAATGAACGGGACTCTGGCGCTCACGCTTTGCCTGACGCATGACTGTACCCTGCGCTGCCGCTACTGCTACGCAGGGAGCAAGTACGCGCATGCCATGACACAAGAAACCGCAGAGCAGGGCATAGAAACAGGGTTGGCTGAAGCGATACGGACAAAACGCGGATTGGATATCTCCTTTTTCGGTGGGGAACCATTGCTGGAATGGGAGCTGCTGCAGCATTGCTGTGATTATACAGCACGCCGGGCAGCAGAGCTGAAAGTGCAAGTTCGTTATGGCATCACCACCAACGGCACCTTGCTCACCCCTGAACGTTTGGCGTGGATGGCATCCCGGGATTTTCTCATCGGCCTTTCTATAGACGGCTCCTCGGCCATGCACGACACCAACCGCTGTTTTGCTGATGGTCGTGGCAGTCATGATGAGGTGAGCCCCGTTTTTTGACCACCGGCGTAAGCTTTTAAGGAATACCTAAAGCCGATGCTTGGAGCTGGGGTTAGATTACTATTTTTTCACGTTGATTGTCAACTCTATTTTTTTGCGATTTTGTAGTGTAGGCGTGG
>JAZNVF010000028.1:0-31649 GCA_045592685.1 Akkermansia sp. | reverse complement strand
GCTCAACACACCGTCCCTCTTCTCCGGCGGGTCTCGGAGGAGGAATTGGAATTGTGAGATGATGTGCATAACGCACCCCTCGGCCGGCAGCAGCCGACCCGGGGGAATTACTTCCACTGCCGCCGTCAGGCGGCGATTTCAATGGCAGCGTCAGCTGCCAATTTCAATATGCCCCCACAGGGGGCATCATTTCACTGTGGGCGGTACGCCCACAATTTCACCGGCCGCCACAAGCGGCCGACTGTCGAGAAGGAAATTTTGAAGAGTTTTTTTCGGGAGGTTGGATATATAATGAAAACATAATTGCATAAAATGTGCATTTTCATGCAATTATGTTTTCATTATGATGCTTTGTTTTTATAAGGCTCTTATGCGCAATGCGGAACATTGTTTTCTCAGGTCAGCAGGTAGCAGAGGGCGGTGGCGGGTATGCGGAATAATGGGGCTGCCCCCGGGGCCTCTATCCTGCCGAAGTCATACGGTGACTTTGTGGCGAGCAGATGTAGTGCCGGTTCTTCGCCGTGGCAATGAGCGATGAGGGCGTCTTTTGCCGAAAGTTCTGAGCTGTTGCGGTACTTTACCTCACAGAGAATTTTCGAGCCATTGCGCAGCATGACTGCGACGTCTATTTCGTTTTTCCCTCTGGCATTACCCCGCATAAATCCCACCTCTCCACTGCGGCCGTAGTGCTCCAGAAAATGCTTGTACACAGCACCTTCGGCTACAATACCCATCTCTGTCTCGGTGTTTATCGGCGCGTAGCGCATGAGGGCTGCATTGCGCAGTGCTGCATCGGCCACATAGATTTTCGGCTGGGCGCTCAGTCCTTTTTTGCCTGTAGCGCAGAGGTTGCGCGAGAGGTAGATGAGGTTTGCGTCGCACAGGTAGCTGATATAGCGCGACAGCGTGGGTTTGGACACCCCGAGAGAGCTGCTCATCGTGTCCAGGTTAAACACGCTGCCACTATGCAGGCAGAGGTAGAGGAAAATCTTTTCCAGCTGCACCGGGTTACGCACATCGAAGAGTGCAGGGACATCGCGTTTCAGTACTTTATCCACAACATCCTCTTGCAGAATGTTGAGCACGGTTTCCCGATCATCTATTGCCAGTAATTCCGGAAACCCGCCCTGCTCAAGATACCGGTACCAGTGCGGGGTAAGCTCTCCCAAGGTGGTCATGAGCAGGCTCAGCTCGCTGGCAGACATGGCAGGCAGAGCCTCCGGTCCAGGCGGTGGACCCTGCAAGGGGTGAATTCCCTGCAACTCGCAGTATTCGCTAAACAACATTGTAGGCATGCGGAAAACCCGCCAACGCCCCACTCCGCTATCAGCGGCCCCACGCTCCAACGCCGGGCTTGCAGACCCTGTCGCGACCAGCTGTAAATCGGGGTAATGGTCGTAGAGGGTTTTCACCCACAATGACCAATCTTCGGCATACTGAATTTCGTCCAGAAAGTAATAACAGGTTCCGCCACGGTAATTACGCTGGCGGTAGGTCTCGAGAACGGCATGCAGACCACTGAGTTTAAATACAGGATTGTCAAAGGATATGTAGAGAATATTTGCCGCCGGCACACCCTCTGCCAGCAGGTGAGAAATTAACTGGCGCATAACGGTCGTCTTCCCCACGCGGCGCGCACCGCTCAGCACCGCAAAGCGCCGCAGCTGCGGGTGGGTCAGCGTCTGCAGCACATCGCCGAATGCCCGGCGCCGCAGTGCGGGTAACTTGCCCGACACTTGCCCTGTTCTCCACCAGGGGTTCACCTGTTGCAGTAATCCGTAGAGCTCCTGTTCATTAAATATGGGCTGTCGTGTTTCCATCTCGAGCTTTAATATACTCGTTCTATAAGCGGCTGTCAAGTATAATGAAAACATAATTGTATGAAAACGCGCATTTCATGAAATTATGTTTTCATTGTTGTTAAATATCTATGCAATATGATGGTAATAAAAAGTTTAAAGTATACGCATTCCTGTTCTGAGTTACGAGTTCCGAATGATGAGTTGAAATTCGGGAGACAGAGTTCAGGTGTGGGGCTGTGGCTTTTTCTCTACCCGAGCGCAGCGGCGGGCAATCTCACCGGTGGTTTCGGCTGCTGATTAGCTTCTTACCGGTCGGCCGCAGCGGCGGCAGTGAGGGGGGGAAACCAGTCTATTTCTTGAGCCAGACGAGCAGCAGGGCGATATCGGCGGGGGTGATTCCGGGAATGCGTGAGGCCTGGCCGATGGTACCGGGGCGAATGCGGTTGAGTCGCTGGCGAGCCTCGGTTTTCATGGCGGGGATGGCGTCGTAGTCGATATCAGCGGGAATTCGTTTGTCTTCCTGTCGCTGAATTCGCTCGGCTGTCACGCGCATGCGGTCGATGTGACCGGCATAGGTGACTTCGATGGCGATGGGTTCCCAGAGGTCAGCGGGGAAGGTGGCGAGCAGGTCAGGCGGGAGGTTTTGCCATTCGTTGCCGGGGCGGCGCAGCCAGAGGTTGAGGTTTACGCCAGGCTCGACTTTCACGCGGTGGGTGAGCTCGACTCCCTGTTGAATGGCGCTCAGGCGCTCGGCGGCGGCGTGGCCGCGCTCGGGGGAGAGCAGCCCCAGCTCGGCGGCAAGGGGGGAGAGCCGCAGGTCGGCGTTGTCCTGACGGAGCAGCAGTCGCATTTCGGCACGGCTGGTGAACATGCGGTAGGGTTCATCCGTACCACGGGTGACGAGGTCATCCACCATCACGCCGAGGTAGGCCTGGTCGCGGCGCAGGATGAGCGGTTCTCGCCCCTGCAGGGCCAGCATGGCGTTTGCCCCTGCAAGCAGGCCCTGACCGGCGGCCTCTTCATAGCCGCTGGTGCCGTTGATTTGGCCGGCGAAGTACAGGCCGCGCACGCGCTTGGTTTCGAGGGTGGGCTGCAGTTCGGTGGGGGGGACGTAGTCGTATTCCACGGCGTAGCCGGGGCGAATGAGCTCGGCCCTTTCGAGGCCGGGGATACTGTGCACGATATCCTGCTGCACGAAGAAGGGCAAGCTGGAGGAGAGGCCGTTGAGGTAGTACTCATCGGTGCTGCGCCCTTCGGGTTCGATGAAAATCTGGTGGCGGTCTTTTTCTGCGAAACGCACGACCTTGTCTTCGATACTGGGGCAGTAGCGCGGGCCGGTGCCCTCGATTACTCCGCCGAAGAGGGGGCTGAACTGCAGGTTGGCGCGGATGATGTCGTGTGTTCGGAGGTTGGTGTAGGTGGAGCCGCAGGGGAGCTGGCGGAGGTGGAAATCGGCATCTGCCAGGTAATTGAGGGTACAGTGGGGCTCGGTGCAGCGGTGCAGTACGTTGCGGGAGATGTTGCTGAAGAGGGGTGGCGGTTCGTCGCCCGGCTGCATTTCGAGGGCGGCGAAGTCAATAGTGCTGCCTTTGATACGCGGTGAGGTGCCGGTTTTGAATCGGGCGAGGGGAAATCCGAGTTTTGCCAGGCAGGCGGATATACCGGTGGGGGCGGCGCCCAGGCGACCGCCGGGCAGGTGGTCCATGCCCACGTGCAGCAGGCCGCGCATGAAGGTGCCGCTGCACAGCACCACGGCGCGGGCGGCTATCTTCTGTCCCCAGGTGGTGGTGACCCCGGTCACGCGATCGCCATCGGTTACGATTTCGGCGGCATCTCCCTGCACGAGTTGAACCCCCGGGGCGGTTTCCATGACCCATTTCATGCGTGCGCGGTAGGCGAGTTTGTCACACTGGGCGCGGGGGGCACGCACGCTGGGGCCTTTGCTGGCGTTGAGCATGCGGAACTGTATGGCGGTGGCATCGGTATTCAGTCCCATGGCCCCGCCGAGGGCATCTATTTCGCGGACGATATGTCCCTTTGCCAGGCCACCGATGGCAGGGTTGCAGCTCATTTGCCCGATAGTGTCGAGGTCGTGGGTGATGAAAGCCACGCTGCCGCCCAGGCGTGCTGCTGCGAGGGCTGCTTCGATGCCGGCGTGGCCACCGCCGATGACGGCTATATCGTATGTGTGTGACATGGTGGATAGGGAATCAGAGCGCAAACTCGTCTTGCTTTTCAGCCTGGAGCAACAGCTCGACACAATTCTGGTGCCCGTTTGATTCTGCCAGGTGCCGAGGCGTTTTACCGGTGTAATCTCTGATGTCGGGGACAGCGTTGTTGCGGAGCAGGATAGCCACTACCTCGGAGTGTCCCTTTGCGGCGGCCTCGTGCAGGGCAGTGCGGCCGGTGTTGTCCTTAAGGTTAACATTTGCATTGTATTCGACCAGGAGACTGACACTGAAGTTATTTCCGGCTTCTGCGGCGACCATGAGGGCGGTTTTTTTATTCGGGTCGGTGATGTTTATATCTCTTACGGAGCGGATGATGATTTGCAGACACTCAGCATTGCCGGAGTTGACCGCAGTATGCAGCATGGGAGTGTTGCCCAGGGTCAGGGTAAGATCTGCACCTTTGTTAAGCAGGGCCTGTACGCACTGTGGGTGTTTGTTCTGTATGGCCCAGTAGAGCAGGCTGCGCCCCAAGCGGTCGGTTTCGTTGGCATTCATGCCGTGGTCGAGCAGTAGGCGCACACATTCTGTGTGCCCGTTGCGGCAGGCGGCGTAGAGGGGGGAGGGGATTTTTGCGGAGTCGGGAATGGTGGCGCCGCCGTTGAGCAGGGCTCGCAGACTGGCAGCAGCCCCGATGGCTGCTGCTTCGTGCAGTAGTGTGGTGCCGTCGCTCGCCGTTTCATTCGGAGAGGCTCCGGCTTGCAGTAGCTCGTGTACACATTCTACGCGATTGTCTTTGATAGCCTCTCTGAGTGCACTGCTGCCACCCTGTTCGTTTGCTCGGAAATCTGCTCCGGCCTGCAACAGCAGGTGCAGGGTTTCCAGGCTACCTTCTTTCAAGGTGTCGAATATGGCTTTCTGGTAGTCGCCCGGCATTATCTGGAATTTTGCCAGCTGGGTGACTGCCGAAAGTTGCGTGATACAGGCAGAGTGCTCAGCAGCTTGTGCCAGCATGAGCGGGGTTTGTTCCTTGTCGTTTGCGAGGCGGAAATCCGCTCCGGCTAGCAGCAGGGGGGACAAACAGTCTGTGTGCCCGCCGGCTGCTGCCAGGTGCAGGGCGGTGTTGTTGTTTCTGCCTCGTTCGGTTGGAGAGGCTCCGGCTGCCAATATGAGCTCGATGGCGTTTTTTCTGCCCATTTCAGCTGCCAGGTGCAGGGGGGTGAGATTGTCTTCCCGGGGGTGTTTGCTCAGCACATCGGCTTGCAGTAGCAGGGTGAGCAGCTCGGTGTTGTCATCTCTGATAGCCTGGAAAATCAGGGTTTCCGTATTGTCGTCGAGACCTCGCTGCTTGAGCAGGGCATTGGCCAGCAGGGCGGTGCAGGGGGAGTCTTCGCCGCTGCTGATGTAATTCAGCGCGGTGAAGCCCCGGGAATCGGTAGCGCTGACATCGGCACCATGTTCGAGCAGGGTGCGAATGATGGGTTCCTGCCTGTTGATGGTGGCCAGGTGAAGGGGCTGAGAGCCATTGGGTAAGGGGGTGTTGGCATCGGCTCCGTGCTCAAGCAGCATGTTAACGCACTCGAGGTTGCCGGTCTGTATGGCGCTCAGCAGCGGGGTTTTGCCGTCGGCTGTAGCGATATCGAGTGCAGCCCCGGCGGTTAACAGAGCCTGAACACATGCCGTGTTGTCTGCGTTGACTGCAACAAAGAGCGGGGTTTTACCACCGGTGTTGATGGTATTGAGCGGGGCTTTTGCAGCCAGCAGGGCGTTTACGCAGTCCGTGTGTCCCTTCTCTGCTGCCCAGTGCAGGGCTGTATCGCCGGTATGGTCGGCGAATGTGGTATCTGCCCCGGCGGCCAGCAGTGCCTGCAAACAGTCCGTGTGTCCGGCTTTGGCGGCAGTGAGCAGGGCGGTTTCATCGTCAGCCCCAGTCTGGGGATCCGCGCCGTGCTGCAACAGTGACCGGACGATGTCGACGTTATTTTCCTTTACTGCCACATGCAGAACGGTCTGCTCTGTTCGGTCCTTGCTGTTGGGGTTGGCCCCTGCGGAGAGGAGCAAGTTTACGATATCGAGGTGGTTGAGGCGGGCTGCTTCGTAAAGAGGGGTTACACCGCAGTCTGCGGCATCGACCGGGGCTTTTGCGGCCAGCAGGTGTTGCACACAAGCAGTGTGGCCGTTGCGGGCGGCCTCGTGCAGGGCTGTGTCGCCGTTGTCATTGGTGCGCGTAATATCTGCTCCGTGTGACAGCAGGAGTTGCACACACTCGGCATGACCACCTCGGGCGGCTATCTGCAGGGCAGGGCGCTTGTAGGCTCCGAGCGAGTCGGCCGGAGCTCCGGCGGTCAGCCGTTCTTTCAGGGCTGCGGCGTCTCCCTGCTCAGCGGCTTGCAACAGCCGGGAGTCGTTTTCTCTGGTCTGGTGGGCGCTGCCTTCAGCGTTGATGAGGTCGAGCAGCGAGGGGTCGAGTTGGGCGCCTGCTGCCAGTAGCAGGCGTGTACAGTCGGTGTGTTGATTTTTTACCGTGAGCTGTAGGGCGCTTGCTCCGTCTTTGTCATGTGTGTTGACATCTGCCCCGGCGGCTATGAGGGCGCTCAGCAGCACGGTGTCGCCTTTTGTCGCAGCCTCGATGAGAGCCTGCGGGTAATCTGCCGGTGAGATTCCTCGGTGTTCCAGTTCCCCGGCTGCTGACTTGGCCGGTGTTTTGTCTGCATGGGGGGGGGCTTCCCAGGGGAGATAGATGAGCGTGGCACCTGCTATAGCGACTGCACCGCCGCAGAGTATGGCAATGTTTTTGACGATTCTGGCGGAGCGGTGGCGCATGGTTGAGGGGGCTCAGGCGGTGGCTATGGTGGCAGCTATGTTCTGGGCGGCATCTGCTCTGGCGAGGGAGTGCATGGCGCTCTCCATAGCCGTGCGTGCGGCCGGGGTCAGTATGGTGCCATGCACGAACTCATGTACCTTGCCGGTGGTGAGCTCTGCCTGTTGGCACATGGCGGCGGCCCCTGCCTCGGTGAATACCCGGGCGTTGAAACTCTGATGATCATCTGCCGCGAAGGGGTAGGGAACCAACAGGCTGGCCTTGCCGATGAAGGCCAGTTCCGTCAGTGTTGAGGCCCCGGAGCGGGCGATGACGCCGTCGGCTGCGGCATAGGCAGCGGGCATGTCGGCACAGAAGCCGGTGACGGTGATATTGGGCGCGCCGGCGGCGAGAGCGGCTACGCGTTCGCAGTCGAGCCGCCCGGCGATGACGTGGTAGTGAACGTCGGGGTCAGCCTTGGCGGCGTCGATGAGCAGGCTGTTGAGGTTGCGGGCTCCTTGCGAACCGCCTGTTACAAGGATGACCGGTTTGTCAGTCGGCAGTCCCAGTCTTTCTCTGGCCTCTGACTGTGAGGGGAGCTTGCAGAGTTCATCTCGCACCGGGGTACCTGTTACCACACAGTTGCGACCCGGGAAATAGGCTGCGGCTTCTTTGAGCCCGAGCATGACAGCGGTACACCAGCGGGCTGTCAGGCGATTGGCTTTGCCGGGCAGGGCGTTGCTGTCGTGCACATAGGTGCGCAAGCCCATGTGGTGGGCTGCCACGATGGGCGGCAGCGAGGTGAATCCGCCCATACCGATGACGACGTCGGCCTGCTCGTTGCGTATGATGTTGCGGCAGGTCATGTAGGAACGCAGCATCTTCCACAGAAAGCCGGGCATGTGCAGCGAGAGGGTAGGCGGCTTTGCTATGGCCTGTATGGTGTGGAACTTCAGGTCACCGTATTTGCCGGCTGCCTCGGCATCTACCTTTTTCTGCGAAATGAGCAGCACGGGGTTGTGCCCCATGCTGCGCAACTGCTGAGCCACGGCGATGCCGGGGAAGAGGTGGCCGCCTGTACCGCCGCAGGCGATGATGACATTGAGAGGTTTGCTCATAATTTGGAGTTCTGCTGAAGTCGGCGTGCAGGCCAGTAGGGTTCACGCTTGGTGGGTGTGTGTCGCTGAATACTGGTCAGCAGACCTATGGCCAGAATGGTGAAAACGAGATTGGTGCCGCCATAACTGATGAATGGTAGCGGCAGACCGGAGTTCGGCAGCATGGAGGTGACCACCATCATGTTGAGCATGGCCGGCCAGAAGATGGTACACACCAGCCCTGTGGCCAGCAGGCGACCGAAGGTATCGCTGGTTTGCAGAGCCAGCAGAATGCCGGAGAGGGTCAGAAGGGTGAACAGTATCAGCACACCGGCTGACCCGACCAGCCCCCATTCCTCACCCACTTCGGCAAAGATGAAGTCTGTGTGAGCAAAGGGCAGGTTGCCGAATTTTTCGAGTCCGTCGCCAAGCCCCACGCCGGTTATGCCGCCGCGGGCGAAGGCCAGCATGGCAATCCACTGTTGGCGGCCGGCTTCGCGGCTGTATTTCTCCGGGTCGAACCAGGCGTAAATGCGCTCCAGTCGGTTTGCGCTGCCGGTGGCCTGGTCGAAGAGTACCATGGCTCCCAGCAGGAGACAGAGGGTAAGTACCCAGCCGCGTACCCCCGCTACGTACATCACACAGAAGCCCGACATGGCCAGAGCTGCCGCTGTACCCATGTCTTTTTCGACCAGAATGAGCAACAGCGGGATGCCGAAAATCATGCCGGGAGCTACAAATCCGCGCCAGAAAGTGCCGGCCATTTCCCGGTGTGTGGTGTACCAGTGTGCCAGGCAAATCATGAGCACGCTCTTGGCAAGTTCGCTGGGCTGGAAACTCATGAAGCCCAGGTTAATCCAGCGGTTTTCACCGTTGATGTTCATGCCGATGACAGGCAGGAAACAGCAGATGAGCAGGATGGTCAGGCCAATCCAGATAGGCTTAATGATACGGCGAAGAAAATGGTAATCGAAGCAGCTTACTATCAGGGCTCCCGTAAGCCCCAACAGTGCAAATCCGCTCTGTTTGTACAGGAAGGATGCAGGGTTTTCACCCTCGCCCACCGGTGCACACAGACCGGTGCTTGCCACCATCATAATCCCCAGCACCAGCAGGGTGATGAAGCAGAACCAGATGCAGATGATGCTCAGGCGCGTGGACATGCGGTACTACCGATGTGGGGAGTAGTGAGTTTCTGAGCTTCAGTCAGCGATACGAAGGGTGTCGCCGATGCGGATTTTGCCTTCTTTCCCCTTGGGGATATTGTTGAGCTGCATGAGCTTGCTGACGGTTGTATTGTGTTTGTTAGCAATTCTCTTAAGGGTGTCGCCGCGAGCGATGGTATAGGTTTTGGCAGCCTGTTTGGCTGCGGCCTCGGCCTGTCTGGCAGCAATTTCACGACCAGCGGCGGAGTCTGCCCGAACGGGGATGGCGAGGTATGTGCCGCAGATGATGTTGTTTCCCTTCACCTGGGGGTTAGCTTTGCGAATGGCATCTACCGATACCTGGTATTTTGCAGCAATGCCGAAGAGGGTGTCGCCCTGGATGACGTGGTGATTTTTGACGGGTTGAGTAGTCGAATCGGCCGGTTCGGTAGTAGCGACTACGGGCGGTTCGGGGGTGTCTGCTACCTCAGCTACGTCATCCACGACGGGCGGGGTGACGATTTCGGGCTGGGCGGCGGCTACGGTTGTGGTTGCACCGGTGGGGGGCTGGGTGATGTGGCCGGAGTTGTCATTGGTGCGCACGGGATTGGCTGTGGGGCCTTCCACCGGCTGGGGCAGAACGTCATTAACCGGTACTGCTGCCTGAGCGGGAGCTGCCGGGGCAGGGGGGGCTGTAATTGTGGCCTGGGCGATGGGTGCCGTTTCTCCGGACTTGATTTTGCCGCGCAGAATCACACCGCCGATAACGATGAGGTGAATGAGCAGCAGGGCGATGATGAGCCGCACTACAGTTACGCTGTTGGCACGGTCTTCCACCAGACCGGTATCGCTGCGGTGGCGCTTGAGTTTGCTGTTGATGAGGGCGCGGAAGATGTGTCTTTTCGGTTTTGCCCGATCCATGTCGGAGTTGCGGAAGGTGGAGGTGTATTTGCGCTTCATAAATGGTACAGGGGGGGGAATGGGGTTAAAGGTGAAGAGTTTGGAGGACTGCTGCGCGGTAGCACTCGCCGCGCTGTACATAACCGGTGAATTGGTCGAAAGACGACGTGCCGGGGGAGAACAGAACCACGTCTCCGGCTTGTGCCTCTTTCGCTGCGGCAGCTACGGCCTCTGCCACCGTTTCCACGCGAATGGTGCGGCAAACGGGGGTGAAGGTTTCCACCAGTTGGTTGGCTATTTGCCCGAAGACGATGCAGCAGCGGGCTTTTTCGGCCAGCATGGGGTTGATGGCGGTGTAGTCAAGCCCTTTGTCCTTGCCGCCGGCCAGCAGGATAATGGGGCGGGTCTGGGAACGCACGGCGGCCTCGGTTGAGTGCAGGTTGGTGCTCTTGGAGTCGTTGAGCCACAGCACGCCGTCCATTTCAGCCACTGTTTCACAGCGGTGCCCGGGGGGGCTGAAGCTGCGCAGACCGGCGGAGATAGCTTCGTCGCACAGGCCGACGGCGCGGCAGGCGAGGGTGGCCGCCATGGCGTTTTCGGCATTGTGGGCTTGTTCGAGGGTGGTGCCACGCAGCAGGGTGAGGGCGGTGTCGCCCTCCATGATTGAGCCGTCGCGGTAATATAGCTGCCCAGTGTCGGAGATGGAGGAGAATTCGGCCACTCGGGGTTTGATACCGGGGAGATTTTCGCCTACGCGCACGATGGCAAGTTGCTGCTCGCTCATGTTTTCGAACACGCGCAGCTTGGCGTTGAAGTAGTCTTCGACCTTGGTGTAGCGGTCCATGTGGTCGGGGGCGAAGTTGAGCCAGATGGCTACCTCGGGCCGGAAGTCGACGATGGTTTCCATCTGGAATGAGGAAACTTCGAGCACGGCGAACTCAGGCTGCTCGGGCAGCAGAGCAAGCTCGCAGAGTGGGTAACCGTAGTTGCCGCAGGCTTTGGCCGTGTGCCCGGCCCGCAGCAGAATGTGCTCCAGCAGGGCGGTGGTGGTGGTCTTCCCGTTCGTGCCGGTGATGGCGATAATACGGCCTGTGTAGAAGTGGTAGCCCAGCTCTATCTCGCCGATAATGGGTGCGCCGGCGCAGGTGAATGCGAGGGTCCAGGGAATGTCGGCCTCAATGCCGGGAGAGAGCACCACGAGGTCAGCTGCATAGGCCTGAGCTGCCTGTTCTCCGGCACCGGGAACGAAGCAGAGCGAGGAATCCGCGCAGGTGGCCTGTGGGTTGCTATCGAAGATGCACACCTCTGCGGCACCCCTGGCCAGAGCCAGGCGCGCGGCGGCCACACCACTGCGGCCGCAACCGAGAACTGCTACTTTTTTACCGGTGAGATTCATGGCGATGGGGGCAGGTGATTGTACTATATTTTACAGACCCATGCAAGAATAAAAGAGCGCGATGCCGACGAATGCCAGGATACCCGCCACTATCCAGAACCGGATGCAAACCTGAGTTTCGCTCAGGCCTCCTTTCTCGAAGTGGTGGTGAATGGGAGCCATGCGGAAGATGCGGCGCCCCTCGCCGTACTTGATACGCGTGAACTTAAACCAACCGACCTGAATCATGACGGACAGAGCCTCGGCCACAAATACGCCGCCAATGACAACCAGAATCAGCTCCAGCCCGCTGCACACGGCCACGGTACCCAGCGCACCACCCAGTGCCAGAGAGCCGGTGTCGCCCATGAATACTCGGGCGGGGTTGCAGTTGAACCACAGGAACCCGGCGCAGGCTGCCACGATAGCCATCATGATAGGCCTGATCTGATCGGGGCAAATGTGGGCAAAGGTAATGGCGGCGATAATCATGCAGCCGCTGGCCAGGCCGTCCAGACCGTCTGTGAGGTTCACGGCATTCGAACTGCCGATGATGACCAGAATGGCCAGCGGTATGAAGAGCCAGCCGATGTTGAGGGTGCCATAGAAGGGGATGGCAAGCTTGCACACCTCGGGACAGGCAACGTACAGGTAGACGGAGCAGCCGGCGGCAGCCACGAACTGCAGGGCAATTTTGAACCAGCCACTCACGCCGTCGGTGCTCTTCTTGGTGATTTTGGCGAAGTCGTCCAGGAACCCGAGGAAGGCGGTGATGGTGGTGACAATCAGGCAGCACTGTACGCGCGGGTCAGTCAAATCGCACACCAGAAGGGCGGTGAGCAGTACCAGGCCGATGAGCATGAGCCCACCCATGGTCGGGGTGCCTACCTTATTGCTGTGCTCGGGGGCAAGCACGCCCTTGCGGGCCTCGCGGATGGGCTGTCCTGCCTTCATGGCGCGCAGCACGGCGATGAGTTTCGGCCCGATGATAAGGGAGCCGATGAAAGGGATGGCCAGTGCCAGTATGTACAGCAGACTGTCGGGGGTGTTAAAGAGTTGCAGCATAACTTATTTGGTGGGGGTGAGGGTGGGGAAGAGTTCGTACATGGTGCGCTCCATGCCGGCGGAGCGGGAGCCTTTGAAGAGGATGGCATCGCCCGGCTCCATGATGTGGCGCAGGGCAGTCGCGGCCTCTGCCGGAGTGCTGACGAGCATGGCCGGTATGCGCTCGGCCGCTGCCTGACACAGGGCCTGGGTTTCGGCACAATCGGGGCCTACCACGACTACGGCAGTGTAGCCCAGCCCGGCAGCGCACAGGCCGATTTCGGCGTGAGCGGCAATGCCACCCTCGCCCAGTTCGCCCATTTTGCCGAGCACGGCAATGCAGCGCTTGGGGCCGCGCAGGGAGGCAACGGTGTGGAGGGCGGCTTTCATGCTCTCGGGGTTGGCATTGTAGGTGTCGTCTACCACGGTGAAGCCGTCCACCTCTTTGCAGCCCAGGCGACCCTTGGTGAGGGCTGCTGCGGAGAGTCCATCGGCAATCTGCTGCAGAGTGCAGCCGAGTTTCCAGCCGGCGGCTGCAGCCAACAGGCTGTTACTCACCATGTGGGCTCCGGGTACAGGCAGGTTCACGCGTATGTCGCCCACGCTGTCGATATGCAGGTCGTAGCTGCTGCCGGTGGCGGTGGAGCGCACGTTGAGGGCGCGCACGGTGCTGTCTGCCCCGCCCACGGGCAGGGGGGTGGCCTGTGTGCTGGCGGCAATGGTGGCGGCGAAGTCATCTGTAGCAGGGTAAATCATGTAACCATCAACCGGCAGGGCGCGTGCAACGGTGCATTTCTCTTGCGCAATCGCCTCGCGGCTACCCAGAAATTCGAGGTGAGCTGAGCCGATGGTGGTGATGATGCCGATGCGCGGTTGGGTCATGCGGCAGAGCGGGGCGAGTTCGCCTGCGTGGTTCATGCCCATTTCCCAGATGGCGGCCTCGGTTCCTTTTTCGGCGCTGAGAATGCTCAGGGGGGTGCCGATGTGGTTGTTGAGATTGCCCTTGGTGGCAATAGCGTTGAAACGCTGCGAGAGCACGGAAAGGCACATGTCCTTGGTGCTGGTCTTGCCGCTGGAGCCGGTCAGGCCTACTACGTGTAGCGGGGCGAGCTGACCGCGCCACCACAGAGCCAGTTCCTGCAGGGCTACCAGTGTGTCCGGCACTTGTATAACGGTGCAATCGGGGTGGTAATTGCCTGTCAGGCGGCTGACGATGACAGCGGCGGCATCGGTCGAGGCGGCTGCGGCGAAGTTGTTGCCATCGAATCGCTCGCCACTTAGGGCCAGGAAGATGCAGCCCGGTGTCACGGCGCGGCTGTCGGTGGTGAGTCCGGCGGTGACAGCGCGACTGCCTGTAGCCACGGCCTGGCCGGCGGTGGCGGAGATGAGGTCACTGATGGCGATGCTCTGCATGGCGGTGGAGGGGTTACTTTTTACCTTCGGGTTTGCGGGAGGGGACGCTGCGCCCCTCGGGGTTTTTCTCTTCGTAGTATTTGCGCACGACGGCGGAGTCGGAGAAGGTGATGGTTTCGTCCGCGAAAATCTGGTAATTTTCGTGCCCCTTGCCGGCGATGAGGATGCAGTCGCCCGGGCGTGCGTTTTCGAGGGCGGCGCGTATGGCCTCCGCACGGTCGGTGATGCGGTGCTGCTTTTCCTTGGGAATACCGGGCATGATATCGTCGATAATTTTCTCAGGATCCTCGGAACGGGGGTTATCGCTGGTGACGATGCAGACGTCGCTGTAGCTCGCGGCGGCTTCGCCCATGAGGGGGCGCTTGCCGGTGTCGCGGTCGCCGCCGCAGCCGAATACGGTGAACACACGACCCTGGCGGCAGAGCTGTTTCATGGTGCGGCACACGTTTTCGACGGCATCGGGCGTGTGAGCGTAGTCCACAAAACACTGCACGTTATTTACGCTGCTTACCAGTTCCATGCGGCCCGGTACCTGCGGTGACTGTGCCAGGCAGGTGATGGCGTCGCGGATGTTCACACCTGCGGCTACCACGCCTGCCAGAGCGGCCAGGCTGTTGCTCATGTTGAACTCACCGATGAGCGGTGTGCGTACCAGATAGGTTTTGCCCTGGTAGTGCAGTTCATACTGACTGCCTTTCAGGGTGATAATACGGGGTTCTGCCCGGAAGTCGGCATCTTTTGCCGTGCCGAATGTACGCACACGCATGAGGGGGCTCAGTTCTTCGGCCAGGCGGCGGCCGTACTCGTCGTCGATGTTGATGACGGCTGTGGCTTTGGGTACACCGCTGGTGGCCATGCGGGTGAAGAGCTGTTTCTTGGCCTCGTAATAGGCCTCCATGCTACCGTGGTAGTCGAGGTGGTCCTGTGTGAGGTTGGTGAAGATACCCACGCGGAATTCGCAGCCTGCTGTGCGCTGCTGGTGCAGCGCGTGAGAGGAGACCTCCATGGCGCAGGCGCGGCAACCATTGCTGACCATGTCGGCCAGCATGCTCTGCAACTCTGCGCAGCCCGGGGTGGTATTGTGCGAGGGGCTGCGGTGGGCGCCATCATCGTACATGATGGTGCCGATGAGCCCTGCACGCTGCCAGGTGCTACGGAAGATGGCGTTGGCGAGGTAGCTGATGGTGGTTTTACCATTGGTTCCGGTTACACCAAGCAGTACTAGTTCGCGGCTGGGCAGGTTGTGCCAGGCGCTCATGAGCAGACCATCGGCCAGGTGGCTGTCGGGTACCTGTACCCAGCATACGCCTGCTTCTTCTGCCGCTGCAGGGCAGGGGGTCTGGGCCACGATGGCGGCAGCCCCGGCCTGTATGGCTCCGTCTATGGCACTGTGGCCATCGAACTGCGTGCCTTTCACGGCTACAAAACAGCTGCCCGGTATCACGCGGCGGCTGTCGTCGGTCAGCAGGGTGAGCGGTTTGCGCAGCTTACCGGTTATCACGGCTTCGGGGAGCACGGAGAAAAGTTGTTTGCTGTTCATGATTATATGTGCTGGGTGGGGGATGGTTCGGTGTTATTTCTTCACTGGCTGGCCATTTTTTTCGGCCAGATACTTCTCATAAGCTTCGGGGTCACTGGGTTGCAGATTGAGCGTCTCGATGAAACGCTCGGCGGCAGCGCGGAAGATGGGGGCAGCTACGGTGCCGCCGCCGGCATTGCAGTCACGCGGGTGCGGTTCGTCGATAACGGTCATCACCACCAGGCGCGGGTCATCTATGGGCAGCACGCCGGCAAAAGAGACTGTGTAGAGCCCTTCGTAGTAGCCCACCCCGCCGGCTTTCACTTTCTTGGCAGTGCCGGTTTTACCGCCGATGCGGAACCCGGGTATGGCGGCCTGTGTGGCGGTACCACGGCCGGCGGGCCCTTTCTTTTCGGTCACGCTTTCGAGGGCCCCGCGAATGGCGCGGGCGGTGTTTTCCGACATCACGCGGCAGACTTCCTGCGGTTTGCAGGGGTCATACACGCTGCCGTCGGCAGCGATGATGCTGTCGATGAGCCTGGGTTTCATGCGCACGCCGTTGTTGGCGATGGTGGCATATACCATGGCCATGTGCAGGGGTGACACGGAAACGGAGTAACCGTAGGCAATACGTGAGAAGTTTACGATGTGGTTGCCGTTGGCCAGCTGGCATGAACCGCCGCTGGGCAGGTCGATACCGGCGCTCTTGGTCAGGCCGTAGCGCTCGACGTATTCCTTGTAGAGCGGCCATTTGCAGGCCATGGCAACACGGGCTGCACCGGGGTTACTTGATTTCTTGAGCATTTGCCCGACGGTGAGCACGCCGTAGTTGAATCGGCCGTCGTTGATGGCCTTACTGCCGCCGCCTACGGAGAAGGGCTGGCAGCTCACGTATGAGTTGATGCCCATGATTTTGTTGTCGACGGCCGTGGTTACGGCCACTACCTTGAAGGTGGAGCCCGGCTCGTAGCGAGCCTGGCAGGCGAAGTTGAAATCACCTGTCACGATGTCGCCCTTTTCATCTTTCAGGCTGCCGCGTTTGAAACTTCCCTCGTGGGTGATGACTTCTTTGGTCATCAGGTTAATGGCGGGGCGACTGACCATGGCGAGTATGTCGCCGGTTTTCGGGTCGACCACAATCATGCAGCCGCGTTTCGCACGGAAATGGCGCATGCCTTTGTCCAGTTCCTGCTCGCAGATGGTCTGCAGGCGCATGTCGATGGTCAGGCGCAGGTTGAGGCCGTGTTTGGGTGCCAGATAGCGGTCATCTTCATTCGGCAGCACCAGGCCTCTTGCGCTGTGGCGGTATTCGCGCAGACCGTCTGTACCGGACAGGTAGCTGTTGAACACACCCTCAACACCGCCTGTGCCGACGTTGTTCGCGTCCACATAGCCCACCACATGGCTGAGCATGTCGGGCACCACGTAGCTGCGGCGCAGCTCATTCTGCACGACTATACCGTGCACGTGCGCGTTGCGCAGGGCCTCCTTAATCTGCTCGGCGCGCTCCAGGGGCAGCCCGCGTGTAATCTTAATCTCCTGGCGGAAGCGGCGCTTTTTCTCACCACGTGCCTCGGCGGTTTTGTTGAATTCCTCCACATCCCGCTGGGCAATCATGTCGATGATTTCCTCTTTGGTGATATAGCGCACTCGTTCTTCGGTTTTAGCGGGCAGGGTGATGGTCTTACCGCGTCGGGTCAGGGTGCGCTCCGGCTCGATTTCCACGACTTCCTTGATTTCGATGTCGGACAGGAAGGGGTGCAGGATTTCGGCAACGAGCCGGTCATGGGCGCTGAAGAGGGCGGCGCATTTTTCGGGGTCGTAGTCGATAGTCTGGTCGGGTTTAGAGTTGGAGAGCATGGCCTGTTTCCGCATTTCGGCGCGCTCTTCCTTACTGATTTCTCGTTCGGCGAGTTGCAGGAGCTCCGCACGGGCTTTGCTGAACATGGCGCGGCGCTTGGCGGGGTCTTTCTCGGCTTTCCATTCCTCGGAGTTACTGACCTGGTTGTAGGCGAGCCCATGCACCACGAGGGTGAGGGTACGCAGGTGGTAACGGTCGCCGATAAGTTCGGCAGACTGTATGTTGTTGGTGAGTATCTCTTCGTTGCGGTCCATGATTATACCGCGTTCTGCCGGTATATGCTCTTTTTCTATATGTTCTTCTGCAGCAATTTTACGGCAGTTTTTCTGGTCGATAACCTGCAAATCGACCAAACGCCAGGCGATGGATGATGATATGAGCATCACCACCACGCAGAGCAAGAGACAACGCCCGGCAAATGGTACTTTGGTTTTCATGTGCAGCAGCGGAACCGGTGGTTATCAGTGGTGCGAGCCGATGTTGGCTTGGGCCAGTTCCTGTTCGGAGCGAGCAAATTCGAGCTGGCTGCGGGTGATGGGGCGCAGGGCTGAGTTGTTATTGGTCAGTCGGCTGCGCATGGCCCAGCGGTTGGTCTGGGCGTTGATTTTGGCGCGGTATTGGTTTGCGCTCATGCGGCAGATGGCGATTTCGCGCTCCAGTTTGTTGATTTCGGTCTTTACGGCGACCTGGCGGTTCTTGAGGGTGGCGTAGGTAACTCCGAAAGCCGAGGTGGTCACGGCGAAAGCAATCATCCAGAGCAGGAAGGAAAGACCGATGCGGCCGGCGTAACGAGAAGAGGGAATGCGTGACATGTGAGTGATGTGGGGGGGAGGAGATTCGGTCAGAGCTTTTCGATAACCCTTAGCTTGGCACTGCGCGAGCGAGGGTTGGCAGAGAGCTCTTCCTCTGCCGGGGTGACAGGTTTGCGGTATACCAAACGCGCGGCGTAGGCCGGGTTGGGGCGGGGGGCGGGCCATTCCGGGCGGTCAATCTCGGGCTTGCATACAAGCTCGAAGTAGCGTTTGACAGCACGGTCTTCAAGGCTGTGAAAG
Organism: Akkermansia sp.; assembly: GCA_045592685.1. Classification (GTDB taxonomy): domain Bacteria; phylum Verrucomicrobiota; class Verrucomicrobiia; order Verrucomicrobiales; family Akkermansiaceae; genus Akkermansia. The sequence continues at coordinate 13,473 of JAZNVF010000028.1, read as the reverse complement.
GTGATGACGGCGAAACGACCACCGCTTTTGAGCAGGCTCAGGCCGCTTTGCAGCAGTTCTTCGAGAGCTCCCAGCTCATCGTTTACGGCTATGCGCAGCGCCTGGAAACTACGTGTGGCGGGGTGCTGCTTGCCCTTGCGGGGCAGTACCGTGGCAATCAGGTCTGCCAGCTGTGTGGTGGTGGTGATGGGGGCTTTGGCTCGTTCCCGGACGATACGGCGGGCAATGCTGCGGCTGGCGCGTTCTTCGCCGTATTGCCAGAGGATGTCGGCCAGTTCGCTTTCGGAGGCGGTGTTTACTATGTCGGCGGCGCTGCGGGGGGCAGCGGGGTTCATGCGCATGTCCAGCGGGCCATCGTGCAGGAACGAGAAACCGCGCTCGGCACAGTCTACCTGGGGGGAGGATATGCCGATGTCGGCCAGCAGGCCGTCTACCTCCTGCACGCCGCGCTTGCGCAGTATTTCCGCTGCATTGCGGAAGTTGCCCGCCACGATGTGCAGGCGCTCACCATACTGTGCTAGGCGGGCACCGGCAGCGGCTCGTGCGGTGGGGTCCTGGTCTATGCCCCATACTTCGGCACCGGCTTGCAGCAGGCGCTCCGTGTGGCCGCCGCCGCCGAGTGTGGCGTCCACCATCACCTTGCCCTCGGCGGGTTGCAGGGCTTGCACAGCCTCGTTGAGCAGCACGGTTACATGGTGAAAGTCACCGGTGGTGTACTCGGGTGTATCGGTTTCGGTTTCGTCGCTGTCGCGGCATTCCTGCTGCCAGTTCGCTCCTTCGGCTGCACTCATGGCCTGCACGATGGGGCGTTCACACCAGTTCATGCCGGGGGTAGCTGCCTGCCAGCGGTTCAGCATGTCTGCCACACTTTCCTCGCCCTGCATCTGCATGAGTACTTCGGCTGCGGCTGTCCCCAGGCGATAGGCCAGCACGGCATCGTGCGCCTGCAGGGCTTCGCCCAGCGCCTCTGCGCGCGCGAAAGAAAAGGCTGCCCGGGGGGCGAGCGTGAGGGGTGTTTCTATCAGGTCGACAGTAAGGGTGTGCAGCTGGGTTTCGAGCTGTTTGAGCAGTCCGCGCGCACCCTTGATACCGGCGTCGCGCATGCGCCCCAGCAAATCTTCGCGTCGCTCGTTCCACTCGCTGAATTGAGCCGCCGGCAGGGCACACGACTCCCACATCAGCACCCGATAACAGGTGCCGGTCGGTGGGGTGGCTTTCGCCCGGGTTATGCTTGTGGCAGGGTTCATTACAGCATGCGGAATTTCTTGTTGAGTGTACTTTGGGCAGTGGTTTTTTCGGCTGTGTCGGCCTCAAAATCCTCCGTGTTCCAGATTTCGAAGTGTACGGTGCGACCCACGAGCCTGGCGTATTCGCTCAGGTGCAAGCGCTCACGCTGCTGCTTGGGGATGAGTAGCTTGCCCTGGGTGTTCACCTCGACCATAAAGCTTTTGCCGGCGATGTCGCCGATGAACTCGTCGACCTCACCCATGTCGAATCCTTCTGCCAGAGCGCTCTCGCGAATCTCGTGCAGCTTAGCGGCAAAACCCTCCTGCGTGTAGCACTTAATGACCTTGTAGTCATGGTAGGTGCTGTCCAGCAGTACAAGCTCCTGCCCGAAGATGGCACGCCACCCCGCAGGAATCGCCACGCGATTCTTCGGGTCGAGTTTGTGGGCATAATTGCCCATAAACATTACTTTGGGTGCAGATTCGAGCATTTTAGTACACTTTGCGCTATGCCTAGTACACTCCAATACACCTAAAATGTCAATCCAATTTTTTCAAATTCTGAAAAAAAATGCGTCCGCAAGGTAGAAACAGACGATAAGTGGCAGAAGGGCACGGGGAGTGTAACACGAAACGGTGAAAATTGCAAGAAAAGAAAGATTGCAACGAGAGAGAAAATAGGCTAGAATAAGCGTGCGATGCTCAGGAATAAGCTTTTTTATGCGCTGGTAATATGGGCTGTGGCTGTGTTTTCACAGGTTGAAGCTCAGGGGGAAACTGTACCTGATGGAGCACAGGACGACTACGCTGATACAGCCGAGGAAGATGTGGTGGAAACAGTAAATCTGGGAGGTGAGGACAATGTGGCGGATGGGCGCGGCGGTGTGGGGCAGGCTGCAACGTATGAGCAGACTGCCGACCCGGATTCTCCGCTGAATGTCAATGTGGATAATGCGGGGAGCACGGAGGATGAGGAAGCGGTAGGAACCCCGGAGATTAAACCCGTGGTGCCGGTGGTCGATGAAAATGAGCACGACCCCTCGCGCTTAGCATACGCGGTTACGCGCAAGAACGCGCGCACCATGTCACTGGCAATACCCGGGCCGCGCGGGGTGATAACGGATCGCAACGGTGAGGTGCTGGCGACGTCTGAGGTAGCCTATCAGCCGACGGTTAACTTCGGGCAGCTTGAGAAGGATGATGATGCGAGTGTACTGGCTGTGGCACGTAAGGTGATAGCTGACTTCGAGGCTGCAGGGGTGAAGGTGAGCGAGAAGAGCGACGAGCAACTGCTCTCTCACTATCGCCACCGTCGCTGGATGCCACTGAGCGTCGGGCCGGTGATGCGTGCTCAGGAAATGCAGAAAGTGAAGGCAAAGGCTGAGGGAATTGAGCATGGTTGGCTCATGCCCCTTTACATTCGCAAATACCCCGAGGGAGAAAGTGCCGGCCACATTATCGGCTATACGGGTGTGAAGGCCAAGCTGCCAACCGGCCCCATTAACCACAATGACCCCATATTTGAGCGCCAGGAGGGGCGCTCAGGTCTGGAGCTCAAATTCAACAAACAGCTTACCGGTCGCCCCGGGCTCTGGCGATTGATGTTCGATGAAAACGGCCGCAAGATACTCGATGAACACCAGGTGAAACCCCGACCGGGCGGTACCGTGGTGACCACTCTCAACCTTGCCTGGCAGAAGGCTGCCGAGGAGTCACTGCGGCGCAATACCCTGGGGCGCGGTGCCTTTGTGATGGTTGATGTTCAGACGGGGGAGGTGCTGGTTATGGCCTCGGTGCCGAACTTTGACCCGAATACCTTCATTCCCTCCATTTCGCAGAAGGATTACGACGCTTTGCGCAATGATGAGAATAACCCGCTTGTGTCGCGAGCTTTTGCCGGTGTTTATCCTCCGGCCTCGACATTCAAGACCATTACCGTTGCAGCCGGGTTGCATCTCGGTATCATTGGTGAGGATACTTACATCAACTGCCCCTACAGTATACGAATCGGCGGGCACCAGTTCAAGAACCACAGCGCATTCACCGGCAGTATTAACTGTATAACGGCGCTTTCGGTTTCGAACAATCCCTTCATGTACCAGATTGCGGCCACACGCGACCCCCGAATAGGTGCTGACCGCCTGTGCGCCTATGCCCGGCGTTTCGGCTACGGCAGCACAACCGGACTGCCCATAGCAGACAAAGCCGGAAATGTGCCGGATGAGGCCTGGATGTTCCGTAACTACAACCGTGGGTTTATGCAGGGCGATGCTGCCAATATGTCCATAGGTCAGGGACCGCTGCTGGCTACGCCCTTGCAGGTGGCACACGCCATGGCCGGTATTGCCAACGGTCGTTACCTGCCCAAGCTTCACCTTGTGCGCCAGATGCTCGATATAGACGGCAATGTGGTGTACCAGTTCAACCCCACTGTTCAGAACAATCTGCGTGATATGAGCGATGCCCTGGCTGTTGTACGCCGTGGTATGCGCGCCGTGGTTTACAATGGTTCCGGTCGCAGGGCGGCTCTCAGCTATACTGACAACGCCGGTAAGACCGGTACGGCGCAGTGGGGGCGCCCGTCGGATGACTGCCGCCTGGCCTGGTTCGCCGGGTTCCTGCCTGCGGACAATCCCCGCTATGCCTACGCCGCTCTTTACGAAGGGAAACCGCACCAGCGTATTTCCGGCGGGCGTATGGCCGCTACCATCGTAAAGAGTTTCTTCGAAAGTATCAAACCGGACATGGAGCAGGCGCTCAAGGCTCCCTCTCGCGCACTTGATGGCTCCGGCGGGGATGATACACCCATGACCGAAGAGGAACGCTTTGCGGCTGAGGCAGAGGCCGCAGCCAATGCCCAGCGCAAGATTGATGAGGCTCGCCGCCGCCAGGAGGCTGAGCGCCGCCACCGCCAATCCGGTTGGGATGACGGGCGCTCCCGTCACTGATGATGGCACTCTTTCATCAATTTCAGTCTGATTTCTGTTCCGGTCGCCTATGGCGGCCGGAATTGTTTACAGGAACTCACGTGGAGCGGCAGCGGGTATGGCGTACATGAAGCGCGAGCCGTAAAATTTGGAAATCACGCGCGAGTCGAGCAAGGTGATGATGCCACGGTCTGTCTTGCTGCGGATGAGCCGACCGATGCCTTGGCGGAATTTCAGCAGAGCCTCGGGCAGTGAGTAATCACGGAAAGCATTGCCACCGCGAGCGGTGATATCTTCCATGCGGGCTTCGGTCAGCGGGTTGGAGGGTGACTCGAAGGGTATTTTTGTGACGATGACGTTCGAGAGAGCCTCGCCGGGTACGTCTACGCCGGTCCAGAAACTGTCGGTCCCCAGCAGAACACTACCGACATGCTGTTTGAAATCATTGAGCATGCGTGAGCGGTCCTGGCCGTCACCCTGCACTAGCAGGGGCCAGCCGCGCTCGCTGCAGTAAGGGCGCAGCAGCCCGGCCATGCGCCGCATGAGGTTGTAACTGGTAAAGAGGACGAATGCCCGACCGTCGCTTTCGTCCAGGGAGCGGGTTATCCAGTCGAACAGTGCCGGTGTGTATACGTCATCTTCGCTGGCGGGCGGGGGTGGGGGCATGCTGCGCGCGACGATGACACGCATCTGCTCGGCGAAGTTGAAAGGGCTGCCGATTTGCAGAGTTTCGGCGCTCTCTGCTCCCACTCGACCGGCAAAGTACCCCATACCTCGGTCACCGGTGGAGAGGGTTGCGCTGGTGCAGATGCAGGTGTTGCCGGTTTCGAATAGTTTTTCGCGCAGCAGGTCTGCGACGTTGATGAGGGCTGAGCGCAGAGTGGTGAACCGGCGCTCCTGCCCCGTGGTTTCTGCCCAGTAGACTGAGGTGTCAGCATTGGTGAGCGATATGAGCTCTTTGGTCGCTTCTCGGTACGAGCGCAGACGGGCTTGTACGTCGAGCAATTCCGCGCGGGTGAGCTCGTTTTCCTGCACCTCAGCCATCTGTTTGATTTCGTTTTCCAGTGTAGCGAGAGAGGGGGAGAGTATGTCCTCTGTCCAATCTGCACGGCGCAGCCGTACGGTGCCCTGGTGTTCATCTACCTCGCAGTCCATGCGGGCGCAGCGAAAGAACTCATCGGTGGCGGTTTGGGCATCTTCAATAAACTGCAGCAGTTTCGGGGTGGCTAGCTGGCGCAGGCGCCCTTTGCGGGTGTGTGGGTTGTAGAGCCTGAGCAGGTCGTACTTCAACTCGGCCTCTCCCAATACTGTGCCGAACTGGTGTGCCGCGACGGTTTCGATCGTATGAGCCTCATCCAGTATAATGAAGTCGTTGGGGAAGATGAAAGAGGGCACAATCTCTTCGTCATCGAGCAGGGGAGCCTCTTGCCGCAGCTCATCGGCCAGAGAGAGCAGGCCGAAAAAGAGGGTGTGGTTGAGCACGACTACCTGGGCTTCATCCACCCGACGGCGGGCTGCCTGATAGGGGCATTCCGGTCCGCAGTTGCGCGGGGTGCATACGTGGTTTTCGCTGCATACCTGCGCCCAGACTTTGGGGGAGATATCGAGTTCCTGGGGCAGGTCAGCCAGGGTACCCTCGCCGCAGTTGTGTGACCAGGCAAGCAGCTCATGCAACTGGCGGGTTTCGTCCTGATTGAAAAGGTCGGTCGCCTGCTCAAGTGCGCGGCGCAGGCGGGTGCGGCACAGATAGTTGGCGCGCCCTTTCAACAGAGCCGAGCGGAACTCCACCCCCAGCGCTTTTGCCACGGTGGGTATGTCTTTGTGGAAGAGTTGCTCCTGTAGGTTGATGGTGTGGGTGGAGATGACGGCCTTCCGCCCGAGCTCGAGTGCATGTCGTATGGCCGGTATGAGGTAGGCGAGGGATTTGCCAACACCTGTACCGGCCTCCGCCAGCAGTGCCCCTCGGTTTTCGAGTGCTGCGGCCACTGCTGTGGCCATGAGTTGCTGCTGTGGGCGGAACTCGAAGCCCCGACCTCCGGAGAGTATACCGGTGGCCGAAAAATCCTGTTCGGTTTGTACGGTGAGCCAGCCCACTTCGGTGGCAGGGAAGGGGGTTATTGCAGCGGGCGCTCGCCTGTGTCGGGGCGGGCGATGTCGAGCGGCAGGGTCGGGAAGTAGGAGCGGAGGGTATTTACGTCAGTGTTGCCGTCGATGAAATACCACTTATTGAGTTGGGTGCCGCGATAGTTGCGGTTGTTTGTGCTCTCTATTACTTCATCGCGCACAGCGTATATGAAACTACGGCGCTCTATTCGCAGGCGACGCCCTGTCTCCGTCGGGATGCTGTACCACATGACGGTGGGCAATACAACCAGACGGCTGCGCCCTCCTTGCCAGTCCAGGTGCTCAGCGCTGGTCAGCCTGCCCCCTTTCCGGCGTGAATCAGCGTGCACTGTGCGCATGGCAGCCGAGGAGTGCGGCAGTATATACTCGGCCATAGGGGTGCTCACGGCGTAGCGCTCGACCTTGAATCCGGCCTGCTTCATCTGCTGGCCGATGCGTATGTACTGTTCTTTGAGGGCGCGGATGTTGCGCTCCATGCGACGTCGGGCGGCATCATCGCTCTCGCGGGCTCCGGCTGTGCCCATAATCCGGTGGGCATTCGCGGCCTCCTGCCCCGGTGTGCGGCTTGCCAGGCGGTCGGCCAGGGTCCATTTCAGGGGCGGGTACATGGCGTCTACCGCCCAGCTCATGTCGCACTGCAGCACGGCTCCCTTGAAGGCATTCGCCTCCGCCTGAGCTTCGCGTGCGGCTGCACTCACCGGGGCGGCCTCTGCTGTGCATACTGCCAGAGCCGCAGCTGCTGTTACGAGAGTATAGAAGTTTTTCATGCCCCGCATCTTACCACAGCCCCTATTCTCATGACAAGCTCAAAGTATGCCCGTATCTCAACACGAAAAAAGCGATTCCCTTACGAGAATCGCTTTTTTGCAAGGAACGAAGCGGACGGGGCTCGAACCCGCGACCTCAGCCGTGACAGGGCTGCGCTCTAACCAAACTGAGCTACCGCTCCTTGCCTTTGGTTGCTCCCTCCTTTCGGTGGGGTGCGAGGGCATTGTACACGAACTTTTTCTTCATTGCAAGCTTTTTTTTTGAAAAAATGCAAAAAAAGTGATTTTTGGGTAAAAAGGGGATACTTTTTCTTGCAGATTTTTGGGTTTTTTGCTAAAATCGCAGGCGATATGAGGAAGAAGATTCTTTTTATTATGCAACTTCCACCGCCGATACATGGGTCTAGCATGGCGAGTGACCTAATTCGGCGAGATGAGGGGATTAATGAAGAATTTGAGTGTCGATATGTGAATTTGTCTGCCTCGCGTCGTGCTGACGAGGTTTCGAGTTACAGCCCGATGAAGGTGGTAAGTAAGGTGTATCGTTTTGTTGTTGCCTTGGTACGCACTCTGTGTTTGCTGGTGACCTTTCGACCGGCAGTGGCATATATTACCATCACCTGCTACGGTATACCATTTCTGAAAGATGCACCATTTGCGTTACTTTGTAAGGTGTTTGGATGTCGCCTGGTGTTACACCAACACAATAAGGGAATGTCTGCATACGTCGACAAGCCTGTGTACCGAACTTTGTTGCCGTTGGTGTATCGTGGGGCAACTGTGGTGTTGTTGTCAGAGCGTTTGTATGAGGATATCAGTCGGGTTGTCCGACCTGAGCAAATTGTTATCTGTCCGAATGGTGTATGAAAGAAGTTTTTGAGTTCTTGTATCTTGGGAATCTGATGGTTGGAAAGGGGGTATCGGTTCTGTTGGATGCTTGTGAAGAGTTGAAGGCTGATATGCCTTCGTTTGTCTGCCATATTGTCGGGGCCGGTAGTCCTGAGTTGTCAGTGGAAGAAGTGCGGCATCTTGTTCAGGCCAGAGGGCTGCTCAAGCATATTCAGGTGCATGGCCCGTTATACGGGACCGAAAAAGAGGCTATGCTGAAACGGGCGGATGCTTTTGTGTTTCCTACTTATATAGATTGTTTTCCACTTGTTGTTCTTGAAGCCATGAAATATTCGCTGCCTGTTATCTCGACTGAGGAAGGGGCTATCCCCGACATGGTGAAAGATGGTGAGAACGGTCTCTTGACCGAGCGTAAAAATCCTCATTCTCTGGCTTCTGCGATGAAGCTGCTGGTGCAGAATCCTGAGTGGGCGGCGCGTATGGGGGCGCGCGGCGAAGAGAGGTATCGGGAGCTCTACACAGTGGAGAGTTATCTGAAAAACGTGCGTAATATTTTACGTCAGGCCTGAACCTGCTTGCTGCTCGCCCTGTTCGCGGCAACCCCAGTGGCTGGTTGGGTGTTTGATTTTGCGTTCAGTGCGCATGGTGTCACCGGGAAGGTAAATGGTGTAGAGTTGAGGGGCTCTGTGCCACAGGTCGCAGCTGCGTCTCTTGATGTTGGCTGCGGTGTTTGCGAACTTACGCAGTTTTGCGATGATGGGTGGCAGAGTTGCCAGATGTCGAGCCGTTTCTTCTTTTACTGCTTCTGCCCATCCCAGATTGTTGCCTGTTACGGTGAAGGTTGTGGTGATGAGATTGGGGATTACCGCATAGTGTGGATTGGTCTGGATGATGTCACGGTATAACACCATATCGCCGATGATGCGCCATTGAGTGTCGAATCGTAACCCGTGGTTGCGGAATGTTTGGGCTCTGTGGAATGTGGCGCAGGTCGCCATTTCGCACACAAGCTGGCTAATCCACAGATAAGGGTGTACCGGTCGCCTGTGGCAAATATAGCGTGACTGGGCATCTAGCACAAAATACGAACTCAGCAGTATGTCTGCGTTAGGGTGGTCAGTGAATCCCTTTGCTACACCCTGCAGCGCATGGGGTAGGTATTGCTCATCGCTATTGAGGTGGGCTGTTACATCTGCATCCGGGGGCATTTTTGCCCAGGCTTTGTTAATAGCATCATACATGCCGGCATCGCGTGAACTTTCCCAGGTAAAGGTGTAACCTTTTGTTTGTGTGTGTTGCTGTTGCCAGTTTGTAAGCCAGTTCACGGTGCCGTCTGTAGAGCCTCCATCCTGCACGTGGTGATGAACTTCTATGCCTTCCTCTGCCTGATCCGCTACGGAGCGAATACTCTGTGTTAACCATTCGAGTGAATTATATGTTGGCGTTACAATGTAGAACTTCATACCTCTGACGATTATTATACAAAATTTTGGTGATATTTCAAGTGTTTTACTTTATCAAAAGAAAAAACATCAGACTGCTCACCACGGTGAGCAGTCTGATGAGAAAAGAATAACGACGGGATATCAGGCCTCGACAGCGGCGGGAGCTTCCTCCTCCACCTTCTCGCCCTTCACCACGAGCACTACCTTCACGGTAGCGGTTACCTGAGCGTGCAGCTTGGCGGGCACCTCGTAGGAGCCGGACTTCTTGAGCGGCTTCTCGAGCTCGATGCTGTGGCGGTCGATTTCGATACCCAGAGCAGCCAGACCATCGGTAATCTGCTGGTTGGTAATGGCACCGAATACCTTGCCATTCTCGCCGGCCTCGAGGGTGAGGTTCACCGTGACGGCAGCAATCTTGGCGGCAATCTCCTGGAAGTTGGCCAGCTCGGCGGCCTCGCGCTCAGCGCGCTTCTTCTGGAGCATGTTGATGAAACGCTGGTTGGCGGGAGTTGCCTCGAACGCAAGACCCTGAGGAATCAGGTAGTTGCGGCCGTAACCAGCCTTCACGGTAACGAGGTCGGCTTCACAGCCCAGACCTTCGATTTTCGTAGCGAGAATAACTTGCATGTTAGCCATAACTCAGTAATTTTGGTTTGGTTGAGCGGCTCTTGTACACGAATTTACCCTGAATGTCAAGATTTTATTTTATCTTTTTTCACATTCTCGACCTTCACGCGGCGCACCAGCACCCAGGCAGCTTTGTCGCCATCCGGGCAGAGGGTGCTCACGTATTCCCAGCCATCAGGTATGCCCAGTATCTGTTCGCAGCGCACCATTCCCTGTGCCTCCTGACCGGCTACCATCTCGCCGCGGAATAAATCCTCCGCCTGAACCTTGAGGGAGGCGTATTCGTATTCCGTCGGGGGTTTGGGTTTCTCGATTTTATTGAACTGTACCAGAATTACTGCCGCGATGAATGCCAGAAAGATGCAGCTGAACATCTGTGCAATGCTGCCGCTGCCCGGCGAAACAGGCTCAGGCTCGCCGTCATCTGCTGTTTCTTCATCCGTATCACCCGTTTTCGGCTTCGGTGTCGATTTCATCTTTATCTGCATCACCACGCTGCGTATCGGTAGCCAGGTCTCCGAATTTTCCCGGCGCACTTTCACCGTATCGCCCAGGGCACCATTCACATAGTCCGTTACCAATTCATCTTCCGTCAGCGGACCATCAGTAATTTCGCCATCTGTATAGTAAAATCTCATATAGCTCTATACTATGCCCCACTCTGTTCCATGTCAAGGTAAAATCTATATTTCTCCACATTTTTTACTTGACAAGTTTTCTGAAATTTCAGAAAATACGCTCATGCAGCTTACCGATATGCAGAGGGTTTTTATTCGCCGCTGGGGCGACATGGGGTCGCGCTGGGGGATTCCGCGTTCTACGGCCATGCTGCATGGGGTGTTGTATCTGGCGTCGGAACCGTTAACAGCGGAAGACATGTGTGAGCTGCTGCAACTGGCTCGTTCTAATGTGAGCACGGGGTTGAAAGAGCTGGAAAGTTATAATCTCATCTACCGTGAATCGCGCCCCGGTGAGCGTCGTAGTTATTACCGTGCTGAGTGCGATGTGTGGGAAATGGCTCGCCGGATTCTTGAAGAACGGCGTCGGCGTGAAACTGCCGGGGCTGTACTCGCTGTGCAGGATTGTCTGGCGGCCGCTCAGTGCGAGGGTGACACGCACACCGTATCTCGCATGCAGGCAATGAGTGAACTGCTGCAGACGGCCGAGAGTGTGGCGCTGACGGCTCGCCGTTACCCGACTTCTGTTTTTCGGCGTGCTGCTCTCATGGGCAGCAAGGTGTTGGCATTTATAGCCAGGCTGTAATTTTTTTGCTTGTAGATTTCTTAATTTTCTGAAATATGAAAACAATAGCTATAACCGGAGTATTGGGATACAGCGGGCGCTACGTGGCAGCAGAGGCGGCACGGCGTGGGTGGAGAGTGATTGGGCTTACGAATTCTGCCGGTCGGTTGCCGAATTCTGAGGGGTATGAGCTGCGGCCTATGCCGTGGTGCACGAGTGAGGATGTGCTGGCGGGGGTAGATGTGCTGGTGAACACGTATTGGGTTCGCTTTACGTATGCCGGCCGGAAGGGAGAGCGCGCGGCATTCAGCCATGAGCAGGCTGTTCGGAATACGCTTTGCCTGTTTGCTGCGGCACAGCGGGCCGGGGTAGGGCGGATTGTTCACACGAGCATTACCTGCCCAGATTCGGCGAGTGAACTGCCTTATTTCCGGGGAAAAGCGGAGTTGGAGAGTGCCCTGTTGGCTACCGGATTGTCTCACAGCGTATTACGTCCGGCCATACTGTTCGGTAACACCCCTGCCGAGAGTATCCTCATTAACAACATGGCCTGGTGTCTGCGCCATCTTCCTGCAGTGGCTACGTTCGGGCGCGGGGATTACAGCCTGCAACCTATCCATGTGCAGGACTTTGCTGAACTGGCTATGCAAGAGGCCGAGCAGACAGCTGCTCAGCGAACCGTGAACGCCACGGGACGAGAAACGTACACCTTTCGGGAACTCTGGGCACTGCTGGCTCACAGTATGGGGGTGTGGCGCCCTATTCTCTCCGTATCACATGGGGTGGGTTATCTGACAGCGCGCTTGCTGGGAGCTCTGCTGGGGGATGTCATGCTCACGCGCGATGAAATAACCGGCCTGTCACAGAATAGGCTTGCCGTGCCCGGTAGCGGTGTAGGCTCTCGCTTACTCAGCGATTGGTTACAGCTGCATGCGGATGCCTTGGGGCGGGAATATGCTTCTGAGCTTTGCCGCCGTCAGTGATACGCTGGGTATATATTGCTCAGATTTCCTGTAATTGCGGGTATATTCGGAATAAGTTGATACTTGAGATTGTTGACAATACTGAATCCGCCGTGAAAAGGATATTATTCACAGCGGATTTGTGTGGGGTAATCCGGAAGCTTTCTTTTACAGAGATAAGATGGGTTCTGCCATTATTTGTGAGAAGTTCAATGTTCTGATTGATTTTGAGGAGTTTTAGTAATTGACTTGGAGTCGATTTATTTTGTGTGTGCTCACGGAGTGGGGGGCACCCGCTTTCGTTTGCAGTCAGCACATTTTTAGGGTCTGTTTCAAATCTGCTGGTAAAAATAGGTAAAATAGAGCATTCTTGAGGGTATAGAGTTAGGAAGGCTATGAAGTAGATTTTTTCTATGACCCTCTGAGAACAAATGCTTAATCAAGTGCTTGCATTTGCTGCTGAAATGACCATCCGAGCGCTATTTTAGAGCGCTTATAAATTTACAAAAATGCATTTTTTATGACATCGAGTATTCTTAGTCTGACACTCAATAACTTAACTTCATTGAATCGAGCCAAACCGGAAATAAATGCCAGCAAATCTGAAACCGCCCCCATTTTTATTTTGTAACTCGTTTTTTTCTTTACAGTAACCGATTTATGTGTTATTAAATAACTGAAGCAAGGTGATACCTTGCGATTAACAATACTGAATCAGATATGAAAAAGATATTATTTGCAGCGATGGCGGGAGTATTTGCCCTGGGCATGAACTCCTGTGAAGTGGTAGGGACAGTTGCTGACACTGTCGGCGAAATTGGCGGGAATCTTATCGATACTATCACTGAAGGTTCGAGGACTGTAGAGGCTACCATTACCTCCACCGGCGCCGTCAGGTATGATAAGGGTATGAAAACTGGTAAGGGCAGTACTGAGACTTACTGGGGTCAGGGGTATTACCAGACCATCAGAGTAAAAGGTAAGGATGGCAAGACTTACAGCGGTTCTGTGAAGGTCAACCCGAGCGATCCTTTCTACAGGGGTGAGAAGGGTACAGCCACTGTTGGCGCCAAGACCGGTACCCTGACCGACTTTGATTCCTATTAATTAGTGTAGAAATCGATTTATTGTGCGTGTGCTCACGAGGGTGAGCACACGCTTTCTTTGGTACGACCGACGCGATATGCGCACTGCGGTGAAAGTCCGCGCGGAGCCGCGATGATGCGGAATCCCAGACCTGAAGAACAACTGCGGGGAGGTAACAAACCGTGGGAAAGGAAGTTCGAGGGGAAATCCCGACTGTA
>JAZNVF010000027.1:0-31406 GCA_045592685.1 Akkermansia sp. | reverse complement strand
TGACAGGGTATCCGGCGAGGAGAGATAAAAGAGTTGCGGCAGGAACATTAGCTCCGGGACCAATCACACGCCGAGAAACCGCCGTATGCCATAAATGGCACGTACGGTGGTGTGAGAGGGGGCGAAAGCCCCCTACTCAATCTTTTGCTGTGGGGCGTTATTTGATTGTATTCATAGAGCTGATAGAGATGAAAATACAGAACGTAAAAAATATGGTTGTCTGCGCATGGGCGATTATGTTGAGTGCCTGTGGAGTGCAGATTCAGATGGAGACTCTGAGACCGGCAGAGGTGGATTTGGGGCGAGGGAGTGCGCTGCATGTGGTGGATTGTGAACACAGCCGGTCGGGCATGCAGTTGGTGCAGGCCTTTCGTCGGCGGATAGCACAGGATGGATTTTATGCGTTGAGGCCCGGCGGTGCGCGCCTGGAGTTGCATCGTGTTTACCTGCAGAACCCACCGCCACCTCCTCATGTTTACCGGCGTGAGCGAAAGGAAAAGGACAGGAATGACTATCGCCCGTCACCGCGCCTGAATGCTGTGGTATTGGTCATGCAGGGCGGATATCAGATTTACAGGCGTGATTATACGGAATCGGTGTGGGTCGACCATCGGGGGCGGATGAATTTGACAGCGGCCTGCGAGGAATTCGCGGATGAAATCATGGATGATCTCACCCCTCGAACCGTGCGCTACTGTGAATATGTCTCACCCGATGAGAATAACCCCGCTCTTGAACAGGCTGCCCGGGCCTGTGCTGCGGGAGATTGGGGGAGGGGTAAAACCCTGGCTGATAGTGCCCTGAAACATGACCCCAACTGTGCAGAGGCTTATTACCTCTTGGGGCTCATCGCTCGCCATGAGCGTGACTTTTCCGGTGCTGAGCGTTATTTCCGGCAGGCTTATGGCACGTCTCAGCAGGGCAAATATGCAGATGCGCTGAAAGATAACGCGCGAATACAACGGAACGAAGCCCGTGCCGCATGGCAGATGCAGTGACGCGACAATCTTGCGATAGGGATAGCCCGAAGATAGAAAAAGACTGCGACAGAACGGCGTCATTCCTTGCCTGTTCTGTCGCAGCTTATTGTTTGGTGGTGTGTTTATTAGCGGAAGATGGCTTCGTTAAGGAAGATCTGCTCTTTCCTGGGGTGCGTGATGCGCACGGAATTGGCACCGGGAGTGAGCTTGTAACGGCGAACGTGCTCACCCTCGCGGACGGGGGTGGCGTTCGTGACATTCCAGGTGGCATTGCCGACGAGGATGAGCTCGGTCGAGCCCTCGGGGATGGGCAGCGTGACGTCGAGAGCGGCCTTCGAGCAAAGGTAGCTGGTGGCGATGTCGGCATCCGTAATGGTGCGGGTGTCGGTGTCGAAAGCGCCTTCGGTAATGCCAACGCGGAAGATGGTTACCTTGATTTGCTGTGCGGTGTCTCCCTTGTTGACGACGTGTAGAGAAGATACGCGCTCGGCAGGCAGTTCGCTCTTGGGGATATAGAGGCGGTTGTTGCGTACAGCCCCCTGCAGCTGCACGGTGCGGCCTGACTCAAGGGTGAGTTCGACTGAACCCCAGGTCATGAGGTCGGGGTTTTCGAGGTTAAGCTCTATCCATTCGGGGTATACCGGGCTGGGTAGCTCGAGGGTGATATGATCGCCGGCATTGAGTGTGCTGACTTCCATCACGCGGTTGATGCCGATATCTCCCTTGTTACTATAGGCCGTGAGATTGGTGCCGATGACGGTGCTGTCAACGTATGGCGGCAAGCTGCGGTTGACTGCGAACTCGCAGATAGAAAGCCAGTTATGGCGCGGTTCGGTGATTCGGAATCTCACATAGCGCGCGCGAGCCGGTTCTTTGGAGAGGTTGACGATGGCCATGTTGCCGCGCTGGGGGGCGCCGATGGGGGTCCATGTCTGCCCGTCATCGGAGAGCTCGAACTGCACGCAATTGGGGTGGTCGTTTGTACGGGGGCCACCGGTGATGAGGCAGATGTTGTTGATATTGATGGGGGAACCGTGGTCAAGGCTGTACCACTGGCCTGCCTGCTGGCGGGCGTCATTCGACCAGAAGGTAGCGGGGCGGCCATCCATGAGCTTGGCAGGTTCCTTCGCGGCGTTGCCCGTGGAGGCTGAGAATTTGGGCACCGGGCGTTCCTGTCCGGAAAGTTCGGCGTAGACGCGCGAGTTGAGGTAGGCAAAGGCCGCGTTCACCACCGGGGTCATGGCGAAGGCGGCTACCTCGACATCATCTACCTGTCGTACGCCGCTGGGGCTCCATTCATTGCGCAGGGTGGAGCGCATGTCGTACATAGCCTGCACGGTGTCGAAGAAGTAGTGGAAGGCGTAATCATCTTTCGCCGCGAAGGTGGTCATGATGGATGAACCGGCTATGCCTGTCAGCTCGAACTGATCGAGCCAAGGGAGAATTTCGGTGCAGAGTCCGGCGATGGGGTTCTGTGTATGCTTGAGTTCGCGGGCGGCGCTGACCATGCGGTCGAATTCTATCTGGAGCAGCTGGGCAGCCTTCTTGTCGGGTTTATTCGCTTGCAGGCTGGCGATGAACTGATTGGCCGTATCGGCAATGTGCACGGATTCCTCACGGTAGTAGCCGTGGCCGTTGGGCAGCAGGTAAGAATTGTGCGCGCAGAATACCTTCATGGCATCGCGGTGCTGGGGGTAGAGACGGCGTATGCCGGCATCCCAGGTGGTATTGGACTCGAAATCTTCAATATTCCACGTATAGTTCGCCACACCGAACAGGCCGACCTTGCTGGCCTCGGCATGTTCCATGGGGTTGGCCACGAACCCGCTCATCTGGTTCTTCATGTCGGGGTCGGTATCGAGCCCATAGGTGCGACCCATGGACAGGCGGCTGCGCTTGAAGTCATTGCAGGGCCAGTTCCACCAGATGAAGGTGGGGCGCTTTACCTGCTCATTCACCCATTTCTGGCCTTCCAGAGTGATGTCGTGTACCACGGTGTCACCGGTCCACATGGTAGGTATGGATTTATCGAGCCCCTTGCCGAGAGTTTGCAGGAACTGTGTGTTGGTCCAGCTGCGGTTGTAGCCGGTGGGGCACATGATGAGGGTCTGGTTGACGTCCGGGTGCTTGCGGATGAAGTTTTCGAGTATGTAGTTGGTGAGCTGCACCTGTCGCTCGGCCTTGCCTATTTCACCGCTCGAATCATCCACCAGCACACCGAAATCTCGTACACCCAGATCGTACATTTGTTTCAGCTTGTCGCAGAGGGCGTCGAGCTGCGGTTTGCCGCCGTTGTTATTCCAGTTTACGGTGTTAGCCGGGTGAATGGCCCATACAAAACGCACATGGTGCCGCCGGGCATATTTCACCAAATCTGACAGCTCGGCAGCCTTGGAGTCAGGGTAGGGCTCATAGCAGCCGCGGCCGTGGTGGTAGGGGTCATCTTTCGGGGCGTAGATGTAGGTATTCATCTTGTTGCGCCCCATGAAGCGGAACATCGAGCAGCGAGCCTCGAAACTCCACGGCGCTCCGTAGTAGCCCTCCACTATGCCGCGTGCGGGAAGGTCGGGCCAGTCGACCACGATACCCATGGGCAGCTCGCCAAGGCGCGTAATCTCGCGCAGAGTCTTGTCGGCAAACGCATCGTTGTGAGCCAGCGTGGCGTCTTTCACGTTGTAGAGCATCTGAATGATGCTCTGGCGGGCGTAGTAGACCCCGCTTTCGTCATTCGCATAGATGGTGAGCTTACCCGGGGTGATGTCGATGGCGTACCCCTCGGCAACAGCGGGCAGCCTGTCCCACATTTTCCCCTTGCTTTCGGGGGAGCGCAGCAGAACCTGCACATCAGTTACTTTGGTGGTGACGGAGCGCAGGCCGTTGTGTTGCGGTTGGGGGTAAATGACGACGGCCTGTGAAAGGGGAAGGGCGGCGGTGGCCACGGCCAGCGCGCAGCACAGGCAGCTGATGAGTTTGCGGAAACGAAGTTTCATGGTGATATCTGCTTGAAAATTGTGCGACGTAAATCGTGCCTTCATCCCCGATGCTAGCATTTTTTCTGCCCTCCTGCAAGCAGAAAGTTGGATAAGTGACGCGTTCGGGGCTTGCTTTTTTTCAGAATGTGTGTAAAATGCAGTCTCCTTAAACATCAACACAAACATTAGCTATGAGCGACAAAGTATTATTCTTCGATACCACGCTGCGCGATGGTGAACAGTGTCCGGGAGCTTCCATGAATCTCCGCCAGAAGCTGGAGGTTGCACGTCAGCTCGAGAAGCTAGGTGTGGATGTGATTGAGGCTGGTTTCCCCTGCATTTCGGACGGCGATTTTGAGTCCGTGCACACGATTGCCCGCACGGTGAAGAAGTGCCGCATAGCCGGTCTGGCCCGTTGCGTGGAGAATGACATTCGCCAGGCTGCCGCCGCCGTGGCTCCTGCGGGAGATCGCGGGCGAATTCACGTATTTCTTGCCACGAGTCCGCTGCACCGAGAGTTCAAGCTCAAGAAGAGCAAGGAGGAGATTATTGAGATGGCTGTAGCCGGTGTGAAGCTGGCCAAAAGCCTGGTGAATGATGTGGAGTTCTCGGCGGAGGACGCCAGCCGCACGGAGCATGACTATCTTGCTCAGGTCGTGGAGGCCGTTATCGAAGCCGGTGCCACCACGGTGAATATTCCTGATACTGTCGGTTTCACCACTCCGTCTGAGTACTTTGCCATCATCAAGTACCTGAAAGAGAATGTGAAGAATATTGACAAGGCTGTTATTTCCGTGCACTGTCACAACGATATCGGTATGGCTGTGGCGAATTCGCTGGCCGCTGTGCATGCCGGTGCCCGCCAGGTGGAGGGTACTATAAACGGTATCGGCGAGCGCGCCGGTAACACCGCTATCGAAGAGGTAGCCATGGCGCTCTCGACCCGCCCCGAGCCCTTCGGGTTCGAGAAAGGTAGCCAACCCCACAACCTGAACACCCGCGAGATTGTGAAGACCAGCCGTGTCGTGGCTCGCATGAGCGGCATGCTCGTGCAGCGCTCCAAGGCTATCGTGGGTGAGAACGCCTTTGCTCACTCCTCGGGTATTCACCAGCACGGAATCCTTGCTAAGCGAGAGACGTACGAAATTATCGACCCCGTGGAAGTCGGCTGGGGTGAGACGGAGTTGCCCCTCACCAAGCACTCCGGTCGCGCTGCCGTGAAAGCGCGCCTGGAAAAGCTGGGGCATACCCTTTCCAACGACGAGTTGACCGCCGTATTCGAGCGATTCAAGAAAGTGGGTGACAGCAAGAAATTTGTGTACGATGACGACCTTTCTTCGCTGGTGGATGACTCCCTCGACACCAGCAATGGTGTATGGAAGATGAGCCACATCCAGTTCATCGGCGGTGATTCTGCCCGCCCCACGGCTACAGTCACCCTGCTGAAAGACGATGAAGAGTATACCGATTGCGCTATCGGCAATGGCCCGGTGAACGCCTGCTTCAAGGCTATTGATCGTATCACTCAGACCCACGGTGAGCTGGTGGACTACAATGTGCGAGCGACCTCTACCGGTCAGGACGCTCTGGGTGAAGTGAGCGTGAAAGTTCAGTTCGGTGACTGCGAGAGCGGCTGCAAGCCTATCTCCGGCAAGGGCGCTGCAACGGACGTCATCGAGGCTTCTGCCCGTGCTTATCTGAACGCTGTGAATCGTAATCTTACCTTCAACGCGCTGGGTATCAGCGGGAACTGATGTTGCCTGTCAAAATCATCGTAGGTCTGGGAAATCCCGGTCGTGAGTACGCCGAAACCCGCCACAACGTCGGGTTTATGGTGCTGGATTTGCTGGCAGCTCATTTCGGTGCCGAATGGAAAACCGATAAGGCCCGCAAGGCAGAACTGGCCGCCGGTCCCGGCGTGTTGCTGGTCAAACCGCAGACTTATATGAACGCCTCGGGCGAGAGCGTGGGTCCACTCATGCGCTACTATAAGTGGGAGCCTGAGCAGGTGCTCGTGGTGTACGATGATATTTCATTCCCCGTCGGGGCCATGCGGCTGCGCGCCGGTGGCTCCGCCGGCGGGCATAATGGAATGAAGAGCCTCATTGCCCACCTGGGTACGGAGAAATTCCCCCGGCTGCGTGTGGGAATTTCTGCCCCAGGCTGCAAACAGATGGTCAGCCACGTGCTCGGTAAGTTCGCGCCCGATGAGCGCCCCCTGCTGCAGGATGCGCTCACCCGCGCTGCTGCTGCCACTCTCATGACTCTTTCTCATGGTTTCGATGCTGCTGCTAATCAGTTCAACATCAAAAAAGAAAAGAAAAAGAAGGAAAAATCCGCATCGGCAGAAAACGCCGAACCTGCTGAGCAGCCGCTTTCGGCAGAAGCTACGGAGTAATCACTCTGCCGCCCAGGAAAACACGTATCTTTTTCCTCTGCGACTAAGTCAGCGCTTATAGTTTGTGTTTTCGCCCATTTCTGTCAGGCCTTTTTTCCCGCTTTTGGCTTGCCTGTGGGTGGGGAAGGGTGGTAGAGTAGCAGGCATGAAAATTCTACACTTGATAGTATGGTTTCTTGCAGGGGTAGTGGCAGCAGCATCGCCGTCGCCACAGTCTGTTGAAAATCTGCCCGTTCATGAGCCGGCCGCTCTGTCGGCATGTGCAGCTCCCACCGATGATGTGGCGAGAAATGTCATCTTCATGATAGGTGACGGTATGGGGGCTGAGCATTTGTGGGCTGCCTGGCTCTGTAACCACGGCAGGCTTAATATCACCCTGTTGCCTGCTACGGCTTTCAGTTGTACGGTGGCGGCCAACCAGACAATAACCGATTCTGCGGCAGGCGGTACGGCACTGGCTTGTGGCGTTAAAACAGATAACGGTATGCTCGGCCAAAGCCCTGATGGTACTCCGCACAGCTCGCTGGCGAAATTCTGCCGCGACCGGGGAATGGCTACCGGCCTGGTGGTTACTAAAGCAATAACGGATGCTACACCGGCTGCCTTTTATGCCCATACCCCCTCGCGGCGGAATATCGGAGAGATTGCCAGCGCCCTGGTGAGTGCCGGTTTTGATGTGGTGCTGGGTGGTGGGGCTGCTGCCTTTACCCCCGAACAACTGCGGCAGATGCGTGCGGGTGGGGCGGATGTGGAGCTGTTTGCACCGGGGGATTGCCCGCCTGCCGGTCAACGCGGAGATTTGCTTTGCCGCAATGTGCAGCGTGCACTTGAACATTTGCAGACAGCTCCGGGTGGGTTCTTTCTTATGATTGAAGGCTCGTGTATTGACCTCGCGGCTCATGAACGTAAGCTCGATGAAACCATGCGCGAGGTGCTCGATTTCGACCGGGCCGTGGGGGTGGTGTTGCGGTGGATGGCTGCTCACCCGGACACCCTGCTGGTGGTGACAGCCGACCACCAGACCGGAGGTTTGGCTATCCTTAATGGCTCTGCCGAGCATGGTTCTGTGACCGCTGTGTTCACTACCGCTAAGCACAGCGGCGTCGCTGTGCCCGTCTACGCTGCCGGAGCCGGAGCAGGATTGTTCCGTGGGGTGATGCATAATACGCAGGTAGCGCATTTGATTAAGCAATCCGTAGCTTCTGATTCGTCGGTTCCCTCACAAAACTGATTGTTAATCCCTGAATTCTTACGTAAAAAACAACTTTTGCGAAAAACTTTCTCGACAAGTCACGAAAATTTGGTTAAATAGAGGGCGTCAATTCTGCATAAACAGCATTTTAACTATTATGAAAGACACGATTATTCGTTACGGCGTACGTGCACTCTCCCTCGGAGTAGTTGCGATGGGCTCTATGTCAATGGCTCTGGCTCAGGAAGGCGCAGATGGCGCCACCGTGGTTCAGAAGACCATGCTCGACAAGTGGGTTATCGATGGTGGTTGGACGATGATTCCCCTCGTCATTCTCTTTGCCATCACGGTGTTCCTTGTCGTGATTTGCATTATGGAGCTGTCGAAGAAGAAGTTCTGCCCTGAGGAGCTGCGAGCTCAGCTTGTGGCTCTCATGACCGAGTGCCGCGTGCAGTCCGCTATTCAGCATGCTACCACCAGCCCCACCTATCTGGGTCGTCTGGTTGCTTACGCTCTGCCCAACGTGGATGCCAACCGCCCCGAGGATCTTGGTAAGGATGCCATCGAAGACGCTATCGCTGACTTCACCGCTAACGAGCGTCCGCGCCTGATGAAGTATGTGGACATTCTTGCTCTTTGCGGCACCATTGCTCCCTCCATCGGTCTGTTCGGTACGGTGCAGGGCATGGTGGAAGCCTTCGCCGTGCTGGCTGAAACCGGTCAGGCTGACCCCGCCCAGCTCGCAGGCTCCATCTCCGTGGCACTTCTTACTACCTTCTGGGGTCTGATTATCTCCATTCTCGCCGTGCCGGCCTTCTTCTTCCTGAAGAAGAAAGCTCAGGCTCTTGAGGCTGAGAGCGTGAATGCCGTTCAGGAGATGGTTAACACCTCCATCAACGTCATCAACGCTGAGGCTCAGCTCGCCCGTATCCCTGAGGGTCTGGGTGACGATGATGCCGCCGAAGAGGGCGAGGAGGAAGTCGAGTATGCAGAAGAAGAGGAGCAGGCTTAAGCCTGTATCCCACGGGCCTGCCCGATGTGAGTCCATCACCGGGCAGGCGTTAACCTACCAACATTTTCTGAATCCGACACATGGCTAAGAAAAAATCAAGAGAGCCGGAAGAGGTCAATTGCGAGGGTGATCCTTCTCCCATGATTGACTGCTGTTTCCTTCTGCTGATGTTCTTCATTGTGAACGCATCTCAGATTACAGTGTCCAAGGATCCGAGCGTGAATATGCCGCATGCGGTGTCTGCCTCGGAGATGAAGGATGCTAACGGCTGTATCGTGGTGAACGTCTTTGCTGACCCTGATATCATGGGTGCAAAGAACCCCAAGGCCCTCGAGAAGTTCAATCAGACCTACGCTGCTTATCCCGGCACCGTCTGGGGTGTGGCAGATGCCAGCCAGAACTCCATTGGTTATACCAGTGGTCAGAGTCAGCTGCTCACCGAGTTTATCACCCAACAGCGGGAGGCTATGGAGGCCAAGGGTATCAAGCCCGAGATGATTCGTCTTTACCTGCGTGGTGATGCCGATGCTCCCTGGAGCCGCTCCTCCGGCGCAATCCGCGCAGCCGCCGCTGCGGGTGTGAGCAATATCGTCTTCGGCTCGCTGCCGGCAGAGAACTAACCAGCACTTAATTATCATTTCTGAATATGGCTAGACGCAAAAAAATCGACCCGCCGGCAGAAGAGGAAATAACTTCCAATATTTCCTCAATGATTGACTGCTGCTTCCTGCTGCTCATCTACTTCCTGGCCGCTACCTCTCTCGTCAGTGAGAAGAAGCTCGATATCAGCATACCGCCCCCAGGTGATACCGCCTCTTCCAAGAAGCCCAAGGTTGACCCCGGTAACATCTATGTGACGAAGGCCGGTGTGGTGACCTGGAACGAAGGTCTGACCGTGGGTGAGGCCTACGACCCCTCTCTGGAGCCCGGCACGCCTGCCTACCTGCAGCAGCGCCGTATGGAATCTCTGGTAGAGAACCTCAAGATGCTCAAGGAGCAGGCTGATGCCGTGGATACCACCCCGGTGGTGATGCTGCACGGTGCAGCCGGTGCCCCCCACCAGCGTATTGTTGACGTGATGGCCGCGCTGTCCGAAGCAGACATTCACTCCGTTGGTCTGAGCACCACAGCTGATGAATGATGAACGCACACGCAAATAATAAACCTTAACCCCCGGAGAGAGGGGAGCGCGACGGTTCGCGCCGCGGCTCCCCTCTCTTGTTCACCCCGCAGGCTGCGGGGTTGAACCGTTCCCTTTCCCTCCCCCCTGTTATCGTTTTCCGCTTACACCAATAATCTTAACAAAACACCTATTCTGTTTTATGATTAAGTATTCAACCGCCGCAGCAGTGCTGACCATGGCTGCCCTCAGCGCACCGATGGTGTGCCAGGCGCAGGATCCTGCTACCGCTGCCAAACAAGTGCAGGCACTTGTCAGCCAGAAGAAAGTGGCCGATGCCATCGCTCTGTGCGACAAGATGATTAAGACCTACAGCAGCAATAAGTCCCGACTGGCTGCTCAGTTTGCTCACTATGAGCCGTACTTCCACTGGCAGAAGGGCAATATCTACTTCGCTGCCAAGCAGTACGAGGAGGCATTCAAGGCTTTCGAAGCTCTCTACACCGAAGAGCGCTTCAAAGACAAGAAACTGCGTGACCGCGCCCTGGCTGAAAGGAACATGAACAACGGCAACGGCTATGAGCCTTTCCTGACCGCCTCCAAGTTCTACATGGCCTACAGCAAGTTCCAGCAGGCCGCCGGCGATGCCAAGGCTCAGGTTGCAGGTGACCCCACCAAGTTCCCCGAGGCCATTCAGCACATGGAAGAGTACCTCTCCCTCTACCAGAGCGGCAAGGTATCCAAGATGGAGAAGGCTCAGAAGATGGACGGCAAGCTCTGCTTCATGTTGCTGCAGGCCTATCTGCTCAAATCCGAGCCTGACTTCAAGAAAGCTGCCGAATATCTTGAGAAGAGCCGCACCGCGAAGGCCGCTCTGCCCGATGATATGGCCATGGGTGGTCTCTCCACCATCATGAAGGTGGCTATCGAGAACCCTGAGAATGTCGGCTGGGTGTACAAGGTAGTGCGTTCCAACCCGCAGAGCTTTGCCCTCGGTCCGGTGCGCCTGGCCCGCTACGGCACCCAGTTCTTCAACCCGGCTCTGCAGAGCTCCAAGGTCGTGACCGCAGCCCTGAAAGCCGGTAACATGGATCAGGCTAACGAGGCTGCCAAGACTACTTACGAACTGCTCGGTCTTACCCCTGAGGTGGAAGAAACCCGCCGTGCTCTGCATGAGATGTACTCCACCCTGAAGGGTTACAAGGCCGCTGTGCCCGATGCCGCCGCAGGTGCCACTTACCGCGCCGGTGACTGCGCCGCTCTCTTCAAGAACTACGACAAACTCGGCAAGACCAAGACTCAGCTCGAAGCTTACTCAATCCTTGCTGCTGCCGGTGTGGCTCAGCAGTATGGCTCTATGCGCATGGCCAAGGCCGGTTACCAGATTCTGATGGACCGCTACCCCGGCCTGAACCAGAACACCAAGGAAGGTCCCAAGTCCATGAAGGACAAAAACACCTTCCAGCTCGCTCAGCTCTGCCGTGCTACCGGTGAGGAGGAGCGCGCCAACGCCCTCGAAAGCAAGGTGGATATGAAGGAGATGGGTGAAGGCGGCAAGAACACCATCATCATCAACAAGATGTCCCGCGCCACCAAGGAAGATCGCTGGGAGGATGCTGCCAACATCGCTGTTGAAGTGGTGCAGGCTACGTCTGAAGACAAGACCAGCCCCAACTATGTGGCCGGTCGTTTCGTGCAGGTGGCAGCTGCCTATCAGCTCAAGAAGTGGGAGGACGTGATTCGCCTGGGCGAGGCCATGCTGGCGGACGATGTGGTCGGCGTAGCCCTCAAGGGTGGCAAGCTCAAGGAGGCTGCCGGTATTACACAGGAAACTCAGTGCCGCTACTTCATCATCGACGCTCACAGCCGCCTGTCCCGCCAGGATGTCTCTCACCGCGACAAGCTCATCGAGGCCGTGGCTGCATACGTCGCCAAGTTCCCCGAAGAGGCTACCCTGCAGCCCAATGTGTACTATCAGGGTATCAATACTTTGCTTCAGCGCCAGGGTAACGGCGACCCCGAGGCGATGGTCAAGGATATGGAGCAGGCGCTCACCTACTGCGCCGACTTCGGCAAGAAGTGGCCTGATCACGACTTGGCTCCCCAGATTATGCTGCTGAGCGGCAACACGCTCATCAACAGTGAGGATGAGGCTCGCAAGCCCGAGGGTATTGCCACCCTGGAGAAGGCTGTCGATGCCGCTCTCAAACAGGGTGAGAAGGGTAAAAATGTGGCAGCCAATGCGCTCTACATGCTTTCCTCCTACGGCCGTGAAATTGCTCTCGAGGGTGAGGATGATGCCGCTATTGCCACTCGTTGCAAGGGCTATGTCACCCGCTACTGGGCAGAGGCTGACTTCGAGGGCTGTGTATACAGTCTGAAGATGGTCACCCACCTGCTCAACAACTCTCTCGAGAAAGACAAGGCCGCGTTCGATGCCGCCGTTGCCAAGGCTCAGGAGGTCATTGCCCGCGAGGCAAACTACGGTCTGGCTAATAACAGCGTGAATGAGGACATGGAGGCTACCATCAACGGCTACGTCTCTACCTATGCTGACGGCTACCAGCAGTTCAATGGTTCTGCTCTCACGCTCGACCAGATTACAGAGCACTTGAAGAACTTCCCCGGTATTGCCGCCGAAGATAAGTACACTCGCTCCATTCTGCGCATGGCTATGCTTTCTGCCATGGCTGCTGAACAGGCCAAACTTGCCAAGACGGATAAGGATGCCGCATCCCGCATGCAGGACGACATCGGTAAGGCTTTCCGCGAGATGACCCGCGAGTTCCAGCCTGCCGACCTCTCCAACTTCATTTGTGTGCAGGTGGGTAACTATGAGGTTGACTACGCTCGCCGCCTGAACAACCAGCAGATGCGTGATGAGGAGGCCAATGCTGCTATCGCCTACTTCGACCAGGCAATCAGCCGCGGTGGCGAGTACATTGCAGAAGCCAAGCTCGGCAAGGCCGGCGCTCTTGGTCTGACCAGCGACAAGGGCAAGCAGACTGAAAGCGCCCAGATGTTCGAGGAGCTCGCCGCGAACCAGGACCCGAATATCGCCGGTCCGGCTCTCATGGGTATTACCAAGCTACACCTCGCCACCGGCAACTATGCCGAAGCTGCCAAGGCTGCCAAGCGTTATGAGGATGCCGGCATTCGTGTGGGTCGCAAAGATATGCAGCTGCTCTACGGTGAGGCTCTTGCCAAGAGCGGTGACCTGGACAACGCCCTCGTGGCCTACACCAACCTGTATCAGGACATGGGTAACATCGCCTACTCCGCTCCCGCCTGTAAGGCTCTCATGGACATCTACTGGCAGCGCAATAATCCCGCTACCGGTGACCGCATGCAGGGTAGCTTCAAACCCTCCGACCACTGGCGCGCCTGGAATACCGGTCAGGTATTTGTAACCCGCGTACGTGAGTCTAAGCTGGAGGCTAAGATGACCCCCACCGACCGCGA
This sequence comes from Akkermansia sp., assembly GCA_045592685.1. Taxonomy (GTDB): domain Bacteria; phylum Verrucomicrobiota; class Verrucomicrobiia; order Verrucomicrobiales; family Akkermansiaceae; genus Akkermansia. Next base: position 18,270 of record JAZNVF010000027.1, on the reverse strand, counting down.
TAAGTGGAACGAGGTGGTGAATACGCTCTCTCAGTATGCGGCAGATGCCGGCGTGCAGCGCGAAGATAAGGAAGGCAAGGACTTCCGCAAGAAGGTCGGTGCCGGTAAGAAGAAGAAGTAAGCTCAAACCCTTTAAAAGACAACAATGAAACTTCGTAATATATTTGTAGTAGGTCTTGCAGCACTGGCCGGTCTTTCGCAGGCTCAGGAACCTGCCAAGCAGCAGGGACTTGTAGCTGTGGTTCAGGTGAGCGAGAAGAGCAAGCCCGGCAAGCTGATGGTGAAAAGTGCCTCCGGCAAAGATAAGTTCGTGTACTTCGACCGCGGTACCGAGCAGGATGTGCAGCGAGATGCCTCCAAGATGAAACTGTTCTTCCTGCTCACGCCGGAGGATATGGTGGAGGCCGAACGTGCACTTTCTGCCGGAGATCTTGCCGATGCTGCCAGTAAGCTCGCGGCCGTGAAAGAGAAATACAAAGGCTATCTCGGGCTCGACCGCAATCCGGCTGAGCGCGCCGCCGTGCTCGAGCTCGAGTGTGCCGTGCGTCGTATGGATTTTGCGGCGCTGAAGACGCTGGCCGGTGCGTTCCCTCATGCTGATTGGCTGAGTGAAATGGACAAGCGCAAGGTGATGAGCGCCCGTATTCTGGCCAAGGCCTGCACGGGTGCCCCGCTGGCTGAGGTGGAAGCCGACATTAAGACCCTGCTGGCTGATGCCAAGACCGCCCCGATGGTGAATGGTGACTGCTACGGCTGGCTGATGTTCGCCAAGGCTCATGCCACGGCTGCTGCCATCACTCCCGATGAGCTTGCCGGTACCATCTCCGAAGGAAATCTTGCCACGGCTAACGCTGCTATTGACCTGTACTGCCAGGCCGGTGCTTCCTCTCACGGTCGCGCCATGGAGCTGCCGGTGGAGGCCATGACCCGCGCTCAGGCTCTGCTTTGGGCCATGCCCGGTGTGAAGGACTATGCCGCCAAGGGCGCCATGGATGCCGGTAAGTGGGGGGCTGCTCCCGCTAACTTCCGCGACGCCGTTGCTCTGGCTTACATGCTTAAGAACATCTTCGGCGCCGGTAATGAGACGATTGATGCAGCTGCCAAGCTGTACTTCAATACTCAGGCCGGTAAGGAGTAATATTTTATCCGACGGGCGGGAGTGCAGAAGTTGCACTCCCGCTCATTTTTTTTAATCCTCTCTGAAAAAATACGAACTCATAACTTATCTATTTGTCATGCAAGACATGCTCGTACGTCTGTATAATCTGCCCGACGGCTCACCTCTGCGCACCGCAGCAGCCGAGCAGGGGATAACCGTGCGCACCTGCAATCCGTTCGAGGCTCATATCCTCGAAGATTGGGTGGGGCGCCATTTCAGTGCACGCTGGGTGAGTGAATGCCGAATTGCCATGAGCCACAGCCCCATTGGCTGTGTGATTGCTACGCGCGATAGGGAAATTCTCGGTTTTGCGTGTTATGATGCAACGGCTCGCGGTTTTGTGGGGCCGATGGGGGTCAGTGAGAGCGCGAGAGGATGTGGCGTGGGGCGCGTGTTGCTGGTGACGGCTTTGGAGCACATGCGCACTCTGGGCTATGGCTACGCAATCATCGGTGGGGTCGGTCCGGCTGATTTCTATGCTCGCTGCGTAGGGGCTACGCCTATAGCAGATTCTTCTCCGGGAATTTATGCTGATATTTTGCCCAACCCGCCCGCAAGTACCCAAAAGTGATATTTTTTTCTTTAATCCGAATACTTTACCTTGACAGCAGAGCAAAATCCTGCTAATTTCAGAGAGTAGCTTATCTTATTTCCTCCATGAAACGTTTTCTTCTCATCCCTTCGCTGGCCTTCCTGGCCATGAGCACTCTGACCTCATGCCAGAAGGAAGAAAAGACCGCCCTTGAGCTCACACGTGAGCTGACTGCTGAACTGCAGAAGGTTACTGACTACCGCACAGCTGAGGCTGCTGCCCCGCGTGTTGAGGTGCTCAACAAGCGTATGCAGAATGCGGGTGTGCGTGCTTTTGCGCTGAATGACCCCGCTCTTACCCGTAGTATGGTAGATGCAGAGGGCAGCGAGGGTGCCGCTTATGCTGAGGCTCTGGCGAACTTGGCCGCAGAAATTGGTCGTTTGCAGGCCAGTGCTCCCATGGGGTCTGATGGCGAGATTGATCGTACCAAATTGTTGCTGGCTGTAGGGGCTGTGAATGGTTCTACCCCCGAGGCTGCTGCTGGTGAGCGCCAGAAGGCTGGTCTTGCCTATATAAAGGACACGACTTCTACGCATGAAACACCCGGTAATTTCCCGGAATACTATGGTTCTGACAAACTGCGCGAGGCGCTCGAATACAAGGCTGACCCCGGTTCTGTCTCCATGACCAAGATGGATTCTGATGAGGATGTTCCCGCTATCCCTGCTCCTGTGGAAATGCCTGAGGAAGATGTGCCTGCTATCGAAGACGAGCCGGCCGCTGATGGTGATGATAGTGGTGATGCTCCCACAACTGGTGACGAGCCCTCCGTCGATGACGGCGGCGACGAGCCCTCGGTTGATGACGGCGGTGACGAGCCTTCCATTGATGATGGTGGTGACGAACCTTCCGTTGATGACGGCGGCGACGAGCCCTCCGTTGATGACGGTGGTGACGAGCCTTCCGTTGATGACGGTGGTGACGAGCCTTCCATTGATGACGGCGGCGACGAGCCTTCCATCGATGACGGTGGTGACGAGCCTTCCATCGATGACAGTGAGGGTGGTGTTGACGCCGGCATTGATCTCGGTGATATTTCACTGTAATCTTGAAAGCTTAATCTCTCTATTCAAATTGAACAGGAACCGCAACCACCTGGTGAGGTGTTTGCGGTTCTTTCTTCTTCCTGACAAACAGAAGCAATATGCCGCGTATACTTTTTACCTGTGCTTATGATGGAACCCCCTGGCATGGCTGGCAGAGTCAGGCCGGAGGAGATACGGTTCAGGATGTTTTGGAGGGGGCGTTCTGTACTATTTTGCGGGCTCCTCTGCGTATTGCCGCTGCTGGACGTACGGATGCTGGGGTGCATGCCGTGGCTCAGTGTTTTCATGCGGATATACCGGCAGATTGTCGCATGAGCCCCGAGAACTGGCGTGCTGCGCTCAATGCGCACCTGCCGACGAGCATACGTATCATGCGCGCTGTTTATGTGGCAGATGATTTTCACGCCCGATTCGACGCGAAAGGCAAAGTGTATGAATATCTCATCTGCACGTCACCGGTACTCAGCCCGTTTTTGGCCGGGAGAGCGTGGCACCGCCCTATGGGAGTGGATGTCGCAGCCATGCGCGCCGCACTGGCAATATATGAGGGAGAACATGACTTCAGGCGATTTGCGGCACGCCGGGGGAACGAACCGCCCCAACCACCCCCCGATTTCTACCTGCGCACCATCTACAGTACCGATGTTGTGACCGAACAGGGCGGGGAGGTGTTGCGTCTGCGTTTTCATGGCAACGGGTTTATGTACCGTATGGTGCGACTGTTGGTGGGGACAGCCCATCAGGTAGCTATCGGTAAACTGAGCAGGGCACAGCTCGGGGCTATGCTCATAGAGCTGCATGCCCCGAAAACACGCTATTGCGCCCCGGCAGAGGGGCTCTACCTACAGAAAGTTATTTACGAAGGGGGCGCCCTATAAGTAATTGCCCCCTTGCGAGTTAATGTTGAAAAGCCCGCCCCCGCAGATTTGCGGGAGCGGGCGAACACCACACAGTACAGACAATCTGTGCTTACATTTCTGCCGGCTGAGCAGCCGGTGTGGCTGCATCGTCTGCAGGAGTTTTCTCGGAGGCTTTCTTATCACAGCACTCCTTGCACCACTTCAGCAGGGCTTTCGCTTTGTCGGGATCTTTTTCCACACCCTTGCCCTCGGCGTACATGTGCGCGAGAGCGCAACACGCCTTGGGATCACCTTCCTTGGCAGCTTTTTCCAGGCCAGGCAGGGCTTTGGCGTACATTTCCTTTGCTTTTTCAGGGTCGGCAGGTGTTGCGGTTGTTCCATTGTCTGCTATCCACGCGATGGTGTACTGAGCAATGGGGTCTCCGTTGTCAGCCAGCACAGTGATGGTTTCCATGTCCACGGTGCATTGTTCGGGACAATTGGATTGCGAACTGTCACAGCAGGGAGTTGCAGGTGCAGATGCATTTTCAGTGTTTGCGGTGGGCTGAGTTTCTGCGCAGATAGCAGCAGAACTGCTCAGCGCAACGACGGTTATGAGTGCAATTTTCTTCATAGGCACTCAATGTAGCTCTACCAATGCCGATTTGCAAGAAAAATTGCTCACAGTTAGATAAACTGATATTCAGAGAGTTATAGAAATTGAGAGATGTCGGCCTGAAAGAAAAAAAAGTTTTTTTCAAAAAAAGCATTTTTTGTGATTGACATTCGGGGGGAAATGTATTAGAATGTCCGTGCTTTCACGTCCCAGCAGGGACAACAAGAGCCAATAACGCTTCTGTAGCTCAGGGGTAGAGCGCATCCTTGGTAAGGATGAGGTCGCGGGTTCAAATCCCGCCAGAAGCTTTTTTTCGGCTCATGCAAGAATAAGCAGCCCAAATTAATTTCATTACTATTATGGCCAAAGAATCATTCCAGCGCACCAAGCCCCACGTGAATGTGGGTACGATCGGTCACGTTGACCATGGCAAGACTTCCCTCACCGCTGCAATTACCAAGGTTCTTGCAGAGCAGGGTAAGGCTGAATTCAAAGCTTACGACCAGATCGACGGTGCTCCTGAGGAGCGCGAGCGTGGTATTACTATTTCTACCGCTCACGTTGAGTACGAGACCGACAACCGCCACTATGCTCACGTGGACTGCCCCGGTCACGCTGACTATGTGAAGAACATGATCACCGGTGCTGCCCAGATGGACGGCGCTATCCTTGTGGTTTCCGCTGCTGACGGCCCCATGCCGCAGACTCGCGAGCACATCCTGCTTGCTCGTCAGGTGGGCGTGCCCTACATCGTGGTGTTCATGAACAAGATGGATCTTGCTGACCCCGAGCTTGCTGAGCTTGTGGAGATGGAGATTCGTGAGCTTCTTTCCTCCTACGAGTTCCCGGGTGATGACCTGCCCATCGTCATGGGTTCCGCTGTGAAGGCTCTGGAGGGTGATCCTGAGTATACTGCTAAGATTCTTGACCTCATGGCCGCTGTGGACGAGTACATCCCCACTCCCGAGCGTCCCACCGAGAAGCCCTTCTTGATGCCCGTGGAGGACGTGTTCTCCATCTCCGGCCGTGGTACCGTGGCTACCGGTCGTATCGAGCGTGGTATCATCAACAAGATGGAGGAAGTTGAAATCGTGGGTATTAAGCCCACCGTGAAGACCTCCGTGACCGACATTGAAATGTTCCGCAAGCTCCTCGACAAGGGTGAGGCCGGTGATAACGTGGGCGTGCTGCTCCGCGGTATTAAGAAGGAGGACATCGTTCGTGGTCAGGTGATCGCCAAGCCCGGTTCCGTGACTCCCCACACCGAGTTCGAGGCAGCCGTTTACGTGCTGACCAAGGAGGAAGGTGGCCGTCACACTCCGTTCTTCAACAACTATCGTCCCCAGTTCTACTTCCGTACGACGGACGTGACCGGTACCGTAACTCTGCCCGAGGGTACTGAAATGGTGATGCCTGGTGACAACGTGACCATCGGTGTTGAGCTTATCACCCCCGTAGCTATGGAGGAGGGTATGCGCTTCGCTATCCGTGAGGGTGGCCGCACCGTTGGCGCCGGCAAGGTTGCCAAGATCAAGGCCTGATAGGTCCTGAAAAACTTAACTATCTGGGGTTGAAGCCCAACACTTCAACTCCAGGCTGAAAGAGAAGGGCGGTTGCCCACCAAGCGGGTAACCGCCCCTCAGTCAGCCGAAGAAACAGAGCAAGGTAAAAGGGTATTAGCTCAATTGGTAGAGCAGCGGTCTCCAAAACCGCGTGTTGGGAGTTCGAGTCTCTCATACCCTGCTGACCTTCCTCTTTTTTTTTCTCAATTTTTAAGCATAACTCACAACAAGACAGACGATGTTCCGAAAGATTTCACAGTATATATCCAACGTCAAGGGCGAGCTGAAGAAATGCTCCTGGCCGTGGGAGAGTGACCCCAAGGTGAAAGGGTTCAAAAAGTTTCGTGAGTTGTCCGGTTCGACCATCATGGTATTGATTGCCATGGTGCTTCTTGGTGCTTATGTGGCTTTCTTTGATTACATTATGGCCACTGTGACGAACTGGCTCATTATGAGCCTTTCCTGATATTGACTGACTGCTGAAAGAAACACCAGGATAGAAAACCGTAATTTTCACTTTATATGTCCCGCCCGTACGATAGAAAGAACAGCTCTGCCGCCCGTGTGACCCCTGCGGCAAAAGACCAGTGGTATGTTCTGCACGTGCTTTCCAACAAGGAGCGCCGCGCAGTCGAGAATCTTAAGCGCCTTTTTAAGGAGGACGAGGAGATGGCTGCCCTTCTTCAGAGCGAGCCGCTGGTACCGACTGAAAAGGTGGAAGAGATGCGCAACGGTAAGAAATATGTACAGGAGCGCAAACTGTACCCCGGCTATGTGTATCTGAATTTTGCGCTTCGCCGCGCCGACGGCACCCTGAACAACGACGCCTGGTATAAAATTCAGGCTGTTGATGGGGTGATTTCCTTCGCCTGCGGTCGTAACAAAGAGCCGCTCCCCATGTCCCAGAAAGATGTTCGCGACCTTATGCGCGAGATTGAGCGTCGCAGTGAGGGTGCCCGCCAGAAGATTGTCTTCAATGTGAACGACGAGGTAGTAGTGCTTGAAGGTGCGTTCCAAGGTGAGCATGGCGTCGTGGAGGAAGTGGACGCTGAAAAGGGTAAGCTCCGTGTTGGTGTGAGCATGTTCGGTCGCTCGAATCCGCTTGATCTCGACTATACACAGGTGCAGCTTGTGCCTGAGGAAGAGCGCGGTAAAGTAGGTATCGCAAACTAATTTTCATCATAAACATCTTCTCGCTGCTGAGGTTCTGCTCGCAAGACGGACTTCAGCAGTAACCCAAAACAAACACAACCATGGCAAAAGAAGTAGTAAAAACAATCAAACTGCAGATTCCTGCCGGTGCTGCGAATCCCTCGCCGCCCGTCGGTCCTGCACTTGGTCAGGCCGGTGTTAACATCATGGGCTTCTGCAAAGAGTTCAACGCCAGAACTCAGAAGCAGGCCGGCGATGTTCTCCCCGTCGTGATTACCGTTTACAAGGACAAGTCCTTCGACTTCATCACTAAGCAGCCCCCGGCAGCCAACCTCATTAAGAAGGCCGCTGGTATCAAGTCCGGCTCCGGCGAGCCGAACAAGAAGAAGGTCGCTAAGCTCTCCAAGGAGAAGCTGATGGAGATTGTAAACACTAAGATGCCCGACCTGAACACCACCGATCCCGAGGCCGCCGCCCGCATTATTGCCGGTCAGGCTCGCCAGATGGGTGTCGAGGTCGAGATGTAACCCCTTCTGCAGGAGGGAATATTAATAACCCGAACGTACTGCTAAATAATATGTCCAAAAAACGCTCAAAGCGCTATAATGAGGCAGCCAAGCTGGTGGATAACACCAAGTCTTACGCTGTCGATGAAGCCGTTGCGGTCATGAAGAGCTTCCCTGCTCCCAAGTTTGACCCCACGGTCACGGTGTCTTTCCGCCTGACGGTGGATCCCCGTAAGTCCGATCAGATGGTGCGTGGCTCCGTTTCGCTGCCCCACGGTACCGGTAAGAATGTTCGTGTCATCGTCTTCGCCCAGGGTGAGGCTGCTGCCGCTGCCCTTGAAGCCGGTGCAGAGAAGGTAGGCCTGGAGGATCTCATTAAGGAGATTCAGGGCGGTTATCTTGATTTCGACAGTGCAATCGCCACCCCGGATGCCATGGCCCAGGTGCGTAAGATTGCCCGCGTGCTTGGTCCGCGTGGCCTGATGCCCAACCCCAAGACCGGCACTGTGACGGATGATACCGCCAAGGCTGTTCGTGAGGTTAAGGCTGGTCGCGTTGACTTCAAGGTTGACAAGAACGCCAATATCTCCGCTGCTGTAGGTAAGCTCTCCTTCGACAACGAGAAGCTCGTCGAGAACGCCCGTGCCTTTATCTCTGCTGTAGTGAAGGCTCGCCCCTCCGGTGCAAAGGGTGCTTATATCGCCGGTGCTACGATGTCGAGCTCCATGAACCCGGGTCTTGCCCTCAGCCAGGTTGAATTCTCCAAGCTGTAACACTGAAACACAGATACGAATATGAGTACTGAAAAGAAAGTGAACGCTGATAAGACCATCATCATCGACGACCTGAAGGCTAAGGTGAATGCCAGCCCCTTCCTGCTCGTCATCGACTACACTGGTGTAACTGTGCCCGAGTTCACCAAGCTGCGCGCCGCTCTGGCCGCCGCCGGTGCTACCTGCGTGGTCGCCAAGAACACCTTCATGGCCAAGGCCGTTAAAGAGGCCGGTCTCCCCGATGTAACCGCAGCCCTCAAGGGCCAGACGGCTTATGTCATGGGCGAGAGCGACGTCTGCGCTGCTGCCAAGGCTATCAACACCTTCGCTAAGGCCAGCAAGAAAGCCGCCTACAAGACCGGTATTCTTGACGGTGCTGAGCTCACCCCCGAGAAAATCAAGGCTCTCGGTGATCTCCCCAGCCGCGAGGTTCTGCTTGCCACCCTTCTTGGTACCATCAATGGTGCCGGTTCCGCACTCGCTCGCGTCATTCAGGCGTATGTCGACAAGGAAAATGGTGGTGCAGAGCAGGAAAATGCGTCTGCTGAGTAAAAAAAGACTTGACTTGAAGGCGGCGGTGTGGTACACCCTCTCCGCCGCCTGAAAAAATAGGTTCTCTGTCGGCTCTACGGCCGGTAAGAACTTAAATGGACGGGGAGCCCCCGTCCGCGACTTAGAACCAATTAAAACACATAGATACTACAATGGCTGATCTGAACAAAATCGCTGAGGAACTTGGCACCCTGACCATCTTGGAGGCTGCTGAACTTGTAAAAATGCTCGAAGAGAAGTGGGGTGTTTCCGCCGCTGCTCCCGTTGCCGCTGCTGGCCCCGTTGCCGCTGCTGAGCCCGTGGAAGAGAAGACTGACTTCGACGTTGAGCTGACCGACGCCGGTGGCAACAAGATTGCTGTCATTAAGGCTGTTCGCACCGTCAAGACCGGTCTGGGTCTGGCTGACGCCAAGAAGCTCGTTGAGAGCGCTCCCACCGTGGTGCTCGAGGGTGTCTCCAAGGAGGACGCCGAGAAGGCCAAGGCCGAGCTCGAGAAGGCTGGTGCCAAGGTCACTATCAAGTAACCTTTCCAATCCCGCGAGCGCAGGGGGGGATAGTAGTCCCCCCCTGCATTCGTGTCAAGTCATGCAGAGGGAAGTCTGGCTCTAACTCCCTGATGCTTAAAAATAAACGGTTTATATGACACAAAAAGCCGTTTGAGCCGCAAGAAAATCAGAGTAAAGTCGACCCGGGAGGGTGCTCCTCGTACGAGCGCGTGCGCGCGCGCCAGCCCGGGTCGGTTTTACCAGACGTAAACCGATCCGCACCCGGACATGGGTGCAAAACATTATCTCAGCCAACTCCATGTCAAAGCCCAAGCAAGAGCGAATCAGTTTCGGCAAGATCAAAGAGGTTATCGAACCACCGAACCTCATCGAGATCCAGACAAAGTCCTACGAGGAATTCCTGCAACGTTTCAGCGAGCCGGATAAACGGCTGCGGATGGGTTTGCAGGCTGTTCTTTCCGAGCATTTCCCGATCGAGAGCTACGACGGGCAAATCCGCCTGGAGTACGATTCGTACGAGATTTCACCCCCCAAGATGTCTGACTTCACAGCCATCCGCTCGGGTGATACGTATAGCGCTTCTCTGTATGTCAAGTTCCGCCTGAAGGTGGGTGATTATACGGCAGATGAAAATGTCTACATGGGTGAGATTCCCATGATTACAGATCGCGGTACATTTGTTATCAACGGTGCTGAACGCGTAATTGTTGCTCAGTTGCATCGTTCTCCCGGTATCTGTTTCGAGAAGACTCGCCATGCAAATGGTAAGGACATCTTCTCTTTCCGCATTATACCCGACCGTGGTTCCTGGCTTGAGGTTCAGTTCGACACGAGCGACCTCATGTATGTGTTCCTGGATCGCCGTCGCCGTCGCCGTAAGTTCTTGGCTACTACGTTCTTGCGTTACCTGGGGTATGAGACTGACCGTTCTATCGTTGAGCAGTTCTACACCATCCAGAACCTGCACCTGGCAGATGCTACAGGCGAGGAGCTCGAGTATCTCATTCCCTTCGAGGATGTGAAGCATGGTGAAGATAACAATGGTCGCCGTGCCGCCATCATAGCCAAGGCTTACGAGCCGCTCAGTCTTGCAACTATCCGCAAGATGCTTGAGCTGGGAATCAAAGATATCGAGGTGATTGATCAGCGTGAGGAGGAAACTCTCGTGAAGACCCTCAAGAAGGATCTTGCCCATGACCGAGAGAGTGCACTCAAAGAGATTTTCCGTAAGTTCCGTCCCGGCGATCCTTCCTCTGTACAGCAAGCTGCGACTGCGCTTGACCGTCTGTTCAAGGAGGAGAAGAAGTACGATCTCACCCGTGTGGGTCGCTACAAGATTAACCAGAAACTCGGTCTTGATGTTTCTGAGGATGTGCGCCTGATACAGCCCATCGACTTCCTGAGTGCGCTGAAGTACCTTCTGCGCCTGAAGAATGGTGAAGGGCAGGTGGATGATATTGACCATCTGGGTAACCGTCGCGTGCGTGCGGTGGGTGAGCTTATCGCCAATCAGTGCCGTGTGGGGCTGGCTCGCACAGAACGTCTGGTCAAGGAACGCATGACTCTTTGCGACACTACGCGTACCGATATTACTCCCAGCAAGCTTATTAATCCCAAGGCTCTCAGCGCAGTGGTTCGCGACTTCTTCGGCCGCAGCCAGCTTTCGCAGTTCATGGATCAGATTAACCCGCTGGCAGAGCTCACTCACAAGCGCCGTTTGTCTGCACTGGGCCCGGGTGGTCTGAACCGCGACCGCGCCGGTTTCGAGGTTCGTGACGTGCACCCCTCTCACTATGGTCGTATCTGCCCGATTGAGACCCCTGAAGGTCCCAATATCGGTCTTATCAATTCTCTGTGTACTTACGCACGAATCGACGAGTACGGTTTCATCGAGACTCCTTTCCGCCGCGTCAAGAAGGTTGAGAAGAAAGATGCCGAGGGCAATGTCATTGATACGGAGGTTATTGTTACCAACGAGGTCGAGTATCTTACCGCCAATAAGGAGGAGTATCACCTCATCGCTCAGGCCAATAATCCCATCGACAACGACAACGGTCAGGGGCATTTCGTGCGTAACCGAGTGACAGCTCGTGAGCACGGTGAGTTCATCGAGGTGGATCCGCGCCGTGTTGAGTACATGGACGTTTCTCCCAAGCAGATTATTTCCATTGCTGCCGGTCTCATTCCTTTCCTTGAGCACGACGACGCTAACCGTGCATTGATGGGTGCTAACATGCAGCGCCAGGGCGTGCCGCTTATGGTCAACCAGGCTCCGCTCGTAGGTACCGGTATCGAGGCTAAGTGTGCTCGCGACAGCTGCGCTGTGGTTGTGGCTCAGGCTCCCGGTATTGTGGCTTCTGCCACGGCTGAGTACATTGTCACCACTCATGACGGGCAGCTGCCTGTACCTGCTCAGCGCTGGCTGAGCGACCCCGAAAGCGTGCGTACCGATGCCGAGAAGGGCATCTACGTATATCAGCTGCGTAAGTTCATGCGCTCCAACGCCTCCACCTGCATTAACCAGCGCCCCATCGTCTCTCGTGGTGATGTGGTGAACGCCGGTGATGTGCTGGCCGATGGTCCCTGTACCGATGGCGGTGAACTGGCTCTGGGTCGCAACGTGCTGGTGGCTTACATGTCCTGGTACGGTTACAACTTCGAAGACGCCATTATCATTTCCGAGCGTCTGGTGCAGGAGGACGCCTACACCTCCATTCACATCGAGGAGTTCGAGGAGAAGGCTCGTGAGACTAAACTGGGTGCCGAAGAAATCACCCGCGATATCCCCAACGTGGGCGATGAGGCCCTGAAGAACCTGGGTAGTGACGGTGTGATTCGCATCGGCGCCGAGGTGAAGCCGGGTGATATTCTTGTGGGTAAAATCACGCCCAAGAGCGAGACTGATCTTGCACCTGAGGAACGCCTGCTGCGAGCAATCTTCGGTGAGAAGGCTGCTGATGTGAAGGATACTTCACTGCGCGTGCCGCCGGGTACTGTCGGTACGGTGATGGATGTTCGTATCGTGCGCTCCTCTGCTCCCGGTGCTCCCACTGTGGACGTAGAGAAGGAGAGCCAGAAGCAGCGCAAGAAGGTTGATGCTGAGTATGACCGCGACAAGGTAGCTCTTATCGACCAGCTGACCAGCAAGCTTTCTGATCGCCTGTTGGGCGAGAAGATTCCGCTTGAGGTGACTCGTGCCGGTTCCAACGAAATCGTCATTCCCGCCAATCGCAAGATTACCAAGACCCTGCTGCGTAAACTGGCCGTCTATCACGACCAGATCGAAATGAGTGACAGCCCGGTTAAGAACCAGATTTTCGAAATCATCAACGCCTATACTCCCCGATTCGAGGAACTCGATGAAGAGCGTGATCGCAAGCTCGACCAGATTGAGGCCGGTGCTGAGATGGACCCGGGTGTTGTGACAGAGGTGAAGGTCTATATCGCTGCCAAGCGCAAGCTCGGTGTGGGTGATAAGATGGCCGGTCGTCACGGTAACAAGGGTGTGTGCTCCCGAGTGCTGCCCATCGAAGATATGCCTTACCTGGAAGATGGTACCCCGGTTGACATCATCCTCAACCCCCTGGGTGTGCCCTCTCGTATGAACGTGGGTCAGGTGCTCGAAGCTCACCTCGGTGTGGCTGCCAAGGCTCTGGGCTTCAAGGTGGCTACTCCCGTGTTCGACGGTATCGAAGAGTCTAAGATTTGGGACTACATGAGCCAGGCCAAGCAGGTACCCGGGTTCACCTGGGTGGGCGATGGCAAAGATGGCTCCGTAGCCGGTAAGAGCCGCCTGATTGACGGTCTGACGGGTGAGTACTTCCACTACCCCGTGGTGGTGGGTTACACCTACATGCTTAAACTCAATCACCTGGTGGCCGACAAGGTGCACGCTCGTGCCGTGGGTACCTACTCGCTGGTTACACAGCAGCCCCTCGGTGGTAAGGCTCAGCATGGTGGCCAGCGCTTCGGTGAAATGGAAGTGTGGGCTATGGAGGCTTATGGTGCAGCTTACACCCTGCAGGAGCTCCTCACCGTGAAGTCCGACGACGTTCAGGGCCGTACCCGCATTTACGAGAATATCGTGAAGGGCGACAACTCTCTGGCCGCCGGTACTCCGGAATCCTTCAACGTGCTCATTAAGGAAATGCAGGCACTCTGTCTGAATGTGCAGCCCCTTGAGAAGAAGGACCGCGAGAACGCACCGCAGACGACCGACGAACTCTTCGACTTGCTGGCTGACGGCGGGAATGACGAGGAGCTTTTCGGTGACGAGATGGACTTCGACGGCGATTCCGACTTCGACGATGAGCTCGAGGACGATAGCGACGATGACACCGTTGTTGATGACGCCGACGCGGAGGACGAAGACGACGACTCCGACATGTAAACCTGTAACCGCCACCCGCCTCTATCGGCGGGTGGCAACCCAAACTTTCACTCACTAACTTCTTTATATGTCTTACATTGACCTTAACAACGAGAAGCCTAAAAACTTCGACCAGGTTTGCATCACCGTTGCCAGCCCGGAGAACATCCTGAGCTGGTCCAGCGGCGAGGTCAAGAACCCTGAGACCATCAACTACCGCACGTTCAAACCCGAGAAAGGCGGTCTGTTCTGCGAGCGTATTTTCGGGCCCACGCGTGACATGGAGTGTTCTTGCGGCCGTTACAAGCGCTCCAAGAACAAAGGTATGGTGTGTGACCGCTGCGGCGTGGAGGTGACTTCCGCCCGTGTGCGCCGCGAGCGCATGGGTCACATCGAGCTGGCTGTGCCGGTTACTCACATCTGGTTCTACAAGTGCATGCCCAGCCGTATCGGTCTGATGCTCAACCTCACCGCTCGGGATCTTGAGCGCGTGATTTACTATGAGGACTACATCGTGACCGATCCTCGCGGTGTGAATGGTATTGAGCGTGGCATGATATTGTCGGAGGAGGAGTACGACGAGCTGCAGGAGGACTATGGTGATGATGCTCCTGAGGCTGCCATGGGTGCTGCTGCCATTCAGCGTCTGTTGGCCACCATCGATCTGGATGCTCTCATCGACGAGCTGCGCCAGGAGATGGAGAAGACCAACTCCAAGCAGAACAAGCGCAAGATTGCCAAGCGTCTGCAGCTTGCCCAGGGCTTCAGAAACAGTGGTTGCCACCCTGAGTGGATGGTGCTTACTATCCTGCCCGTCATTCCCCCGGATTTGCGCCCCTTGGTTCCGCTGCCCGGTGGTCGTTTCGCAACCTCTGACCTCAACGACCTCTACCGTCGTGTTATCAACCGTAACAACCGTCTGAAGGAGCTTGCCGCTCTGCAGACCCCCGAGGTGATTAAGCGCAACGAAATGCGCATGCTGCAGGAGGCTGTGGACGCTCTCTTCGACAACGGTCGTCACGGTCGCCACGTGACAGGTGCCGGCAACCGCCCGCTCAAGTCCCTCTCCGACATGCTGAAGGGTAAGAGTGGTCGTTTCCGTCAGAACCTGCTTGGTAAGCGTGTGGACTACTCCGGCCGTTCCGTGATTGTGATTGGTCCGAACCTGCGCATGAACCAGTGCGGTCTCCCCAAGAAGATGGCTCTGGCTCTGTTCGAGCCCTTCATCATTCACCGCCTGAAGGAGCTTGGCTACGTGCACACCGTGCGCTCGGCCAAGAAGATGATTGACCGCAAGGAGTCTATCGTGTGGGATATTCTGGAGGAAGTCACCAAGGGTCACCCCGTGTTCCTGAACCGTGCTCCTACGCTGCACCGTCTTTCCATTCAGGCGTTCGAGCCTGTGTTGATTGAGGGTAGCGCCATTCGTCTGCACCCGCTCGTTTGTACCGGTTACAACGCCGACTTCGACGGTGACCAGATGGCTGTGCACGTGCCGCTGAGTGTTGAGGCCCAGCTTGAGGCTCGCCTGCTCATGCTGGCTCCCAACAACATTTTCTCACCCGCCTCGGGTAAGCCCATCAGCACCCCCTCGCAGGATATCATTCTGGGTTCCTACTATCTCACACACACACGTGCCAAGGAGGTGAAGGAAAACCAGGATAACCAGCAGCTGCTGCCGCTCTTCGAGTCCATCTCTGAAGTGGAGTTCGCTATTGCTGCTCGCAAGATTGGCTACCATGAGTGGATTCGCCTGAAGAACCCGGATTACGGCAAGACCGGTCGCGAGTTCGACCGCCTGTCATTCAACCGCGAGAATGTGGATCGCAAGACCATTGTAACAACGGCCGGCCGTGTGCGTTTCAACGAAATCTGGCCGAATGAAATCGGCTATATCAACCGTAACGTTGGCAAGAAGCAACTGGGTGAAATCATCTGGCGCTGCTATCAGACCTGTGGCCAGGCGAAGACCGTCGAGACTCTCGACGCCCTCAAGTCCCTGGGCTACAAGGAGGCTACGCGCTCCGGTTGCTCTATCGGTATCGTGGACATGGTGGTACCCGAGCATAAGAATGAGCTTATCTCCGCTGCCTATGACGAGGTGACCAAGGTGACCGAACAGTACGAGGAAGGTTTGATTACCAATGGCGAGCGCTATGAGAAGGTGGTTAATATCTGGTCCTCGACGACGGATGCTATTCAGAAGGAACTCTACACCAAGCTGGAGTATAACGATGGTTCTGCCGTTGCCAACCCGCTCTTCATGATGGTGGACTCCGGTGCTCGTGGTAACAAGGCTCAGATTAAGCAGCTCTCCGGTATGCGCGGTCTGATGGCTAAGCCCAGTGGTGAAATTATCGAGCGCCCCATTACCTCCAACTTCCGTGAAGGTCTGAGCGTGCTTGAGTACTTCATTTCCACTCACGGTGCCCGTAAGGGTCTGGCTGATACCGCTCTGAAGACTGCTGACTCCGGTTACATGACCCGTAAGCTGGTCGACGTGGCTCAGGATGTTATCGTGCGCGATGAGGACTGCGGTACCGACAACGGTATCACCATGACCGCTATCTATGACGGTGATGATGAAATCGCCAGCCTCTCCATGCGCATTTACGGTCGCGTGACCTGTGATGATATCTATGACCCCACAACGCGCGAAATCATCGTTGCTAAGAACGAAATCATCACCGATGAGGCCGCCAAGCGCATCGAGGGCGTGGGTATTGAGAAGGTCAAGGTACGTTCCGTACTCACTTGCGAGCTGACCAAGGGCTGCTGTGCCAAGTGCTATGGCCTGAACCTTGCCACTGGTAAGAGTGTGAAGGTGGGTGAGGCTGTTGGTATCATTGCTGCCCAGTCCATCGGTGAACCCGGTACTCAGCTGACCATGCGTACATTCCACGTGGGTGGTACGGCTTCTGCCTCTGCCAGCCGACCTGAGTATGTCGCCAAGACCGATGGTCGTCTCATCTACGACGAAAACCTGCGCGACCGCTGCGTTGAAGACGAGAATGGCAACAATGTTGTACTCTGCAAGAACGGCAGCGTGAAGGTTTACGATGCCGAAGGTAAGGAGCAGGAATCTTACCAGCTTACCATGGGCGCTGTGCTCCATGTGAAGGATGGTGATCAGGTAACTGCCGGTACCATTATTGCTGAGTGGGATCCCTTCGCAATTCCGGTTATTTCCGAAGTTGGCGGTCAGGTTGAATACGCTGACATGATTGAGGGGATTACCTGCCGTGCCGAGTCTGGCCACAGTGATACCGGTCGTGGTACCACCATCATCATCGACCACCGCCAGGATCTGGCTCCCCGCATTATCGTGCATACTGCCAAGCCCGGCAGCGCGAAGGACCAGCCCCGCGTGTACTCCATCCCCACCGGTGCTTATCTTGCCGTGAGCAACAAGCAGAAGATTTCTGCCGGTACGCCCATAGCCAAGACCCCCCGCAAGGTGCAAAAGACCAACGATATTACCGGTGGTCTGCCCCGCGTGGCTGAGCTCTTCGAAGCTCGCCGCCCGAAGGATACCTGCACCCTGGCCGAGATGGATGGTATCGTCTCTATCGATGACGCCATGATTCGTGGTAAGAAAGTGGTGACTATCTATCGTGATGCAGAGGCTAAGGAGGCCGCCGGTAAGAGCCGTCGCCGTTCCTCTAAGCTCGAGACGCATGATGAGAACGAGGGCGCCATCTCCATCAAGCACCTGGTACCCATGGACCGCCACATCATTGTGCACGACGGTGACTTCGTGCGTGCCGGTGAGCCCCTGTCGGACGGTTCCGAAGCCTCTGACGAAATCCTGCGTATCTGTGGTAAGGAAGCCCTGCAGGAGCACCTCGTCAATAAGGTGCAGCAGGTATACCGTGTGCAGGGTGTGGAGATTAATGACAAGCACGTTGAAATCATCGTGTCCCAGATGCTGCGTAAGGTTCGCGTGAAGGATCCCGGCGATACAGGTCTGCTCTGGGGTGATGAGATTGACCGCACCACACTTGCTCGTATCAACCGCGATACAGTGAGCATGAATGGTCGCCCGGCTGACAGCGAGCCCATTCTGCTCGGTATCACGAAGGCCTCCCTCAAGACGGATTCCTTCATCTCTGCTGCCTCGTTCCAGGACACCACACGTGTGCTTACCGAGGCTGCCACTCTGGGCAAGGTTGATGTGCTTGAGGGCTTCAAGGAGAACGTCATCCTCGGTCACCTCATTCCGGCCGGTACCGGTTTCGACAAGTACCGCAACATCGTGGTCGAACCCGCACCCGGTGCTACTCCCATCCCCCGCGCTCGCTGGGAAGAGGAGGAGGATTTCACCGCTGCTGAGGAGACTATTTCCGTCGGTATCGATGAGTAAAACCGCCTGACGGTAACCCCGTATATATTCTCCGGCCCGGTCGCGCAACCTGCGAGACCGGGCCGATTGCTGTATCGTGATTATATTTCCGGCTCAGGGCAAACGCATTTGAGTTGTGTCATACATCCTTGAGATTCAGGTATCCGAAACTTGCTCCAAATTTACACTGAAAGGATTATCGTAAAAAACTAGTTTTCTTGCAGTTATAGCATTATTGTGCTATACTAAGTGGATG
>JAZNVF010000026.1:0-24622 GCA_045592685.1 Akkermansia sp. | reverse complement strand
GACCGCTTGGCCTCCGACTTCAAGCAGCGATTTGGAAGCTGCCATCGGCAGTATTGTCGGTCGGGTAAAGGATGGGGGCGCAACGTACGTTATTTTGCTGGCGGAAAGTAAAAGCTGACGATTGGGGGGATTGCGCGGCTGCTGGGGAGAGGATAGGGGTTGTTGGGTCAGATAGCTTCAGGTAGCTCAGGTAGGCATACTTGTTGATGGTCATGAAGTCAATGAATGGGAATCGGTCGCATTTGGGGCGTCGGTTTCGCAATTCGTTGGCTCTCGCTACATCATCAGTTACCAGAATCAGTCGGTTTTTCCCCATGTTTTCCGGCCTTAGGTAAAGCTCGCCCAGCAGTGCATTTGTTTCACTTAGCGTCGGGTCCGCGATAACGATATCCAGTAGTTCAGCGTATTCTCGCAGTATCGGTTCCGTGAGCGCGCGCACTTCCGGCGTTAGTGAGTTGCTGAGAATTCTCACTTTTCGTCCCTGAGCCTGTAGCGGAGCTTTCAGGTGTTCCAGCAGGGCTGACAGGTTGATGCTGGTGAGGGCTGAGCTGTCCAGGTAGACTGGGGTTTCTGCTGTCATTTCTTCGAGCCTGGTGCGAGCCTGATAGTCTTTGCGCTGCTGCATGCGCGCGAACGTAATGAGGTCACCATCAGGCCAGAGAGTCATGACGGCGGTGGTGGGGAGTGGGGCTCCGCTGTCACACGGGCAGCAGTTCTGAATGTCGGTGGCGAGCTGCTGGTCATGTGTTATGAGTAGCTGTCGCCGCTTGTTGTGATTGAAAAAGAAATTGCGTACAAACTCACCATCAGCTGTACCCTCGCTCACGTCGCCGTTCTCGATGTCGATGAGGTCGGCATGTTTTCCGATGATGTTCAGGGCTGTCTGCGCTGCATATTTGAGGGGGGCACAATTCTGTAGTTCTTTGAGTACGCTGGGCGTCACCGTGAGTTTGCGTGCGCTTTTCCTGATGTGAGGTGCTGCCTGGTTCAGAAAACTTTCTATCTCTGCCGACATCCAGGTACAGGCGTCAACATACGTGACATCATATTCTGCAATGAGGTAGTGGCCGTGCTCGGGGGTGGTTTCAGTTACGTTGTCTGAAAATGACATGGTGTTTTCTGTTTTCTTGTGGTGGAATAAATGAACATTATGCTCGCGGCTTTCATCCAAGTCGAGCATTTTTGTTCATGTGTTCCCGGTTATTGTAAACTGCAACTTCCTTGATGTCAATAAGAAAGTGTGTTGTGGTCCTTAAGAAAAGGTGAAATCCGGGATTGTGTAATGTCTGAATTCTGCGCTTTAGCTGTTGTTTTCCAGTTCGATTATGAGTGCGAGACGCCAGTCGCACTTTGCGGTGTATTTCGTAAGTTGGGGGGTGCTGATACGGGGGAGTGGTGAGCTCCGAAGGTAACATTGTTTTCAGGAACAAGCGCTGTCATGGTTATGTTTTGACGCTACCTTTGCAGGTGTTGTTCATATAAAAACACGGTTTGTTCGTAAAACAAGCACGGGCAAACCCTTGCGAGTTTGCCCGCGCGTAAGGAGTTACTTTGCTATCGTTTTACAGGTAGGCCTTGAGCCTGGCGATGATGTTGTCTTTCGACGTCGCTCCGGTGATTCGGCCAACCTCCTCGCCGCCTTTGATAAAGATGAGCGTGGGGATGTTTTTTACACCGTAGCGGGTGGCGAGGGCTGCGGCCTCATCCACATTCACCTTGCCGACCCTGGCTACGCCGGCCATTTCGGTGGCTACCTGATCCACAATGGGGGATATCATGCGGCAGGGACCACACCAAGTCGCCCAGAAGTCAACCAGCACCGGTACGGGTGAGTTGAGAACTTCTGCCTCAAAATTGCTTTCTGTAATCTGTAATGCCATAGTGTTTGTTTAGATGTCTTAGCGGTTCTCGCTGTTCACGAAAAATTACTCCTCTTCGTCAGCGTAGTCTTCGCTACCGCTGTCATCGGAATTCTCTTCCTCGTCAGATGTTGACTCTTCAGAATAACCGCTGTCATCGGCGGAATCATCATTGGCTGCGGGAGTGCCGAATACTCGCTCGGAGTCGGTGGCTCGGCCGGGGAGCTGGTCAGTCTGGTACTGTTTGAAGCAGACAAGACCCATGATGATGATGGTGAGAGCTGCAAGGACGATGATAACCGGGCTGTCTTTCTTGGGTTCGTCATCTTCCTCTTCTACCACACTGTCGTTCTTTTTGCCGAAACCAGCGGGCTTGCTGAAGCCGGCAGGCTTGGTGAAGCCAGTGGGCTTGCCAACCGGAGCCGTGGCTGTAGGCATGGCCTTCGTTGCCGTCTTGGGCGCGCCTGTTGTAGTGGGCGCTGCGGGTGCCGCAGGGGCAGCAGGGGCAGCAGGGGCAGCAGGAGCAGCAGGAGCTGCGGGGGCACCGGGGCGGGTCGGTGGCACCGGGGCGCTGAGCGGTACTGTGGCCGCCGGACGAGGAGGTACGGGTGCCGCAGTGGCTGTCGGAGCCGTGGGAGTTGCGGGGCGCGGGGGTACAGGTGCACCGGGAGCCGCAGGAGTAGCAGGACGCGGCGGCACGGGAGCTGCGGGGCGCGGCGGCACAGGAGCACCGGGTCGTGGCGGGGGAACCGGGGCACTAAGCGGCACTGTGGCTGCCGGACGAGCCGGAGCTGTGGGGGGTACCGGTGCAACGGGCGCGCTGGCAGGGCGCGGCGGTACAGGGCGCGCGGTCGGAGCCGAGGGCGGGACTGGAGCTGCCGGGCGGGGGGCAGCAGGCGGAACCGGCGCCGCAGGCGGTACCGGTCGTACGGTTGAAGGGGGCGGAGGAGGTGTGCTCATATCAGTCAGTAAAAGTCTGTAACCGCAACGCGGACTTCTTCTATATTGCACTTTTTTTTCATTATTGCAAGCGGAAAACGCGCTTGTTATGCATTTTTTTACGATTTCTGTGCAGAGGTAAAGAGGAAACTGTGATTTTGTGCTTATTTTGCCGGTTGTTGGTATCGTTGGTAGAGGGCAGGTTTTCCGGAGGGGGGGAGGGGTTGCTGCCATGAGTGGTCCTGCTGTGGGTTAATGGCGCGCAAAGTATTGAGGGTGCTTTTGTAGATAGATTGCTGTAATTTTTGTTGCGGGGAATTATGTTCCCATGTTCTCACTCCGCCTCGGTACATGATGTGAGGGATGTAGCCAGTTCTTTTGGCCATTTTTTCGGCGTAAAGGAGCATGGAGAGAGCGGTGCCGAGGTTGCCGCAGGTCAGTTCGTGTTGTCCCCATTGCTGCAGGTTGGCGGTGTAAAGGGTTGCCCATGGGTTCAGTCGTGAGTTGTTGGGCCCGTCATCCGGGTAATAGGTTCTGTAGACTATTTCGGCTTCGCGGAAACGTTTCTGTTTGCTGAGGCATTGGGCAAGCATGCAGGCGGTGATGAGTTGATGTGGGTTTGCCTGTAGTACAGCTCGCAGCCCCTGTTCGTAACTGTGCCAGTCTGGCCGAGTTTTGGGTGCCAGATTGATGTAGTGGTCCGCTATGCGGTGGTGGGGGTAAACGAGCATGGTTTGCTGCAGGTGAGCTCTGCGTTGAGCGGTGTCAGCACCCTGTGATACCATGCTGTCGTAGTGCCATTGCGCTGCCCATGGTTGGTAGAGTGCGGCGCTGAGTTTGCCCATGCAGGCGGTAAGTCCGAGAGCAGCCGCGCATACGATGACCCGTCCGCAGTTGCTTTCGGCTCGTACCGGAGTGGTGACAGAACTTCCGTCTCGCCGTCTGTGTAAGGATACACCTGGGGTGGGAGAGGCGAGGGTGCCGCAGGCATAGGCGCCCATGGCGAGCAGGGCTGCGCTGTGCCATACATAGTCAGTAATAGCTGCGGTGCAGAGCGCTATCAGGCAGAGCATCGCCAGCGCCAGGCGTTCGCGTCTCTCTTCCGTCAGGGTATCTGCGGCCATGCCTCGAAACCCGGCTATGATGTGAAGTGCTATGAGCAGCAGCATGAGGCCTAGTCCTGTAAGACCATAGTCTGCCCAGACTTGCAGGTATTCATTGTGGGCATAATTAACCAATTGGTATTGATTGCATGTGGTGAGGGAATGCCATGTGGCTCCGCCGGGGCCGTAACCATATAGCGGTGCCTGTCGGGCAACCGAGTTAATCCATTCCCACATGGTAAAGCGTTGGTGCGAGTCGATGTCGAGAATAGCATGCAACACGGTGTTACCGAAAAACAGGTCGTATATACCAATCAGCACTGACACCAGTAGCAGCAGCCCGGTGCTGAGCATGATGGTGCCCGGTCCGCGATCTGAGTGCAGTTTCTGTATAAACCAGAACAGCCACCCGGCTATCAACAGCAGCGGCAGTATGGCGTATGGTATGCGGGTGTTGCAGAAAAAACTGCCCGCTATAGCTCCCACTGCCACAACCAGTTGCAGTAGATTCCCCCTGTCGAGCTTCTTCTGCCATATACAGCGCCACAGCAGCAACCCGCCACCCAATGCCAGAAATAAGCCGGCAAAATTTTTGTAGGCAAACAGGGTGATGTTGCGGGTGTGCGGGCCAAGCAACCCTGTGTCTGCCCGCCCAATCCAGTTCAGGCTGATTTGTGGATTCCTCAGCAACCATAGGCAGAGTAGATTGAGCAACAGTGCCACGCCCAGTACTATGGCTGTTCCCCTGCTGTTGTTTGCCTGTCCGCAGTAAATGCCTGTCAGGTAAAATACAAAGGCAAAAAGAATCAGCCCGCAGTCGGCCATGTTGTCTGTCTGCGAAAATCCATTCGTGGCCCGTACCAGATAATATACTCCAGCTGCCAGGCTGACCCAGGCGGTTAGCGGTAACTTCACAATTTTGTACCCTCTCAGTATAAACAAAACCGATGTGACGATTACTGCCATGAATCCCCAAAGAAACGGTGTGGTGGTGCAGGCGTTCGCATCTACCGCAGACATGGCGGCAATCCACATGGCTGCCAGAACCCCGCCAAGTATGAGCCCGGGGCGGCTTTCTGCGAGTCGGCGTGTGGGGGGAGGAGATGTCGGCGTGTTGCTCATGCCTGCCATTCTGCCTTTGCCGATATCTGCTGTCAAGTACAATTTGCAGTTCGGATGCCGGATTGCGGAATTGTAATGCGTGGTTACAATTTCCCGGAATCCGACATCCGAGCTATTCTTGTAAATCGTTTTTTTGGGGGGAAGGGGTGGGTCAGATTAGAATCTGAATACCCCCTGCATCTGCAGAATGAGTTCGCCGCTGTGGTCTGTCTGCTGCACAGGGTTGAATATATACTGCACGTCCGGCTGTATGAAGAAGGTAGGGGTTAACTGCACAACTGCACTGAGTTCCAGGCCGTATTCGTTTTTGTGGCGGTGAGGTGATTGAGCTGCTCGTTCCCACAGAAATCCCAGAGCCAACTGGTCGTTATTGGCAGCACTGCCCCACCCATTGCTGCTGAATGGCGCCTGCAATACCAGGCCTGCTGTAGCGGCTGCACGGACATTGCTTACGGTGGTGGCCTCGGGATCCATTATACCACAGCGTGAGAAAAATCCCAGCTGGGAGCCGTGCCCGAGTTGCTGCTGGATATTGAAGGCTGCTCCGTGGCCGGATTCTCCTTTGTAGCGGGTGAAGGTGTACTGTAGGCGATATGTACCTTCGCCCAATCCCAGAAAATCATCCGTTATGAACCCGAATTCTGCCAGATGAACCCATGCATTGGAGCTGATATACTGAAATGGGTTGTGGTTGATTTCTCCATTGCAGCCGGTGGTGGTATACATGGCATAGAAGTTCTTGCAGGGTTGCCAGGCCGTCAGATATCCCCAGTTTGCCCATTCAAGGGGCAGGCATGGGTTGGAGCCGAAGGCGGAGTTGGTCAGGTTGCCGTTCCAGTTGGCAGCGTAAATGTTCTGATCCAGGTAGCTTGATGTGTCTATGGTGCCAATCATGCCGACCCACTTGCCGTCGAATGCACTGTATCCGAGAGCCAGGTGGGGTATGAACACGCCGTTTCCGCCGCGTAGACTGCCCTGGGGGTTGTTCAAGCTGCCAATGGTGTTCTGAGCGCTGCTGTGACGTTCGTTGAAATTGAACCCGTGCCCGAGATCTGCCTCTACACTCAGAAAAAGCCCCTGGCTGTTGTCGCGTTTCTTGAGCAGGTACCAGGTGCCGGCAAAGGAATTGTTTGTGGAGGTAAAGTGATTGCGCCCGCCATGAGATTTCGGGGTTATTCCCGTATAATTGGCCGTCAATGTGAGGTTGTATTGCAGGCCGATTCGAGAGAGTCTTGTTTTGATTTGCTGGGCTGCGGTGGAAATACTGTCGTGTTGTATTACATTGCAAGGTTGCACGCATGTGTTACCCGGCACGAATATGGAGTCGAGGTATGGTGCAAAGTGCTGAGGTGTCGCCGGAAAAAACTCCCAGCCGTTTCGCAGTTCTTTCTCGGTACGCGCGTAGCTGCGCTCCAGTACTTCTGCGAGGGTATAGAGGCCGGGGTGGCGAGTGGGGTGCTGCTCGTCGGCATACATAGCCGGTAGCAGGCTGCCGGTGTGGCGAGGTTCCATGGTGTAAGGTTTGCGCCCGTAGGCTGTATCGAGGTAGCCGGGGGCTGTATCTTGCGCGGCGGCATGAAGTGTCGCTGCCATTAACAGGGTGGCGGGGGTAATATATTTCATAGCTGTGAGGAGTCAGACGCCCACCCGCTGCCAATGGTTGAATAACAGTTTGCTGCGACTCGAAAAATTCCTTTCTGTATTTTGGGCTTGCAATCTGAGCCCGGCCTGTTCATAATGGGAAAGTAACGTTGAGCCCCCGTATCCATGAAACGAAAAGACGTAGAACAAATGCAGGCCGCAGGGCTTATCTCGCCGGAGCAGGCTGCTGCCATAACGGAGCATTTCCACCTGCAGGATGGCCGGGGGTGGCGTTGGTTGCTCATCTGCCTGTGCGCTCTGGCCGGCGGACTGATAGTGGCAGGTATCATCATGCTCATATCGGCAAATTGGTACGATATACCGCCAGTGGTGAAGATGGGCGTTGCGATGTTGCTGCTGTTGCTCTTCTGGCTGGGCTGGGCTTGGCAGCGTGTACAACGACCGCTGGTGGCAGAGGTGCTGGGGTTCTGCGGGGCGGGTATGTGGCTGGGCTGCATTGCTCTCTACGGCCAGATTTTTCAGTTACAGAATCCCTTTGTTGAGGGGTTCACGCTCTTTTTTGCCGGTATTGTGCTGCTGCCGTTCATTTCTCGCCAGCGCCTGTTGATATGGGTGGTGGCGGTGTGTTCGTTTGTGGAGTTGGGGCTGTTGTGCTGCTCTCGCGGCAGCTACCTGAGCTTGCGCTCGGTATGGCCTGCGGTGGACTGGGATGAATATATGATTGCGGCGCTGCCACTGCTGGGCGGTTTGTGGTGGGCGTTGGCTGAGCGCTGGCGAGTGGCCGGTGAGCGGTGGGCGGGGTACAGTTGGCTTGCTCCCGTATTGCTGTTGGTGGGGGTGAGTGCCGCGCAGAGTATGATGTATGTTCGCGGGGATTTCCCTGAAGTAGATGCGGTGTTCTGGACGGAGCTGGGAATACTGCCGTTGCTGCTGCTGTGCCTGAAGACAAGAGGAACGGCTTGGTTGCCATGGTGTGGGGTGGTGGCTGTTATCAGCCTGTGTCTGCCTGCGTTGATGGGGATTGCTTGTGTCCGCGAGATGATGAGTAATTTCACGCTGTATGGCGAGCGATATGAGGCCCTGGTACCTGAGTGGGCAGGGCGTTTATCCGGGATAGTGGTTTACATGCTCTTCGCGCTGCTCATGATTTACAGTGGATGGCGAGCCCTGCGCCTGAGCTGGATTAACATCGGCTCGCTCATGGTGATATATGCCGCCATTGCGCTCGTGTCTGATGTGCTTGATAGTTACACCTTTTCCGGTCTGGTGCTGATGGTGACCGGCCTGTTGATGCTGGTGCTGGGCTGGCTGCTCGAAAAGGGGCGTCGCCACCTGGTGAAATCCGTGAAAGAGGCTCAATCGGCCGCAACTCTGTAAGACGATGAACAAACGATTTTCTCTCATTGCTGTTTTTGTGATTGTGGTGGCTCAGCTCGGCTGGCTGGGTTACAACTATCACGCCCGCCGGGTAGAGCTGACCACGGCGCCTACCTTGCTGGTTGAGTGCGATGCCTTCGACCCCCGCGACTTTTTCCGAGGTGACTATGTGAGCTTTGATTGTAAGTTCACCTACCCGATGGAAGATCCGCTCTTTTGCGATTTGTTTCACTGGAATGAGTGGAACCCTGTCCGGCTGACTGAGGAGGAAGTGGCGGAGGGTATCACCGTGCAGCCTCTGCCGGCGCGGGCTGCTACGAACTCCGATTCCATAGAGATTGCTACGGAAGGTTGGCAGAGAAGGGTGGATGATAAACTGGTCGGTTTTTGGGTGACCGGTGCTGACGGAAAGTCGAAGCTGACCCGTGTGGTGAAACTCGGCAGCAGTGGAGATGCCGCGCGCCCCGGCGAGATACGCACCCACCTCAGAGCGCGATGGAACTATGACTTGGTAAAAGAAGGGAAGCTGCGGCGTGTGCGGGGGGAGGTAGAGCTAGTACTGCTTCCGCGCGAGCAGGCTGATGCCTGGTTTCGTTACCGTTTCTATGTGCCGGAGAACACCGGTGAGCCCCACCGTGCCTGGCGAAGTCAGGGCGGTGACCATGGTTCACTCCCCCTCAATCGTATTCGCTCCACGGTTGAGTTCGCCTGCCGCGAACGCGATGGCCTGGTCGTGAAACAGCTTTATATCAATGATATTCCCTGGGTGCAGGCTGTGCGGATGATGGAGCAGGGAACCTTCCCCCTGCTGCCCGAACCACCCCCTGCCGCAGAGCAGAACTGATGTGTGCCATGCGCGTACTTTCCATAGACCCCGCTATCCGCAACACGGGTTTTGCCGTGCTCGATGGTGACCACCGTGAGGCTGTGGCCCTGGAGTACGGCACGCTCTCGCTGCCGCAGAAATTGCCACAGAGCCGTTGCCTGTTAGCCATTCACGAAAAAGTCTGCTCGCTTATCGAGCAGTATCGACCCGATGAGCTGGCCATCGAGGCCATCATCTATGTGCAGTCACACCGCACCGCCATTACCATGGGCTCGGCTCGTGCTGCCACGGTACTGGCTGCCGCCCGCTACGACCTGCCTATTATGGAATATCCGCCCAGTTGCGTGAAACTGGCCACCGTCGGCCGGGGCGGGGCAGGTAAACCGCAGGTGGCCTTCATGATGCGCGCCCTGCTGCACCTCACCGAAATGCCCGCGCCCGATGCGGCAGATGCCCTCGCTATCGGCTATTCCCACCTCGCGGCCTGCGACCCGCTGCGAGCCCACCTTTTCCGCGAACGAAAATACATATAATGAAGTTACTTTTATTCGGCGGCAGTGGCCGCACAGGACAAGTGATGCAGCGAGCCGCCACGGCGGCGGGCTGGGAGGTGTGGGCACCCACTCATGCCGAGTGTGATTTGCTCGACACGCAGGCGTTGACGGCTGCTGTGCTGCATTCGGGGGCGGTGGCTGTGGTGAATTGCGCTGCTGTGAGCGGCTTGGAGGCCTGCCTGGACGACCCGCTCACGGCTCACTTGGTGAATGCCGTGGCTCCCGCTGCCATGGCGCTGGCCTGTCGGCACACGGGGGCGCGCTTTGTGCACCTGTCGACGGATTATGTGCTGGAAGGGGTGAAATCCGGCCTGAAAAATGAAAGCACCAAGTGCAAACCTGCGAATGTCTATGGCCTGAGCAAGCGCGAGGGGGAGCTGCAGGTGGCAGAGGCCCTGGCTGCGGCTCTCGTGCTGCGCGTGTCGTGGGTCTGCGGAAATCCCGCCAAACCCTCTTTCGTGGAAAGCACGTTGGGCAAGGCTCTCAGTGGTGCACCCCTGGCTGCCATTGCCGACAAGTATTCCCTGCCGACTGATGCCGCCGACATTGCTCGCGTGGTGCTTGAATTGCTGCCGCTGCCTGTCAGCGGGGTGCTGCACCTCTGCTCCGGTGGTGAGCCACTCAGCTGGTACGACTGCGCTCATATTGCTTTGCAACACGCCGTGGAATTGGGCGCGCTGCCTGAGTTGCCGCCCATGCAGCGCCAATTGCTCGCTCAGGCCACCTTCTTCCGCGAAGTTCGCCCCCGCCATACAGCTATGAGCAACGAGCGTTTGCGCTCACTTGGAATCTGCATACCCTCCGCCACGTTGACCTTGCAGCGCGTGGCGGAGCGTTACCTGGCTCACCGATAATCAGAACTGCATCTCGGCGCGCAGAGCTGTTACGTCGTAACCCAGATAAGTACCCAGTGCAAAGCCGAATTCCGCTGCAGCTCCCGGTCCGCGACCGGTCACAATATTACCGTCAGTCTCTGTCTTGCTTCCGGTGATGGTAGCTGCACTCTTGATGTCACATGTTACGCTCTCTGCCGGGTAGCATGTGATTCGTCGCCCGTTGAGTACCCCTGCTGCTTCCAGCGCAATGGGGGCGGCACAGATGGCTGCTACCAGTTTGCCCACAGCGTGGAAATCTTGCACCAGTTTCAGTACGGTCGGTGTGTCGCGCAGTAGCCAGCTCGCCCCGCCGCCGGGCAAGACGATGCCGTCGTAGTCGGCTGTCTGTACCTCGCTCAGTTCTACGTCTGCTCGCATCGTGATGCCGTGTGCTCCCTCTACTTCCATTCCTTTTACTCCGGCTGTGATTACTTTCACACCAAGACGGCGGAGTATATCTACGGGAGCAGTGAACTCCATTTCCTCAAATCCGGGGGCCATTAGTACCAATATCGTTTTCATACCACGTTATTTTAACGCTTTTTCGGTGCTTTCTCAATCGAAAAATAAAATTTATTGTGGAAAATTAACTTTTTTGACGCTATTTTCTTGACACTGCTCCAACTTTTAGGTATGATGTGCGTGTCAACTTAGAGTAAGCTCTACATTTGCTGAATGGGATGACAAACGCAGAAACAACTCACTACAACAAGAAAATAAATTTATTATGAAAGCACGTTACGCACTCCTCGCAGCAGTAGCGCTTCTGACACCCGCATTCGCCGGTACGCCTGCAGTTCAGGTGACAGAGGCCGCTCCCGCCAAGCGTCTCAGCGGTTCTGTTACGTTTGGTTATGATTCGAACTACACCGGTCGCGGTTATGTGGTATCCCACTCCGTGGCTGAGGGTGACAGTATTCTGAAGTCTGCACTGAAGCTTAATTACGACATTGGTCAGCCCGGTCGCTGGACTCTGGGCAGTACGATTGCCTACGTTATTCCCGTTTCCGGTCACACCCTGTACGGCAACCCCAACTTTGGTCCCGGTTATGTAGCTCAGGCTGCTCAGATTGATGCTATGCTGGCCGCCGGTATGATTCCCCCGGGCATGGAGGGTGAAATGCGTGCCACTTCCTCAAAGCTGAAGGGCAAGATTAAGCAGGCCAACATTGAGAACCAGTTCACCATTATCAGTGAGGCTAAATACACCAGCGTGACGGAGAAGTGGAACGTGGCTTTCGGTCACAACTTCACGCACGGCGGTCTGCTGGGTGTGATGGCTAAGCATTACCGTAACCAGGGTGCCTCTTGCGTGAACGAGATATTCGTGGCTCCGGAGTGGACCCCCTACAAGTGGCTGAGCGTAGGTCTGAAGACCAGCTATTCTTTCCAGGGTATTCAGGGTTGGTGGTTTGAGCCGTATGTCACGGTGAAGGCTCCCATCATCGGTACTCCCGAGGATCTGAAGCTGCTCGGCGTGCTCACTCTGGGTATGAGCGCCACTGCCAACTATTTCCAGGAAGACTATGGTGCATGCGGCAACGGTTCCCAGGCCTTATGGATTCAGTTCTCCACTCCTTGGTTCGTGAAGAAGAACTTCATCATCACTCCCTCCATCAGCTTTAACTGGCTGGGCAAGGGCGGCACGAACGCCAACAAGGGCTCTGAGTTCAGGCACTATACCGAGAATGCCACCAATGTACCCTTCCGTAATTTCGGCGTGGTGGCCGGTGTAAGCGCTACGTACACGTTCTGATGAAAAAAGCCTGATTTTTATCTGGTAAAGCAGAAAAGAGCTGCTATAATAGAGACAAGCTCCGATCTGCCATGAGCGGAGCCGCCCACCCGACGAGGGTCGGGCGGCTCACTTGTGCGGAACTGCTCAACTTACTTACCTTTTAACCTGAAGTTTAAATATATGGCTGACCTCATTGTACACGGCAAGGAAAATATCGTAAAGCCGGGGTTCTACATGCCCAACCGCATTAGTATCGAGGCTGGGCGGACTCTGCATCATCTTTTGGAGGGCAAGGTGTGTTATCTTATAGACCCCACCTATCCACCCGCACCGGAAATCATGGATTTCCTGAAGCGAAAGAAAGTGGAAATCGAGTATTTCGACTTCCGCAATACCACATCTCGTGCCGTGCGAGAGCAGATTCTTGCCAAGTTCGGCCAGGGAACCAGTGTGGTTTTCCTGCCTGGTCAGGTTGCCAAGCACCGCGGTACCTATTCGGATGTTCCCTCTCCCTTCCTGCGCCACGTAGGCAGTTTGCACATATCACCTGTACCGTTGTACCTGGGCTATTATGGTGACAGTGTCGGTAATTTGTATCGAGAGGTTCCCGAGGAAGGCTGCCATGAGGAGTTCTGCATATTGCCGCAACTGGCCCCCGGTCCGCAGACCGGCGAGCGTCTGATGAAGGCCTGGCTGGAGACCGGTGCAGCCCGATTTGCCGCCCAGCCCATACTCATGGGTTCTCTTACGACTCAACTCGTGAAGGGGATAAAGGCTCACCCGAATACCGAAATTATCGACGGTATGACCGGCAACACATTACCTTTCTTCAAAGCTCTGGGCGTTTCTATGACAGTTGCCAAGCTCCTGCGTAAGCGCGACGAGCGACGTATTGGTGTGATTCTTCCCCCGGGACCCGGTGGTGTGATTGCCACGCTGAGCTGTCTGCTGGCTGGTATTACTCCCGTGCTTATCAATTATGCCTCCTCTCGTGCGGCCTTTGAAAGTACAGTACGCCAGGCCGGGCTGAAAACCTTTATCTCAGCTCGCAAGTTCATGCAGAAGCTTGACACCTTCCCCTGGCCGCCTGAGGAGCAGATGATTCTGGTGGAAGACTTGCTCAAAAACCTCTCCAAGCCATCGCTCATTGCCAACGTATTGCTGGCGAAGGCCGGCCCTGCCTCTGTCATCTGCAAGATGTTTAATACAGATGCCAACAAGGGAACAGATGAGGCTGTGATGCTCTTTACCTCCGGTTCCAGCGGTGAGCCCAAGGGCGTGGCTCTTACCCACCGTATGATACTGGCCAATGCCTCTCAGTGTGCCTGCCGACTCGACCTTACCAACCTGCGGTTCCTGGGCTCGCTGCCTATTTTCCACAGCTTCGGTATGACCGTGGCCATGATGCTGCCGTTGCTTACCGGTTGCCCCATTTGCGCCTATCCTAACCCGACAGATGCTCGCACCATCAATGAGCTGATTGTGAAACACCAGCTCTCACTCGTGGTTGCCACGCCCACCTTTGCCCGTGCTTACCTGCGCCGTGCCGACAAGGAAACCTACAAGAGCGTGCGTTACTTCGTGCTCGGTGCAGAGAAGATGCAGCCTGACCTCGAGCAAGAGTTTCTTGATAAATGCGGCGTGAAGGTGCTTGAAGGTTACGGCCTGACAGAAACTTCGCCCGTTATTGCTGCCAACATGCCCGACGTACCGCTTGTGCCCGGATCCAAGTTCTTTGTGCCCGGTACCGTGGCCCGAAGCGTTGGTGCTCCGCTGCCCGGTATCGCCGTGCGAATCACTGATGTGGATGACGATACGAAGGAACTTCCTCTTACCGAACGGGGTATGATTTGGTTCAAGGGAGCAAACGTCTTTACCGGCTATGTCGGTAAGCCTGAGCTTAACCAGGATATTTTCTGGAATGGTTGGTTCAAAACCGGCGATATCGGGCAGATGGATCTCAACGGTTTCCTTACTTTGGGTGGTCGTCTCAGCCGATTCTCCAAAATCGGTGGTGAAATGGTACCCCATGAAGGTGTGGAACTGGCTCTCTGCCAAGCCTTTGGGCTGAATGCCGAAGATGGCGTGAAGATTGCCATTACCGGAGTGAGCGACTCGCAGAAGGGTGAGGCTCTCGTGCTGCTTTCGGCTCTCCCGCAGCATCAGCGCAGCTCCGAGGAAAAGGAAATCCTTACCACCATACGCACTATGCTGGCGAACATGGATATGCCCACTCTCTGGGCTCCCAAGTACCTCGTGCCTGTCGAAGGTATACCCGTTCTGGCTACAGGTAAGCTTGACCTGCGTGGCTGTAAACTGCTGGCCGAAGAAGCTCTCGGCGACATTAAGTAAGCCCATTCAGTCTGCAATTCAGTTCGGCACCACCTCTTGTGTTGAGAGGTGGTGCCTTCTTTTTTGTAACCTGGCAGATAATCTGCGTCGCTGGATGGGGATGAGATTGTTAGAGAATATATAATATATACGAGGTGATTTTTTCTTGAAAAATGCAATATAATTGTCTGTTTAATTATATGATAGATTGGTAAAAAATCTTCACGCTTCAACAAGTAAAAACGGCTTGCAACGGTGCCG
The DNA here is from genome assembly GCA_045592685.1 of Akkermansia sp. Classification (GTDB taxonomy): domain Bacteria; phylum Verrucomicrobiota; class Verrucomicrobiia; order Verrucomicrobiales; family Akkermansiaceae; genus Akkermansia. The sequence continues at coordinate 10,035 of JAZNVF010000026.1, read as the reverse complement.
GAGAAAATGGAAAAAATCGCAGTTGTTTTTTTCAGAAATGGGGAAATAAGTACGTCGCGGATGTGTCGAAGAAAAAAAATAAATCCTGTAAAAAGTATAGGAAAAAGAACGATGAAATTTTATTTGAATGTCCGAGTCGATAGATAGTTCCGCTTATATGTTCCGCGTGTAATAAACGGAATGAAAAAATAAATTTACAACCTAGTGAATAACTAGGAATACTACGCCGATATTTATCCTGCTGCCGCATATATACACATCTACGCTTGTCATGCATATAAACCGAATAACGAACAAATGCACAAAAAAAGGCGGAAAATTAAGAAAAAACGGGTTGAAAACTGAAATTTTCATGGTCGTCAGTCCAGTAAACTCTGTTTACTTTAATCTGACGTCTTTAAGGAAAGAGTCGATAGTAATAATACCGTCGTGTTCTGCATCGGCTCGAAGGAAGGGAATTGACCGAAATAGTCTTGAAGGAAATAGAAAAATGGCAAAAAATGTGCAGAAAAGATAAAAGCGACTTTATGACCGCTTTCGATTAATAGATGTCGAGGCTGGTGTAAGATGCTTATTGTTAACGAATAATAAATCTTCTCTGTTAATGGGTGTTTGTTTTGAGAAATTGCCGGAATAGCGAGTCTGGTGTTGCTCAAAAGTGTACCAGAAACGCCTGCTTACATGAAACAAGAGGTGAGCACAAGGGCTGGGAGGTACGTGCTGCCTGTATATTTGGTGTTTTCTGAGTGTCTTGCCTGGGCGGTTTTTGTTCAACAAGGCTCCCGGTGAGGATAAAAATCCCTCCCTTCAACCCTTCATACATCAGGGCGAGGGAGGGTAATAGAGTGAGTTCAGAGGCAGAAGAGTTATTCTGTCCGCCTGAGGTGAGGAATTGAACTGCGGCGCAGGTTATCATTTACAGCAGCCGCTGCGCTGTGTTCCATGTAGATGTGATAGGGGGGCTTATTGAGGGTGAATTCAACTAACCCTGAGGGGGTTGGTTCATCGAGTAGTTGCACGAACTCTGTGAAATCTCGGGGTGTTTTGCCATTGACCTGTTCTATCACGCAGAAACGCAGATTATCGTAGCCGAGGGTGGCGGGAGTGGGGATGATGATGGTTAAGGCCGTCAGTTCGCGAATTCCCTGCTCACGCAGAGCCGCGCTGCGTTCTTCGAGCTCTAGGAACTCAACAGGCAGTGTGCCATGTGCCTGAGCCTTGATGGTCTGCATGTAAGTGTCCGTCAGAGGCTGGAATACCAACCCGCCCCACACGACGTAGCGGGGAGCTTTGTCCGGTTTTTCCGTCGCGAGCAGAGCTTTATCTTTTGCGTCGGTATTGAGTTGTACGATTATATCTTTCTGTTCGCCGGCCCGACTGATGGAAAGCTGAAGAGAGGCACCCAACGGGCGGAGGTATCGGGCGGCTACGCTGATGTGGGTCGGGCCATAAATGGGAAGATTGCAGCGGCCGAGATTGTCTACTTTCATGCCCTCGATGGCGGTGATGACATCTCCCTCTCGCAGGTCTGCACAGGCAGCTGCTCCGACGGGATTCACTTTGGCGATATAGACACCGGTCTGCCCTTCTTGCAGCTTGAGGTAGCGGCGGAAAACCGGATCTTCGAGTGTAGCGAGTTCTATGCCCAACGAGGGAACTCCGGCGGGGGCTCCTGCGGGGCGTGAAAGAAAGCGCTGTAAAAGCTCAGCATTTATCATAGAGAGCTTGCGACCGGTGATTTCGTAACCAGCGCTCAGTCCCACCATTTTACCTTCTTTCACAACAGGTGCACCATAGGCATAGAGTTCCGGAACAGCCATGTTGGCCTGCAGGGTGAGGCGTGGCAGGTTGTCGCTCACTGCACCGACCTGAGCTAACAGGGGAACGCGCAGCGGTTCGCTGCCGTTGAGGGCACACCACAGTTCGGCTGTGTGCCCGCGCAACAAGGGAGCAGAGAGTTGGCATGCACGGCGTGTGTCGAAAATAGCGGCATCCTGCTCGTGGGCTGTAGTGAGCAGGGCGAGTGAAAGCTCGGGGTCATAACTGACGATGCGGGCCGGTACTGTGCGAGTGCCGTCGGGTAGGCTCAATTCTGCATACGTGGCATTTTGCAGAGCTTTGCCATAGGTGAGCACCATGCCACCACCCATATATGTGCCTGCTACGCGCCGGGTGGAGGCCTCCTGCTTTTCCCATGGGGTCAGCCGATTGTGTCCCTGACGCGTTATGTTGATGATGAGCAGTGCTGCTTCGGCGGATTCTTCTGCCGACTGTTTTGCTTCAGTCGGTGCGGGCTGCTGAGTTCTACTGTCAGTGGGGGGCAGAGTTGCCTGTGGCTGCTCTGTGGTTGGTTGTTGAGCCGGTTGGTTGGTTGGAGGCTGCGTGTGTTTGGTGGTCTGAGCCGTACGCGGAGTGGGTTTGCAGGCACACAGGCTGAACGCTGCCAGAGAAAGGATGGTAAGGTTTCGGTATATCATAGATGTATACTGAGTGGGGATGTGGTTACAGATTGGCCGGTGCAGGCACCCCGTAGGTGGCATGTATTCGTTCGTTTGCTCCATCGATAACGGCATTGTCTATGACTATGGGGCGGGCTGCTCCTGCTAATTCAATGACGGTGTAGGGCGCACGGGTGTCTTCCTGCGGGTAAAGCAGGGAGTGCAGGTGCTTGAGTCCTTTGACTTCTACACCGTTCACTCGGGTGACAATTCGTCTGCCATAATCGCTGAAGCGTGCATTTACCTCGTCTTTCAGCACTTTGGTCACTACGACGATGTCTTGTTTTTCTGTGGCTCCGCCACGGCGCAGGAAGGAATCGAGCTCGACAGTGAAATCGGTCGAGTTGAGTGAGTGGGCGGCTATTACATTGCGGTGCAGAGGTTGGAATACCAGCCCGCCGAACTGTACATAGCGGGGCAGGGCGTCGTATTCCTGCCCCATGATGCGGTAGGGGGTGAGCGGTGCAAGGGTGACTTGTACATCACGCTGTTCTCCATCTCTCAGTATGGTGAACTTCAGCACGTCTCCCTTGAATGAACGCTCCGCAAGCTCTTCCAGCAACACGCGTTCCCCTTCGAGTTCAATCATGGCCGAGCTGTCGACGGCGTGGTCGTTTACCGCCAGTACGACATCTCCCGCTTGCAGGGCACCATCACTACTGCCGCCTTTTATCACGTCTGCCACCAGGGCTCCCATGGCATTGTCCGGCAGGTTGTAGTGGCGACGCATGGCGGGATTGATGAGGGGCATGAAGCTCGCGGCAAGGTCCACGTATGAATCGTAGTGCCCGTCTTCCACATCTTGCAGGAAACGCTTAATGACAGGCATGGGTATCATGTAGCCCGTTGAGTTTGCCTCGAGCAGTCCCTGGAATGCTACACCCACCACTTTATCCCCCATCAGCACGGGGCCACCGCTGTTGCCGGGGTTAATTGCGGCATCAATCTGAACGGTGAGGTGTTTTTTGTTTCGAGGGTGGGCGTAGGTTGTGGTGTCGATTCGTGATACAATGCCTCGCGTGACAGACAGTCGATTGCCGCCTATGGGATAACCTATGGCTCGTACCTCGTCTTCCAGGTGCGGCAGCGTATCACTGAACTCCAGGCGGGGAATGTCCCGGAACGCGTCGGCATCTTCTACCTCAAGCAGAGCCAGATCGGCATCATGCGCTACATACTTTACGCGTGCAGGTATTTTGCGTGCGTCTGCATAGGGGGAGATGTATATCCGCTCGGCATCGGCTACGACGTGAGCATTTGTCATGAAGAGTCCATCACTTACCATGAACCCGGTACCATTCCCGCTGCCGTAGCGCCCCGTCTGCCACGGAGTGGCGTAATCGGGTTTGCGAACTGCGACTTCAATCTTTACGATGCCTCGATAGGCTGAGTTAACCTGGTTTTGAGCAGGCTCCTGTGCGGGTTCCTGAGCGGGTTCCTGAGCGGGTTCCTGAGCGGGTTCCTGAGCGGGTTCCTGTGCGGGTTCCTGTGGCGTTACAGAGGAGGGGGCGATTTCTGTAGATGCCGATATCTGAGCAGCAGTATCTTGTGGGGCGGGAGCCGAAACCTCCGCCAGTACCGGGAGCGTCGCCAGCAGAGTGGCCGTGGCAGTTCTTATCATCACAGCCTCATTTTGGCGTATGCTATGCGGCAAGTCAAGCACAAAGCTCTACCCGGGGTGTCATTATTTTACAAATGTAAAATATTTTGTAATTGAGGTGCGTCGAAAGATAAGTTTTATAAAAGGTTGGAGGACATGTATTTCTGTCGATGTTCGGTAGCATGGTGTTAAAAACGCTTGCTCACTCAGCTCGGGCGGTGTATCATCTGCCGCACGTATGAGAAATAGCCGCACCATTGACATTTTACTTAACCTGCTCCGGGTTGGTCTGGGGGTGTTTTTTCTTGTTACCGGGTTGCTTAAGATTGGGGAATTGGGGCAGACCGCAGAGTTTCTGACACGCAGCGATTTGCTGCCGGAGTTTTTTTCGATGCCGTTGGCATGTCTCGGCATAGCGATGGAGCTGGTGGTGGCGGTGTGTTTAGTTTTCAGGTTGTCGTATCGTGGGGCTGCTATGTGGGGGGTGGTGATGACCGGTGTGTTCCTTCTGCTCTATATTCAGGCGTGGGCGCGTGGGCTGAGCCTGAGTTGTAACTGTATGGGCTCAGAGCATGAGATTGTGAATTATCCGCAAGATACCGGTGTGCGTTTGCTGCTGCTGGGGGCCATGCTCTTGCTGGTGTGGGATTCGCGCCGCCTGGCCACCTTGTCCACGCGAAAGCCCCGCAAACTGGACTTTACGGATGCCTGACCATCTCACCGTTGCGGCATCGGTGTATAAATTATCAACAGTTTCCCCCTTTGCGGCCAGATGACTCCGAACGTAGGGATGGCTGGTTACTGTAAAAATCAGCTTTTCTTTTTATTTTTGTTTTTCTTTCTGGAGCAATAATGGCTTTTCATTTCCTGCATCGTTTTTTTAGCGTTTGCAGGGTCTGCTGCTACGCGGTTGAGAATGTCGTCGCGCATGGCAATGGCGGCTTCGAGAGCTTTCTGTTCACCGTCATATACTTTGTCCGGAAAATATTTTGTAATCATCACATTCTTGCGGCTGATGCAGACTCGCCAGCCGAGGAATGATGTTTTTTCCAGTGTGTACCTTGTTATATTCTTTATGCTGCCTGACATAAACCTAGTAATCGTTTGGGTGCCTTATATTTGAAAACAGGTCTATTCTAAACAAAAAAGTGCCAGTTGGCAAGCCTTATCAGTAAAAAAAATAAAAAAAATGAGAAAATCTTGTTAGAATGTGGCGGGTAGGCTGCGGGAGGCTGTTGACAGGGAGGATGTGTATTGCTATAATAGGGGCATGAAGATATATCGCGAATCAGATGCCGGATATGCCGCTGCCGTGGCAGCGATGAATCGCCGTTCTGTACCCGGTGAGGAGGTGCGGCAGAGTGTTGCATCTATTGTGGATGAGGTTCGCCGCCGGGGCGACGCAGCTTTGTGTGAATATGCAGCCCTCTTTGACAGGGTGGAGCTCACGGTTGCTGATTTGCGGGTGACAGAGGCAGAGCTGGCTGCTGCTCAGGCAGAGGTGCCGCAGGATGTGAAAGATGCCATTGCTGCCAGTCTGGCGAATATTGCATATTTCTCGCAGCAGAGCATGCGCCGTGACTGGAGCGGGGTGAATGCCCAGGGGTGTGAAGTGGGAGAGCGCTTTGTACCATACGATCGAGTGGGTATATATGTGCCCGGCGGCAAGGCACCCTTGGTATCGACCGCGCTGATGACCGGGGGCTTTGCGAAGGCTGTTGGTGTGCCGGAAATAGTGGCTGTGACCCCCTGCGGGCCTGATGGTCGGGTGAACCCTGCCGTGCTGGTGGCTCTTCAGGCAGCCGGAGCAACAGAAATATATCGTGTAGGGGGCGCTCAGGGGGTGGCCGCTCTCGCGTTGGGTACGGAGACTATAGCTCCGGTGCAGAAGATATTTGGCCCGGGGAACAGGTATGTGGTTGAGGCTAAGCGCCAGTTGGTTGGGGCGGTGGCTATCGATTTGCTGCCCGGTCCCAGCGAGGTGATGGTGCTGGCAGATGCTACGGCCGACCCGCGATTCGTAGCCGCAGATTTGTTGGCTCAGGCAGAACATGGCGGCGATAGTGTGATAGCATTTGTAACCGATAGCGAGGAGCTCTTGCAAGAGGTGGAGCGTGAAATTGCGGCCCAGGCGGCCACCCTGAGCCGTTCGGCCTATCTGCAACAGGTATTGGCCGAGAACGCTGACTGTATACTTGTGCGCGATCTGGCGACAGGCGCTGATATTGTGAATGCCTTTGCTCCTGAGCACCTGGTGCTGGTTGTAGACCCGCAGAAAGAGCAGGCTATGCTCGATTGTATACGAACAGCCGGTGCTATATACGCCGGTACTTATGCCACGGTGGCTTGCGGTGATTTCCTGGCTGGTCCCAGCCATACCCTGCCAACTGGCGGCTCGGGTAAGTCATTCTCTGGTATACGGGCAGACCAGTTCCAGCGCCGCACGAGCATTGTGCGCATGAGCCGAGAGGCAGCAGTGCGCTCGCTGCCGCATGTCAAGGTATTTGCGAGGGTTGAGGGGTTGGATGCCCATGGCCGCTCTCTTGAGCTGCGTACACTCTGAGGGTGGGGCGGTTTTTTCCCTCCCGCTTCCCCACCACCCATACTCAGCTCTCAGCGCAGAGTAAGTACCCGCATGGTGCGGGGTAGGCGCGCTGAGAGCGCCCTGTAAAGCAGGGTGAGTAGGAATATACCCGCCGCTGCGTATGCGAAGCCGCACCACCGAGGCAGATTGAAGTAGTATATGGGAGCGTAGAGCAGGGAGTGAGCTACGTAGGTGAACATCATGCAGCCGCCGGCCGTGGCCATCAATCCGTTGAGCCGGGGGAGCCACCTGCTCAGCCCCAGTGCCGCCAGGCACAGTAATAGAGCCTGACTCACGTGCACCAGCGGCAGTGACAGTCGGTAGTATTTCAGCCCTTCTGTGTGTGCAAACTGCATGTAGAACTCGCGCTGCAGCAGTAGTATCGCTATCGCTCCGATTATGTACCATACGTGGGCAGTGAGCCACTGCTCGATACGTTGCAGGGAAACGGATTTCAGGCTGTAACCCAGCACCACAGCCGGTAGCCAGTCGAAGCGCAGACTCTCGTGCTGCGGGAGTTCGCTGGTGTAGGTGAGCCCTGCCAGCATAGCCAGTAGCAACCAATTGCAGCGGGGCAGCAGGTGCAGGGCTGTCAGGGCTGCAATAAGCAGCTGGTAGAGACACAGGTTACGCAGAAACCACAGCGGTGCATTGTATGCTGCGACCCCGTAGCCTATAATTTGTTGCCAGCTCCATGGGCGCTCCGGCGCAAGCGCCTGGTACAGACCGAAACTGATAAGGCTCCACAGAGCCCATGCAAGTCCCATGTACAGAGCTCGCCGGGCTGCTCGCTCGGGCTCCTCTGGCATGAAATAACCGGCCAGCACGAAAAACAGGCAAATCCCCCCGCCTACCGGGTGCCCCAGCCAGCCCGGCGTGTTGCCCACGTGCAGCCACATGATGAAGAACATGGCCAGGCAGCGTGCGCTGTCTACCCAGGCAACGCGCGCATGACGGGCGGTTTGCTGTAGTTCGGCTCCGGATGTCATGGCTTGGCTCAGGGCAGGTAGAGGGTATGACTGCCGTGGTTGATGCGGCGCACGACGGCACAGGTCAGGCGTACGCAGGCCTCGAGGTCGCGATCATCGAGTATGCCATTGTGAGAGTGTATATAGCGTGTGGGTACCCCGAACACGATGGCCGGTGTTCCTGCCCAGTTCGGGTAACTTGCCGCAGCATCCGTGCCGCCTGTGCGACGCACTGTCGGTTGGTACGCTATACCCTCTTGTTCTGCGATATTTAACACGAAGTCGGCAAGCGCGGGAGGGGTGATGTTGGTTGGGTCGTACAGGCGAACCTGTACACCGCCACCCAGTACCCCCTGGCGGCAGACTGAGCTCTGCCCGAAGGTGTCGTCTGCCGGAGGGCCTTCGAGAATGATGGCCAGATCCGGTATCGCCTCGGCCGTCAGTGCGCGGGCGCCCCGGGTGCCAACTTCTTCCTGCACGGTGCCGATGGCGCGCAGGGTGCAGTCGAGCGGTTCCAGAGCCAGACGCCGCATAGCTTCTATCATGCAGTAGAACCCGGCACGGTTGTCGAAAGCCTTGCCCATCCACCTGTGCGGAATGTCGAGCGGCTGCAGTCTGACATCCGGCACCACGGCACAACCTATGCGGATTCCGAGCTCTTCGATTTCTGCCCGGCTGCTGGCTCCTACGTCGACAAACAGAGCATCGTTCGGCAGTACCTGCGAGCGCTGGCTTTCGGGCAGGAGATGGGGTGGTTTGGTGCCAATCTGCCCCGGTATGCGGCGCCCGCTGCGCGTCACGACCAGCACTCTCTGGCTGGGCAGGGTATGGTTCCACCAGCCCCCCAGCGGAACCAGCAGCAGAAATCCGTCCTCCGTTACGCCCTGAACCATGAACCCTATTTCGTCCATGTGAGCCACCAGGGCTACACTGGGACCGTTCCCTTTTTTCTCACATACGATATTGCCGGACACGGCACACGAGATGTTGCCGCTGTTCCGTAGTTCACTGCGGAAGATGGCCCGCATCTCATCCTCGAAACCTGATACGGCGCAGGCATTGCTGCAGCGCTCCAGTAGCTCTCTGTCAAACATGGCTGCATCATAACACTTATAGCGACGTTTTGCAATGATTTTGCAGACAAAATGTCATTTTTTGCTTTTGTTGACATTCGATATATGGTAGAAAGTATAGTGATGATAGTGAGGATTACTACTGTTTTGACAATGAGTGTGCTGGGACTGGTGCTGCTGAGTACCTGTCGGTCGGGGGGGGGTGCTCCTCAGCCGCAGGGGCGGAACGCAGAGCTGAAGTTGGTTATGAAATCATATTCCGCCAGGGGAAAGCGCTATGTGCCCATGGATGCCGCAACCGCTCTGAAATACAAGGCTGAGGGAATCGCCTCGTATTACGAGGCGGACGGCTCACGCGGGGCGCTTGGTGAGCGCTTGCGTAAAGGCGAGTATTATGCAGCGCACCCCACTTTGCCCATGCCTTGTAAGGTGCGGATTACCAACCTGAGTAATGGTAAGAGCTGCGTGGCGCGAGTGGCAGACCGGGGGCCGTTTTCCAAAAATCGACTGATTGATGTGAGCTCAGCCGTCGCCAGGGAGCTGGGGTTCATAAGAAAGGGGTTGCAGCGGGTGCGGGTTGAGGTTATATCTGTGGGCGATGGCCCCGGTCGGCTGAAAGCTGATGTGGACGATTAATCGGTGCAGTCGTATTTTTTACTTTCGTCCTTCGGGCGAATATGTTAGTCTTGGAGCATGAAGTTACGCACATTCATTGTCACCAGTCTGGCTGTGGGCGGGGTTTTCTGTTCGTGCCAGCAGCAACAGTTTGAGCCATACAGAGGTTACAAGAAAGCGCCTTACACCCTGCGTGGGGTACGCTATGTGCCTATGGATGTTCAGGGGGCTCTTCATTATTGCGAAGATGGAATTGCCTCTTTTTACGAAGCTGACGGCGCTCGCGGCGCTATCGGACAGCGGCTGTACGAAGGACAGTTCTACGCTGCACATCGTACCCTGCCGCTGCCATGTCGGGTGCGTATTACCAATCTGAGTAACGGTCGCAGTTGCCAGGCGCGAGTGGCAGACCGGGGCCCATTCATTCATGGGCGGCTCATAGATGTGAGTTCAGCTGTTGCGGAAGAGTTGGGCTTTACCCGCAAGGGGCTTGAGAAAGTTCGGGTAGAGGTGCTTTCTGTGGGCGACGGTAAGTATCGTGTGACCCCCTGAATTGCGTGTTGCCTCAAAAAAAACAGTCACCGAAAAGTGGATGCCTCAAAATTGCGGTCACCGAAATTTTAGCGGATAATTGACTAAAAAACAAGGCAAATCCACCATTTTTCTGCCCCAAAATGACAGCGAGCGTAGCGAGTCG
>JAZNVF010000025.1:0-36722 GCA_045592685.1 Akkermansia sp. | reverse complement strand
GTACAGTCGGGATTTCCCCTCGAACTTCCTTTCCCACGGTTTGTTACCTCCCCGCAGTTGTTCTTCAGGTCTGGGATTCCGCATCATCGCGGCTCCGCGCGGACTTTCACCGCAGTGCGCATATCGCGTCGGTCGTACCATAGAAACGCTCCCGGTGACTAGGCGGGAGCGTTCCAAGAGAAATTGTATCAGCGAACTATAATTCTGATGGGTTTATTATAGTCAATCATGACTTTTTGTCAATAGCTTTACGAAACTTTTTATTTTTCAAGAGAGAAACACCCGGTCGGGGAGTCAATCCAACCGGGTGGAGCCTATTTACTCATCGTGTGACTTTCATCACAAACAGGATTACCTGCAAGATGAGCACTATCAGCTCAATCATGGTTATAGTTCGCATGACTTCTTTCTCCTCCAGTCAGGTTCAACTGCTGTTCCGTACCATAGCGGCTACGATACCCACAGCGGACAGGACCGGTTTACTCTCCGCTGAGAAGTGCCGTAGACACCTATCAGCCGGAACTGATAGCGGAAGAGCAGCCGTATTCTACCAGATAGGAGTTCCTCTTTCAAGTGCTCTAAACGGAACTATTTTGACATGTTGCTCCATTATAAGGTAACAGTACCCTCGAGAATGCTGTATTTCATTTTGCCTGACCTCTTACAAGCGAAGTAACAGTCTCCTAAATTGCGAAGCGGATTTCATAAAACTCTTCTATCCAATATATTATAATGCGATTCCATGTTTACTTGGGCTGAACGCAGGAAAACGGAAAAAGTGAAATCCGGGCTCAATTTTCCCAAGCTGATGGCTCTTTAGCTCCAGGCTTCGTAAAACAGCGTATCAGGTCACCTGATACGCTGTTTTTCTACGCCCAGGCAGGCCGATTAGGCCTGACGGCGCGTAGACGAGTTACATCTGAGCTTTGCTCATGATGTAACGAGAACGAAGCCTAGCCTCGGCGTAGAAAGCGAGCGATAGCGAGACTCGAAGCCGGGCAGCTCCCCCAGTCTCGGCGTAGGCTCAGCCGAAGTCGGAGCGTTGCATACCTCAGACGGTGCCAACCTAAATCAACGGTTTTCATTCGCCTCTCTTGCACTTCCTACTTGCATTCACCCACTACATCCACTATACTCCCACCATGCCAACAACACATTTCCATTATGTTTACATTCTGTGGGATGCGTCCACACACACTCACTTCTATGTTGGACACACCTCAGACCTTGCAGCACGGCTCAAAACGCACAACGCAGGGCACGTGCCGCACACCTCCAAATTCACGCCATGGGAAATCCACTCGGCCATAGCTGTTCAAACAGAACAACAAGCATCTGCGTTGGAGCAATACCTTAAATCACACTCCGGACGAGAATGGGTTATCAAACATCTTGGCTTACCCATGAGCATGACATCGCTCTCTTAAAGCCCAAAACTCCTACTCGTCACGGCGTATCGAAGAGAAGCCGGAAGCCCGTTTTCCTAAGCGCGAACGCCTTTTAGGGTCACTAAAGATGCTTCGAATCTACAATCTGTTGATTCTGTGAGCTTCCGTCTTCGGGGTTCCCCCTACGCCGTGACAGGTAGGCGATTTTATGGTGATAGCAGCTCTGTGGCAAGCAAAGATGTTTCGAACTGCGAAACTGCACAGAATCAGTAGTTTAAGGCGCATTTTTCCGCGAGTGGCAACCTAAAATGAAACATCGCTTGCAAGGGGGGGAGGAACTATTGCCCTCCACCACACATTTTACCTCGCGGAACCTAGCGAGTGATTCGTTTCCGCCATGGCAAATGGCAGCAGAAATACATTGAGATAGCAGATGTCAGAATGCCGCTGATTAATAGGCCAAGGCTGGCAAGCAGGTATTTCATGTACTCATCGTAATGAAATGTTGAGGGTCGCGAGTCCAGAATTAAATGCGCACACCAAGCACTTCCTGCAAATATCAGCAGGGGTATACCATAGCGAGCAAGGGGGATTCCCATTGACCGCATGCGTTTGATGATAATAAAAGCACATGCCACATACCAAGCCAGAAATACAATAAAAGCAGAGGCAATGGAATATATGAAGGCAAAGATGTTATCGTGTTCCAGTTTCTCTCTGATGGCAGATAGCAACTCCGCATCACGATACGCGACTGCTTCGGCTAGAAGCTTGTGATACTGCTGACCACTGTTGAAAATGGACACAGAGAAACAAAGCAATAACACCACGAACGCAGTAATGGTAATCCAGGTAATTGGATGAGTCCTCATAAGATTATCTGTTGATTGTTCCTTAATCCCCCGCCGCAAGGCACAGGGCTGTGGTGGCGAGGATTCTTCGGAATGGGACCATGGTTATTATCGGATGGGGGCTGCGTATTCTGTGAAATAGCGTTCCTCTATTTCACCGGTGTAGGCGTTGAATTTGAGGGCCGTACTGCCACAGAGCGTTTTATACGGAAGTATTGTTTCAACTGGTAAGCGGTAGAAGCACCGTCGGGAACAATGCGATAGACGTGAAACAAGTAGGCGTCATCCGGCATCTTTTCGCGCCCGCTGTGCGACATTTTAAAGCGAAACCCCTCCGCTTCCCGCATGCTTACTGCATAATTAAGCGTTTCAAGGCGGATAATCGAATGCTTGATGGCTTTTTCATTCCCGGGCGTTGAGACGATAATCCAGGCTGTTTCCGGTGAATGACCAGGACCTCCGCTCAGGCAATTTTCTCCAAAGAAGGCGATAAGCCATTTCTTGTAATAATCCTCAAATAACTGAGCCACCTCCGGCGTTGCGGGAACACATGGGTATGCCGCCGTTGGGTCATACGCCAGAACACGAGCCAGTTGTTCACTATTGAAATAATAAGCCTCTTTCAGTCGCGCTCTTTCATCGTCCAGCTCCTGTTCCAGCTTATCGAGATTGCCGTGTGTAGCACTAACCTCTGCCTTCGCTGCAGCATCTTCCTCTTCTGTCGGGGAGATAAAAATGAGATTATTGAATTCCCCCAATCGTCTATGTAAATCTACATAGGCATTCAGCCATGGTTCAGCCGCAGCATCTGCCGAGGCTTTATCATGAATACCCCGCGACAATGCGAGCAGTTGTTGATAATATTGCACCCATTGAATGAGCAAGGGCTTGTAGTATTGAGCAACCGCACTGCGCTCTCGCCTCCATTCTGCTTCCTCTGCCGCGTCTGTTTCTGAAGCGCTTGTTACAGGGCTTGCGTATAATATTCCTCCCACCGCCGCAAGGCACAGGGCTGTGGTGGTAAGGATTTTGTGGAAAATTGTCTTCATTATTCTCTATCTCCTTTACATAAGATAAAACTTCTCTGCACCGAATCCGCAACAAAAAATTGCGAAAAGTGCAGATTTTCTAATAAATAGACGCTCGCGGTGGGCTTTTTGTTGAGCGTTTCCTGCATTTTTGTTGCCGATGGCGTGAAAATGGGCGTTACTGTTCGGCTAGAGTCTTGAGGAATTTACTCATAGGGTATGATACGATAATAATTCCATCGTAGGGTAGATTTTAATACCCCTCATAAAAACTAAGACGCTTCAAAAACGTATCTTGAGCTGAAATTACAGGGTTATTAAATGAAAACACCCGGCTGGTATGCCCGACATGACGAATGATATTCACTATATCGTCCTTTGTCACATTTGACTTTTCAATGAGGTTGTATAAATGTTGATATACAAGACATATTTCAAATATCTGGGAGAGTTAGGGGTAGTTTCAACCGGTGTAAACTTGTTTCTATCAAATCGAATGAGCTCTAAGTTTTCATCTTCTGTCACAATCCTGTGCAGGTTGAGCCCGAGGGGCGGGGCCTGTGGTTGAAAAATATGAGTAAATAGATTTGCTTTTATTTTCGTTCTGTGGTACAAGAATGGCAACTTATCATGAGTTCAGAACTGCAGTTGAGCATATTCTACAATAAGGATAAACCTTTCGTGCTTCCTCCACCGTACAATCAGCTAGAGGCGGGTGAGGGATGTGTTGACCTGTTGAAATGTCAAGATATGGTTGAGCTTAACAGAGGGATGAAATCATGGGCTTCGGTCATGCCACAAATTCAGGGTGATGAGCTTACCCTGAGCGTGCGCAAGCACAGTGAACGAGTAAGCGCGGATGTTGATGCTATTCATTTGAGCCGCGAAAGTCTTCGTCAACTGGCGGCATGTGGAACAGGTTTGGATTATTGCTATGATGCTTCATCCTTCCGAGAATCCCGATTCCAGCTAGTCATGAGTTTCTTTTTGCTGACTTTTCCTCGAGGCGGAACAGATTTCATCGTACCCGGAGATGTTCCATGGCTATTCCATGACTACTATCGAAATAACCGTTTTGTCATTACTCCTGACTTGGATGCCCTTTCGGATTTTATCCAACATCTTGCCTCGCATAAACACCATATTTCTGAGCTGTGTATCGACTATTTTTCTGTCGGTTCTCACGTGATTTGGTATCTGGATAGCGCAGAAATGCTGAGCCCTCTTTCAAAAATCGGTTGTTCGCTCAGACTGCGAATTCATCCGGCCATGTTGCTGGCGCCCCAAGATTTCCTATACCCTCTTTTCCGCTATCTGATGCGTAGTTCGGTATGGCGTTCGATACTAACTCCACCCGATACAATAGATGCTTAAAACTGAGGTTGAAATGTCATTTTTCCGACAGAGCACGCCAGACGTGGAATTTTGCTCCATCTTTGGCCCGATTCGGAATGCTGTTACCTCAGCAGCCTATGTGCCCGGTCAATAGAATAGAGGTGCCGACGCCGATAAAAGCGACGGTGGAAGATACCACCGTAACCGGAATATCTACCACAAAGAGCACCGCCGCCACAGGATACGCCAGAATAGCAGATGGACCGACATGGACATCTGTTTGTACCAACAAATCCCCATTCCCGCTATTGGTGTGTATGGGCATGAGAATAGGGTATGCTCTGGCTTGCTTCGGCAGAGAGGTCAACAACCTGGTTGGCTTAACATAGGCCGCCAACTCCTCTCTTTGCCTGTTTCTGACTCGGGAGGCGGTGCGCAGCTTGCCGGCGAATTCGGGAGATATGGGCAGATAATACTGCCGCTTGTCCACATGAGAAACATGGGCTACCTGATATGCTTGTGACGTATCCGGTTCACCTTGTATCACTTTTTGGGTGTAGCGGATGCGCGAAACGGGCAGATACCATTGACCATCGCATTCGTACACATACAGGCGTTTTGTTAACTTCATGTTGCCGGCGTCGCTTTCTTTAGGAACGCTGTTGTTTTCTAACCAGGCACCTTCATAGCTGCGGGGGTATTCATAGGCTACTCTATGCATACGCGATACGCATGAGCTCAGCCACACCGCTGCAAGACACAGGGCTGTGGTGGCCAGAATTCGAGGGATGGAGGGCATGGGCATAACGAAGCGTGTATCGGAGTTCAATGAGTGGACAGCTGAGATGGTTATCTTCTTGTGATATCGGAGTGCGTGTTTATCGCGGATTCGGTGTGGGAACGGGCTGTTCCGGTTGATTTTGGGGTTGCGCTATCTGTGATGGCAGCCAAATGAACAAGCCGAAGGCGCTTGCCTGTACGGCCTGCGGTACGAAATCAACGGCCGTCAGCGCCCATGAAACAGGCTTGAGAGCGTAGTGTATGGCGTATTTTTGCTCATGAAGACGGGGGCTGGGCGTGTAGTGCTTGTTATTGAAATAACCGCCTGCCTTCGCTTTTTCTAAATTGACCTCGCACTGTTGAGCCGAGTCAAAGTCAAACTCCGCGTATGGAATCGTGAGCAGAGCTTCCGAAGGCGGCGTGTATTGCTTGATTCTCAGGCAGCGGTATACGCTTACAGGTTCCATCAACACCATGTATGGCTCTGAGGAGAGTGAGGAAATACGCTCCTTGGTGGGATTCCAGAACTCGCAGAACTTATCCTCGCCGAAAACGGTATACATCTTGAAGAGTGCAGTCTTTTTCTGGGCGTAGGTGATGTACATTTTCATGTAGTAGGCATTGCCCAGTTTGTAAATCAGGAAATCCTGCGGGTTGGCAGAGTCGTAGGCATGAGAATCCGGTTCCGGCGCTTGTGTGACGCTGACGCGAAGTGCCTTTTGTACACCCAAGTCATTCGTGAATCCACCCAAGTTGGTGGTAACATACACGCAACTGTTGAGGGCCAACGCTGCCATGCTGAGAACTGCCGACCTGCCTTTCATTTCTTGCTTATATCAAAAACAGGCTATGGCAGCAAGTTTTTATTTGCCTTCTGCGTGTGTCGGGGGAGACCTGTTACAGAAAAGTACCGGCATGCCTGCAGCAGAAATTGCAACATGTCGTCTGTCGCAGGCTCTGGAAGCAGACGATACGGAGCAGGTTCAGCAATTTCAGAATACCGGAATGAGCCCGGATGTTGCTTTGAATTCTTCCTTGAGCAAATCCGGGTCAAAGTATTCCCGTACGAGTGTATTCTTGTAGAACAAAGCAAAGCCGCAAACCTCTCGCCGCTGCGGAGGCTTGAGCAGCAGGGAGAGATTTCAGAGCACCCTTAATAACAAAAAAACAGCAATCCGGGCTCAGGTATTATTTGTAACACACGTCACAAATAATTAATGATAAAATAAATATACTAACAATAGAGCTAAACTACTACCAACGCTATTGCCCATCAAATTCGCATCGCGCGCAAACATACAATTAACCATTGATGATACAATTATTCTATTTTTATTCTTGTTTGGCATACTTTTAGCTTGACTTGCAACAAAGAATTACCCATACTGCGTTCGTCGATGAATTCACCTGAACCACCACGAAAAGAACCGATAACCGCCCGCCGGGCGATACTGATTTATATGAGCCGATTTGATGGGGAGACTTATCAGCGGCGGGGTCGTCTGTTCCGCTCTATTATCGTGCGTATGCCCGAATTTCAGAACCAACTCATGCGGGATTTACAGCCGGAAGAATTCACACAGCAGGTGCTGGCTCTCACGAAATCCGCCCCGCTCAGAGTCCGTTACAAGGAACTGTTGAGAGATTTTTTTCTCTTTTCATCGCGCAAGAGGTGGTTGAAGAAGGATGTATCATAAATCACAACACGTCTAACGGAACAGGCCATTTGTCCGGTAACGGCAAAGTGCAGAAATGACCTCTTTGTCGGTAGGTCCGACGTGTTCAGCGGCGAAAAATGGGAGTGCGCAGCAGGGCGAGATAGACGCCGGCAAAAACCCCGAGTCTGGCCAACAAACTCCCCCAGCCTTTTGCGGGTATAAGCTCGCCGATACAGATTGCGGTCACAGCAAGCACCGGTGCCCACAGGTACCACCCAGCGAAGGTTCGGGCATAAAAGCGCGCAGGGTTCAGGCCCAGGCTGCGGTAGTGTATAAGGTTGAGCATGAGCAACTGCAGGATAATGGAGCAAGCTGCCCACACGGCTTGTGCGGCAATTCCCCACCATTGGCACACGAAATAACTCACCACGATAAAAAGCAAGCTATTGAAAGCAGTTATAGCCACCCGCTGTCGCAGTGCATCACGCGCCTGGCTGATTTGCCACCCCAGAGCCTGCACCAGGCTGAAGGTCTGTGGCACAACAAGTGTTACGGCTACCAGCCAGCTCAGCACAGCCTGCTCCCCCAGACGCGCCCCGACCCACAGGGTGAAAAATTGCTTTCCGTAGAAAATGAGCGCCGTAGCCACCGGCAGCAGAATGAGCAACTGAACCCGCCCCAGTCGCGCCATGGCCTCTGTCTGTACCCCTCCACTCGCTCCACGCACAACCAGCCCCACTACGCGTGGCAGAAACAGCTGCGCCAGACAGCCCCCCAGCAGGAAGTAGTTTGCATATATCTGCAAGCCACAGGTGTAGACGGCGGCGGAGTCTGCCCCTCGGGTAATGGCCACCAGGTAGTTGCCGGTTCCGGCATTGAGCATATTGATGAGCTGGTTGAGCAGCAACCACCAGGAAAAAGCAAAGAGTCCGCGACACAAAGTGCGGTCCCAGCAGCCACGCAGACACATTCTCTCGCGCAGCCCGACAAAGCAGTAAAGCATGTTGAGACCCAGCGCCAGCAACCCTGTGGCAATGTTGAACGCCACCAGCCCCACACTACGCCCCCCCCAGGCCAGCAGAGCCCAAGTGCCCAGAGCATTCAGCACGCTTGCCCCTATGGCTATGAGCCCCGGTACGGCAAAACGCTGGTGGCTGTCTGCTATGCCGGTCAGACTGCGAGCCGGGAACATGAGCGCTGCGTTCACCAGAGTCATCAGGTAAAGTATGCGGTAGGTCGACAGCTCCCCTGCTGTAAACTTGGGAAATATCGCACCCAGGAAAGGATATACAGCCAGGCCGACTGCCAACAGCACGGCTCCGGCAGCAGAGTACAGCAGGGTGAGCATACCCAGAAATTTCGCAGCCCCCTCACCATCTCCCGCTGCGCGGTAGGCGCTGAGATATCTGGTGCTGGTAGTACGCCCCAAATCACTGAGATAGAGCCGCACCAAAAGTGTACTGGCCAACATGTAGAGCCCATACTCCGCCGGCCCCAACACGGCAAGCATGTAGGGGGTGAGCACCAGTGGCACACCTATGCGCAGCCCCAGGTTCACGTAGTTCAGCACGGCTCCGGCACGTATCTCGTTCATCGGCGTGACCAATCGTAACATACTGCCCCCCGCTGCCGCAAGCCGAAACTTGCAGAGATAAACGCTAACTTTAAATTGTTTTGCTGAATTAATTTCATTGACAGAAGGTGGGTGGATTGCTACACTCGCGGCAAGCGATGAAGACGGATATTTACAGTATGGCTGTGGCGGTAGGGCTGTTGTTTGCTCCCGTGTGGGCTCAGGAGGTTCCGGTCAGTGCTCAGCCTGTAGCGGTGAGCGAGGTCGAGCCGATGGACGTACACAATCGGCAGAGGGGCTTGGTATATCGCGAGATGCTGTCTATATTCAGCGGGGTGAAAGATTGTGCCACGGCAGATGCGGCGGCACCGCGCGTAGCGGAGCTGTCGGGGATTCTTCGAGCCCTCGACCTCATGCAGGAGCCGGAATCGTGGATAGATTCGGATGACAGTCTGAGCTGGGAGCAGTTTGTTGAATATGAGCGCAGTCTGGGTGAGGAAGAGGAGCGTTTGTTCGTTAACTTCTTTTACGGCTCGTGGGCACTGGCAGAGGCGCTTTTTTATGCCCCTGTTTATGCCACGGTGCCCGATAAAAAACAAGTAGCCGCCGCAGCGGAACTGGTGGCCGGCTTGCGAGAGCTGACAGCAGTTCTGCAAACGGTGAACGACGGTACAAGTGCCGTCGCAGCAGCGCCTGCCGTAGCTGCCTTGCAACGTGACATTGCCGCCGTGACAGAGTTGATTGATTACCCTGCTACGGCCATGTCGCAGCTGCTGGTCGCTGCCGGTATGCCGGTTCAGGAACAGACTGAGCTTGATAAGGTTGAGGGAGCCCTTGCCTGCGAATACTACTACTATTCTGCTGAGCTGGCGGTGGCTATGGGCAAACAACCGGTCGATGCGCTGAGGCGCTACATGCTCACGGAACAGCAGATAACCGAGCTGAAAAACACCACGGCTCAGCGTGCGGTTGAATGGCGAGACTCGTTGCCGGCCTGGACCGCCGGCCCCGGCTTTGACCGTGAGCATTCCTGGCAGCTCGCACCGGGGGCAGATGAGTTCACGGAACGCCAGTTCCTGCAGAAGTTGTGGCCGGGGGCGCAGATTGCCGACTGTATCTATTGGAGCGAGTATGATAGCCATGACTGTTGTCGGGTTTATGAATTGATCATAGAGCTTGATGGCAGACATTTTTCCGTCTCTCAATGGTTTTCTACCGCCGAGCGTGATAAGCAGACACCCCGCAACTAACCTGTCATGTCTGTGCCAATGACATGCATTTAACTTCACACAGTCACCGAAAAAAGCTATAAGAGAGTCATGCCGATTTGTCCCAAATGCAATGCCACCATTCACCCGGGGGCCGAACAACAGTGCCCGTTGTGCGGCTATAGTATGCAGCGGGCGGATAAGATGTTCGGCAGCAATGATGTGGAGTTCACTCGCGTGGTCGACGAGGCCGGAGCGCTGACTCACCGCGAGCGCATGGAGCTGCTGGGAACCCTGGCAAACCTCGAGCGCCGAGTGTCACCCGTTGTGCTCTGCATCTACATAACCGACCGCGGCAAACTACAAGATTTCCGCTCTCAGGCTCACTGGGTGCTTAACCACGCCCGCATTCACCACCCCTCATACGGTCGCCGCGAGCAGCAGCGTACCATCGAAGAAGTCGAAATGAGCGAGCGCAAACCCGGCGAGGCTCGCCCGGTGGTGGAGGAAGATGAACCCGGCTGGCTGACCCGGAACTGGCAGGGATTCTGCGGTTGGGTGCGGGATCTTTGCCTGCCCACACCTCCGCCTGTCAAACAGGAATGGATGCTGACTCTCGTGCTCGATGTACAGCTCGAAGTGGCGTGTTTTTCATGGGGCTATATGCTGGATCCCTACATCAACCCCGACCGTATCACATCGTGTATCGTCGGGGCGCGCCTGCAATTCCGCGAGCGTGAAATGGTTACCGCCCTGCGCATGGTCATGAAAGCAGCCACTGCTCAACTGGCACAAGCCACACGCCGGGTAAACAAAACACTGCGCAACGCTCCCCCTCGCCATAAAAACTGCGCCCTGCCCTGGCTGCTGGGTTGCAGCCTGGCGCTCGCAGCCCCCACTGCAAACGCACAGCAGCCCCAGACTGCACCGCCTGCCGAAAACACCGGAGCAGAGACTGCACCCGAGGCTGCACCGGTAGAGACACCGGCGACTGAGCAAACACCGCCCCCGGCAGCAGAAACGGAACCCGTCGTGCCTGGTGTGCCGGCGGCATACAATATTGCCCCCGTTTGGTCATCGGTAGACTATCGACATCTGATGTCGGGACGTTTACCGGAATGTTACAACCGGCTCATGCCCGGTGGGGTACAGCGTACCACCGAGCCCCCGTCGGATAAACGCACAGCGGCACAGCGCCGCCGCGATATCAACGAAACCACTGAGAGCGATACCCGCGTACCCGGCCGTTACTGCCAACACTACCTCGACCCGCGAGGTACGGTGCTGCGAGACCCGCAGCAGTTGCTCACAGAGGTAGAACGGGCAGATGTCATGCACCTGCTCCGAGAGCTCAACGCTCACTCGCCTTTTCACATCTACGTATCGGTTTTCAAGAACAGTCAGGAGATTCCCTGCGAGGTAGCTGCCACCAACCTGGTACGACAGATTGCCCAACCCGGTCAATACACCGTGCTACTGCAATACGCCGTAGGTGAACCACCTGCGGTGGATATCGGGTACAAGGAAATAGAACCGAGCCCCGAACAGATACGCGACTGGGCAGACAGTGTACGCAGCCGGGTAATGACAGTCGGCGGTGGTGGTCAGGGGCTGCTTGCTGCGGTGAAATGTCTGCACTCCCTTATAGAACCTGTTTCTGCTAATTTCACTCCGCTGAGCCCGGAAGCCGCCGGTGGAGTACGCAAGCTTGATTTACCCCTCAAGCCGCAGCCCAAAGAAAAGAAAACCAGCTGGAAAGACAGCGCACGCGAATGGATAGAAGCCGGTGGAGCTAACAGCTACCTGGCAATCGGCGGCGTATTTACCGTGCTGGTCGGTTTAATATCCTGGTTCATCTACTGGAACCGCAGCTGTGGGCGTCTGCTGGAATCTGAGCCCGATTATCGCCTGGCTTCGCGCTACGGAGCGGGTGTGTCGCGCTACGTGAAGTATCTGGAAGGGAAAGAGGCAGAGAAAGAGAAAAAACCATTCTGAATCAGATGAAAAAAGTCGTATATTTGTGCGCGACGTGGTTGAATGCTACGGTATATGCCACGGCAGCACCGGCTCCGACAGACCTGAGCGGCGCCGTGATTATGCTCGATTACAACAATGCAGAATTCTGCACCGAGACAGCGACGAACGGCACCAGCGGCTGGGTGACATTTCAACAAGCTACCGGCTCTCGTAAAGAGATAGCCGAAGTATTCCGCACGGCAGCAGTGCCGCTGAAGAGTTCCCGCCGCCTGCTGCCCATTACAGCTCCCGGTCAGGGCGGTATCTACACCTATAGCAGCAAGGGCGGAAACCTGGGAGAAATCGATATTGACATGTTGCAGTCGCAGCAGATCGGAGCCCTGCGCTTCATCACCCTGCAATTCTCATCGCCCACCACTGCCACTGCCACCGAAAGCATATACTATGGCAATAATATCGCCGCCGTGCGCCATATTCACGTCACCATCCAACCGGTTGCGCCCACAACTCCCACAACCGGCAGTGCCGACCTGAGCACCTTGCGCCGCGAACTTGAGAAAAAACGCTACATAACCGCACTGCAGCGCCTGTACCGCACCCGCCTGCTGCAACTGCTGGAACGTATCGAAGCCGGCGAAAACGTAAATATAACCCATCATAATGGGAAAGGCAGTACCGCACTACACATGGCCTGCGAACTCAGCTATACAGAATTGGTAAGCTGGCTACTGATACACGGAGCCGATGTACAAGCCCGTACCACCAATGGCGCCACCCCGGCCGACTGTGTCACCGGACCGAACGCCGCAGCCATCCGCAGACTGCTCAACCAGAAAGCTGCCAACAAGTGATTTTTACCTTCCCGCCAGGGAACAGGTAGAGATTTAGCTTGCATTCTCGCCCCGGTAGAGGCAAAACCGGGGCATGATGAGTGAAACAGTAGCAGATGAAATTGCAGCCATGCTGGTCGGGGGCGACCTGCAACGTGTCTATTGTAAGTCGGGTGTGTCAACCGGTACCCTTTCCAATGCTCTGCAACGCGAACCAGCATTGCGATGCATAGAACTGCAACACGAAGAAAGTATTTCTTATGCGGCCGTGGGAGAATCCATGCTGACCGGCAGAGCCGCAGCGTGCAGCGGCAGCAGCGGGAGAGACATGCTATTGTTCAACGGGTTTTACGAAGCCACCCGCAGTGGTCTGCCCCTACTGGCACTTGTGCCGCATATACCAGTGAGCGCTATCGGCAGTCGCTATATTCAAGATTTCAATCCCATGGCAGCCCTGCGGGACTGTACAGTTTACTGCGAGACCGCATACACGCCGGAACAGGCGCCGCAAATGGTGACAGCAGCTCTCCGCACCGCCAGAGCCACACCCGGCGCCGGGGTCGTTGTCCTGCCGGTCGATGTGGTCGACATGCCGGCAGCGAACTCAACATACCCCCGTATCTTCACCCCCACCGGTGGCCAGCCCGCCGTAAGTGAACCTGAGCAGGATTCCGTGGTCCGACTGGCAGAACTCATCAACAACTGTGACAAAGTAGTTTTTCTCTGCGGGAGAGGCTGTGAGGGCGGGCGGGATTTGATAGTGGAACTGGCTCGGCGAATCGGCGCCCCCATTGCCTACACACTGCGCGCTAAAGATATCATGGAAAAAGACAATCCCTGTGCCGTGGGGATGGTCGGTCTGTTGGGCTGGGGAGATGCTCCCGCCGCCGTACAAATAGCCGATTTGCTCGTATTGTGGGGTACAGATTTCCCGCACAGCTGCTTCTTGCCTCAGCACGGACAAGTGGTACAGATAGATACCTCAGCAGCAGCACTCGGGAGACGGGTACCACTGTGCCATGCTGTACATGGCGATGCCGCCCACACGGCAGCACGTCTGCTGCCGCTGGTACGCCGGGGTGGTGGAGAGGAGTTCCTGCAGCGCTCCCTCATGCGCCACGGCAAAGCCGTAGCCGCTATGGAAAGTACACTTCGCACAGTCGATGAGCGCGCACCCATGAGCCCGGAATACCTGACCCGCCTGATTAGCAGTCACGCTGAACCCGATGCTGTTTTTGCTGTTGATATTGGTCCGCCTTTAGTTTGGGTGTCGCGCTATCTGCAGGCATTCGGGAACCGACGTATCATCGGTTCGTTCAATTTCGGCACAAGCGCTTGTGCTTTACCCATGGCCATAGGTGCAAAGGCAGCCTACCCCTCGCGGCAGGTTATAGCCCTGTGCCATACAGACAGCCACCCCTCAGAGCTACTCACTCTGTTACATGAGCAACTCAGCGTAAAAGTACTGACATACAACCACGTACCGCCCCCGATTCATTCCGGTTCCGACATACCGCAGCCCGACACGGAGCTTGCGGCGTATGCCTCAGCCCTCGGTCTGCCGATATATCGACTGTACCACGTAAGCGAGGCAGCCGCAACCATACGCCACTGGCTGGCAGCCCAGGGACCGGCCGTGCTCGACGTAGCACTGACCTCTCACCCCCTGACCACTCTGCCACAATCTGATTTACTACGCACGCTCGACTATATGGGCGACACTTCTTCTGCCGCCATGCATAGAGAACTGACACTTACCCGCCGCATACTATTTGGTAACAATCGACTTCCGTACGGCAAGCTAATCCCTTGACACCAAAAGCCGCCCCCAAATGAGGACGGCTTCCGGATAAAAGGAATCAGCTTCGGCGATTTCTTACAGCTTCTGGGCATGTGCCACAATGTTGGGCACGTTCATACCCAGCTCACTGAGCACAACATCGCCGGGAGCGGAGAAACCGTAGGAGTCGATGGAGATGATGTCGCCCTCGGTGCCAACGTAGCGGTACCACAGGTCGCTCTTGCCGGCCTCTACAGCCAGGCGGCGGGTGCAGGCGGCGGGAAGAACGCTCTCACGATACTCGGCGCTCTGGCGGTTGAAGCGCCACATGGAAGGCATGGAGACGACGCGTACATCGGGGCCGAGTTCCTTGGCAGCCTGCAGCGCCAGGATAACCTCCGAACCGCTGGCAATGATAATGCGGCCGGGCTGCTCGGTCTGCTCCTTCAGGGCGATGTAGGCGCCCTTCAGCGTACCCTGGCGGCGCTCATCGGCGCTGAGGGGCTGTACGGAAGTCAGGCTGGGGATGTTCTGGCGGGTGAGAATGAGGGCGGTGGGGCCGTCCTTGCGCTCCATGGCGCACATCCAGGCACCGGCGGCTTCTTCTTCATCAGCCGGACGCACAACATCAAGGTTGGGGATGACTCGCAGACCGGTCACCGTCTCCACAGGCTGGTGAGTGGGGCCGTCTTCACCCACGGCAACGGAGTCGTGCGTGAGCACATAGGTCACCGGCAGGTGGGAAAGAGCCGCCACGCGAATGGAGGCGCGCATGTAGTCCACGAACACGCAGAAAGTGCCGGCCGATACGCGGAAGATGCCATCGTAGGCGATACCGTTGCAAATGGCAGCCATGGCGTGCTCACGAATACCGAACCAGAAGTTGCGGCCGGCGTAGTTTTCAGCCGAGAAGTCACCACCGTTCTTCAGGTAGTTCTTGTTAGACGAGAAGAGGTCAGCGCTGGTGGAAAGCAGCGCGGGGCAGGCGTTGCCGATAGCATTCTGAGCCACGGCACCGGAGGAACGGGTGGCCTCTTTGCAGCCCTCGGCAAAGGCGGGAATCATGGCGTTGCTCGCCTCGGGGGACAGGCCGTTGACGGCCAGCTCCATGCCGGCATCGAGCACAGCGGCTTTGTCGGGGTTGGCGGCACGCCAGGCCTGATAGGTAGCCAGCCATTCGGCGTAGGTGGCCTCGCGCTCGGCCTTCAGACCGGCCATGTAGGTGCGCACTTCCTCGCTGACGTAGTAAAGCTGGTCGGTGGGCAGTCCCCAGTTGGCATGAGCCTCGGCCCAGAGCTTGGCACCGCCCTCGCCGTGGCCCTTGGTGGTACCCTCAAAACCGGGCACGCCGCGAGCGATGACGGTCTTGGCAATGATGAGTTTCGGGCGGCCGTTCTTTTCGAGACGGGCAGCGCGCAGAGCGGTGCGCACCTGCTGCATGTCGTTACCGTCGATGGTGACGGCATCCCACCCCTGAGCGGTGAAGGTAGCGGCGATGTCATCCACCTGCGTTTTCTCGATGGGGGCGTCGAGGGTGATGCCGTTGGCATCGTAAATCAGTACGAGGTTGTCGAGCTTCAGGCAACCGGCAATGGCAGCGGCCTCGCGGGAGATACCCTCCTCTATGCAGCCGTCACCGGCCAGGCAGTACACGGTCTGGTTGAAGATTTCGTGCTCGGGGGTGTTGTAGCAGGCAGCAGCATGTTTGGCGGAAATAGCAAAGCCCACGGCGTTGGCGATACCCTGACCGAGCGGGCCGGTGGTGCACTCCACACCGGGGCAGCAGCCGAACTCAGGGTGGCCGGGAGTGTTGGACCCCTTGGAACGGAAGGCCTTCACATCATCCATCGTCACACCGTAACCGGCCAGGTGCAGCCAGCCGTACAGGAACATGGAACCATGGCCACCCGACAGCACAAAGCGGTCGCGGTTGAGCCAGCGCGGCTCAGACGGGTTCACATTCAGTAACTCACCGTACAGAACGGCACCGATTTCTGCGCAGCCGATGGGTAGCCCCATGTGGCCGGAGGCTTTCTCGAAAATGGCATCGATAGCAAGTCCTTTGGCCTCATTGGCGGCTTTCTGAAGAATTTCCGTGTTCATGCGCTTTTATTCTAGCATAATTGCCCGTTTTGTAAAGCCATAAACGGTGAGAATAAGCGGATTTTTTCCTTGTTTTGGAGAAGCAGTGAAAAAAGCCGCTGCTCACTAGGAGCAGCGGCTTGTAAATCCAATATACAACGGCTGTTATCAGGCTTCTTCAGTGGGCAGGCTGTAATCAATGCCGGCGAGAGCCTGGTACAGGCGCCAGCGGCGGGCGATGTCGGCGGCCTCCATATCGAGCAGCTTGTCGAAGTTGGCCTTGTTGTTCTTGGCCAGCAGGCGGAAGCGGTTTTCGCCGAGCAGAGCCTCGCGCACGTCCTTCTTGGGCTTCTTGCTCTTGATGGTGAGCGGGTTCTTGCCCTCCTTGGCACGGTCGGGGTTGAAGTTGTAGAGCAGCCGGCGACCGCAGTCAACGGCGTCTTTCTGGCGGTCAAGCCCCTGAGCCATGTTGATACCGTGGTTGATACAGTGGCTGTAGGCGATAACAAGAGCGGGACCGTCGTATTCCTCAGCCTCCATGAGAGTGGTGAGGGCATGCTGGTCATCGGAGCCCATGGCAATGGAGCCCACATAGACGTTGCCGTAGGTCATAGCCATGTAGCCGAGGTCCTTCTTGACCTGGTCCTTACCGCGGGTGGCGAACTTGGCCACAGCGCCGCGCGGGGTGGACTTGGAGCACTGACCGCCGGTGTTGGAGTACACCTCGGTATCGAGCACAAGCACCTTCACGTTGCGGCCGGAAGCCAGGATGTGGTCGAGACCGCCGTAACCGATGTCGTATGACCAGCCGTCACCGCCGAGAATCCACACGCTCTTGCGCACCAGGTAATCAGCATGTGCCTTCAGTGCGGCCAAATCTGCGCAGTCGCCGCAGGCAGCCTTGATGGCAACTACCGTGGCGCGGGCATTGGCGATGTCAGCCTCTGTCTTCTGCGGGTTGCCCATGATTTCCTGCACCAGCTCAGTGCCGATGGTGGGAGCAGCGGCCTGCAGCAGCTCGATGGCGAATTGCTGTTTCTTGTCGAGCGATACACGGAAACCGAGACCGAACTGAGCGTTGTCCTCGAAGAGGCTGTTGCACCAGGCGGGGCCACGGCCGTCGGCATCGTGGGTCCAGGGGGTGGTGGGCAGGTTGCCGCCGTAGATGGAAGAGCAACCCGTGGCGTTAGCCACAACCAGACGGTTACCGAAGAGCTGGCTGAGCAGCTTCACATACGGGGTCTCACCGCAACCGGCACAAGCGCCGGAGAACTCGAAGAGCGGGCGCAGCAGCTGGGCGTCCTTCACCTTGGAGTTGTCAGTCACGGTGCGGTCGTTGTCAGGCAGGGACTCGAAGAACTTCCAGTTCTCGGCCTCGGGCTTGAGAGCCTCCGTTGCCGGGGTCATGGTCAGGCTGGCCGTGGGGCACACGCGGGAGCAGAGCGTACAACCCGTACAGTCGCTGGCAGACACCTGAATGACATACTTCTTGCCGGCCCAGTCCTTGTGCATCTTGCTGGCATCGGCAGTCTTGAAGCTGTCGGGAGCACCGGCAAGGTCGGCGGGGTCAATCATCTTGGCGCGGATAGCAGCGTGCGGACAGACCATGGTGCACTTACCACACTGGATACAGGCCTTGCTGGTTTCGGTCTTCTCGGGGTTCCACACGGGGATTTCGAGAGCGAGGTCGCGCTTCTCGTACTGGGTGGTACCGCTGGGGAACGTACCGTCCACGGGCATTTCACCCACGGTCACGGAGTTACCATTGCCGGTCACAATCTTGCCCAGCACGTTGCGCACGAAGTCGGGCGGGTTGCCGGCGAGGGCATCCGGGATTTCATGGCCGGTGATGGTGCTGCCCAGGGGTACTTCGTACAGGTTGGCGAGGGAGGCATCCACAGCGGCGATATTCTTGGCCACCACTTCGTCGCCCTTCTTGCCGTAGGTCTTCTTAATGGCCTCTTTGATGTAGCCGAGGGCCTCCTCTGCCGGAATCACGCCGGCGAGGTTGAAGAAGCAGGTCTGCATAATCATGTTGATACGACCGCCCATGCCGGTAGCCTTGGCCACCTTGAAGGCGTCGATGCAGTAGACCTTGATGTTCTTGTCGAGAATCTGCTGCTGCATGCGGGCGGGCAGGCTGTCCCACACCTTCTCGGGAGCCACGTTGGTGTTGATGAGGAAGGTGGCGTTCTGCGCGGCGTTCTTCAGGAAGTCGAAGAGGTTGAGCAGGCTGGGCTGGTGCAGAGCGATGAAGTTGGCATTCGTGATGAGGTAGGTGCTGTGAATCGGCGTGGTGCCGAAGCGCAGGTGAGATACCGTCGAGGAGCCGGACTTCTTCGAGTCGTACTCGAAATAACCCTGTACATACAGGTCGGTGTGCTT
Organism: Akkermansia sp.; assembly: GCA_045592685.1. Taxonomy (GTDB): domain Bacteria; phylum Verrucomicrobiota; class Verrucomicrobiia; order Verrucomicrobiales; family Akkermansiaceae; genus Akkermansia. The sequence goes on along the minus strand of JAZNVF010000025.1, from coordinate 17,847 downwards.
GCCGATAATCTTGATGGCGTCCTTATTGGCACCCACGGTACCGTCGGAACCCAGACCGTAGAACATGCAGCGCGTGACGGTATCGGGCTCGGTCGAGAAGCTCGGGTCGTAGGCAATGCTCTTGCCGGTGACGTCATCCTCAATACCGACGGAGAAGCCGGTCATGGGCTCGGGCTTGCTGAGTTCGTCAAAGATACCCTTGACCATGGCGGGGGTAAACTCCTTGGAGCCCAGGCCATAACGACCACCCACCACCTTGGGCAGAGCGAAGGGAAGCGTGCCGGCTACCTGAGCGTCTGCCAGGGTCTGCACTACGTCCTGCAGCAGGGGCTCACCCAGGCTGCCGGGTTCCTTGGTGCGGTCGAGCACGGCTATCTTCTGCACAGTCTTGGGCAGAGCGGCAATCACATCTGCCGCCGGGAACGGACGGTACATGCGAATCTTCAGCACGCCGACATCTTCACCCATGGCGGTCACGGCCTCGAGTGCTGCCTCGGCACCAGAGCCCATCATGATGATGACGCGAGTGGCATTCGGGCAACCGATGTACTCTACAACGTCGTAGTAGCGACCGGTCAGATCACCGAATTTCTTCATGGCTCCCTTCACGATGGCGGGGACGGCATCGTAGTACTTGTTGACAGTTTCGCGACCCTGGAAGTAGACGTCGGGGTTCTGGGCAGTACCGCGAATGACCGGAGCGTCGGGCGTGAGCCCGCGGGCGTGGAACTCGTCCACCCACTTCTGGTCAATCATGGCACGCAGGGTATCGTCGGTAATGTCGGCAATCTTGCCCACTTCGTGCGAGGTGCGGAAACCATCGAAGAAGTTGATGAAGGGCACGCGGCTCTCAAGGGTGGCAGCATGGGCAATAGCGGCCATGTCGGGAGCCTCCTGCGTGCTGGCGCCGCAGAGCATAGCGAAACCGGTGGAGCGGCAGCTCATCACGTCGCTGTGGTCACCGAAAATGGAAAGACCCTGGGCAGCCAGGGCACGGGCGGCAATGTGGAAGACGCAGGGAGTCAGCTCACCGGCAATCTTGAACATGTTGGGAATCATCAGCAGCAGACCCTGAGAGGCTGTGAAGGTCGTGGCCAGAGAGCCCGTCTGCAGCGCGCCGTGTACGGCACCGGCAGCACCGGCCTCACTCTCCATCTCCACGATGCTGGGGACCGTTCCCCAGAGGTTCTTGCGGTCTACGGCCGTCCACGTCTCTGCCGATTCACCCATCGGAGAGGACGGGGTAATGGGGTAGATAGCGGCCACTTCTGAACAACGGTACGCTACGGAAGCTACAGCCTCGTTAGCGTCTATGGTGCTGTATGTAGTGCTCATATATGTGAATTAACGTAAAAATTGTGCGTAACACTCGAACGACCCGTGCCGCAATGCGGCAAGCACGGTTCTTACCGCGACCATCTTACACCTATCAGCCCCCCGAATCAACCCAAAAAGGCAGCATGCAACGCATTTTTTTGCAGAAAAGTTTTTTCTGCAAAGCTCCGGATGAGATTTTTTGATTGAAGCGGCGTTTTTTTTATGATAAACCATAGTTATGAAGACGAAGTTGCTGGCATTCCGATGCCCTGTAGAACTGATGCAGAGGGTTGATGCGGTGGCCGATCTCATGAGAACGACCCGTTCGGCAATCGTGGTGGAAGCCGTGAAGTTGCTGATAGCCGATGTGCGTTCGCGCGGCGGGCGACTGGTGCCGCCGCATACCGGCGGATTCGATCTGCCGGAGGCGCTCCTCCGGACAGAATCAGCTTCGCATCAGACAACAGTTGAGTTCAGAATTCAGGATATGAAGCCCAAGCGACGCCCTCGCAGAAAAAAGTCTTCAGGAACTAACCAGACCCCCAACAAACAATAACATGAACATAATAAAAAAACTGTTTATTCTGCCTGCCCTGACAGCCACTGCCTTTGCACTGCCGGAGGTAGCGACGATGGAGGAAGCTCTGTCGACAGCCAAGGAGAAAAACTGCCAGATTTTTGTAGATTTCACCGGCACAGATTGGTGTACAGCCTGCATTCATCTGCGGAACAAGATTGTGGAAAGCCCTGACTTTGAAGCCGCCCTGGGCGATAAGTTCGTGCTGGTACCGGTGGATTTCCCCCGTTCTCCCGAACTGGTAGCAGCCATACCGGATGATGAGAAGCGCGAGCGCGAAGCTCTGCTGACGTCATACCGCATCGAGGGGCTTCCCGGTGTAGTGCTGATGGACAGTAACGGCCTGCCTTTCGAGGTGATTCAGGGCACGCGCCGCACCCCGGCTGACTACATTCCGCTTGTACAGGCGGGGCTCGACAAACTGGCCGCACGCAATGCCGCCCTGACCGAGGCCGAAGGTAAGACCGGCCTGGAGCGCGCGCGCGCACTCGACGCAGCCCTCAAACTCCTGCCCGAGGTCTGCCGCGACAAATACAAGGACATTATTGCAGAAATCAATAGCCTGGACCCCGAAAACACACTGGGTTACAAAGGATATGGCGACACAACCGATCTGCGCATCAAGCAGACCGAAGCCCTGCGCGAACTCATTGCCACTTTCCGTGATTCCTCCACCACCGAACAGTACAACACCAATATCAAAACCCTTGAAACATTCCTGGCTCAGGACGATTTGGTACCCGAAGTCCGACAGGAAGCTCTGCGAGCCCTCGGCGACACCTATGCTTTCCTGCGTGACATTACTCGCATGATAGAGTGCTACAAAGCGGCCTACGAAACAGCCCCGGAAAGCCGCACCGGCCAGATTCTCAAGCGTAATCTCAATTATTACGAGAACATGATGAATCAATAACCCCGAACAATACCATTCACTCCGACGGCGGCAAATGAAAATTTGCCGCCATTTTTTTTCATCCGCCCACAACCTGCATACTTCACACAATACTCAACAACTCATCCGGGGTCAGATGCAGCAGTAATTTCTCGAGACCGCCTGCGAGCAGCTTGTCAGCCATGGCACTCTTGCGGGTTAACATGAGGTGAATATTCTCTTCGATGGTGCCACGGCAGATAAGGGGGTGAATAAGCACCGGCTGAGATTGACCTATGCGATATGCGCGGTCGCTGGCCTGATTCTCGACGGCCGGGTTCCACCAGCGGTCAAAGTGAATAACATGGCGCGCTCGGGTAAGGGTAAGACCGGTTCCGGCCGCCTTCAGCGAGAGCACGAAGAAACGCGGCCCGCCGGCAGACTGAAAATCAGCAACAAGCTGCTGACGCTCGGCTATGGGAGTGCCACCATGCAGAGTAAGACCCGGAGCGCCGAAAATCTCAGACAGAAAATCATGCAGCGGCTCAATCATGCTGCGATACTGAGTAAACACCAAACAGCAATCCCCTGCAGCCGCAATACTGCGAGCCAAGTGCCCCAAACGCTCAAACTTACCGGCGGCAGTCGGTTCAAACCAGGTTTCACCCCGGTACTGAGCGGGGTGATTGCATATTTGCTTCAGCCGCCCGAGAATCGGCAACACGAGAGTCAGGCGAGTGCGGGGATCCGGTTCAGCCACAACAGCTCGTAGTGTTTCTACCTCGTGAGCATACAGGCGGGTCTGCTCAGCTGTGAGGTGGCACCAGGCAGGCTGCTCTGTCTTAGGTGGCAGCTCTGGCAACAGAGCAGGGTCGCTCTTCAGACGGCGCAGCATGAACGGGCGCACCAGGCGACGCAGCGGGGTATAGTCGCTCCCCATGGCAGAGACGAAGGCATGGAACTCCTTTTCCGCACCCAGCAACCCGGGATTCAGAAACTCAAAGAGGCTGCGCAGTTCGCTGAGCGAGTTTTCCACCGGGGTACCGGTGATAGCCACCCTACGGGGACTGCTCAGGCGGCAAATAGCGCGTGTACGCTGAGAGTCAGTATTTTTGATAGCCTGCGCCTCATCCAGCACCAGAGCAGGATACGTTATATGGGAGAGCAGTTCATTGCGCGTGGCAATACCATATGTGGTAAGCGCTACATGCACGCGGCGTAACAACCAGGCAGGGTTGGTACGCAGGTAATCACTCTGCTGTCGATTGAGAGCATAGGGGTGCAATACTGCCACTTCAAGTTGTGGGGCAAATCGGCGCAGCTCATCCTGCCAGTTGGTGAGCAGCGAGGCCGGTGCCACAATGAGAGCCGCCCCCCTGCCCTCGCCCAGCTCACCGCAACGCGCCAGGTGAGTGAGCCAACAGATGACCTGCAATGTTTTACCAAGCCCCATATCATCCGCCAGGCAGGCACCGAAGCCAGCCGCCGTGACATTCAACAAAAAACGCACACCGTCACGCTGGTAACTGCGCAGTATACCGCTAAGTTCCGACGGCAAATCCGGCTCAGCCTGCCCGAACTGCAGATTGGATAGAGCAAGCGCCAGGCGCGCACCGACCGCCGTTCGCACGCCATCCTCAATCGGCGGTAGCTGCGGCAGAGCATCACCGCGCTTGCCCAGCAGGTAACGCAGCCCGACCAGCAGAGGAATTCCCCCGGCAGCCATACGTGTAGCCTGCCGCCAACTTTCAAGCAGATTGCGCAGTTTGTCGCGGTCGAGCCGCACCCACTCACCACGAAACCTCACCAACCCATCTTCATCGCCGGCCAGCAACTCTGCCAACTCCTCATCTGTCAGATTATAGTCCCCCAGAACCACCCTCGGGAAAAAGCGCAGCAGCGAATTCACATTGACCGAAGGGGCCGCCCCGGGCTTTCCTGCTCCGGGCTCAGTCACATCGAGTCGCACTTCCAACTCCACACGCGGGGGGTGCGTTTTCCACAAATTAACCATGCGAGTCTCTATGCCTGCAGATTCAAGCAACGGTAGAGTCGACAGAAAATCGTGCGCCTGACGAGCACTCCAGGCACAGGGGCGATAAATAGCCTGCGAATCAATAAGCCCGGCAAGAAAAGAACTCTCATGAGCCACCTGCCGCAAGGGGCGCAGTAAATCCAGCAAAGCAGCACTATCCCCAGCCAACAAGCGCGAGGCTAACCCCAAGGGTGCATGCCGGGGACGCTCATCCTGCCCTACCCGGTGCACAAAGGTAGCCAGAAAAGCAAAGGGAGCACTATCAGCAGCCTCTCCCGCGTTCTCCGCCAGGTGAAAACAAAGCACCCCCAACTGCTGCCAGCCCTCGCCCAGGCGGCAAAGCCACTGCTCGGGGGTGCAACACTCACGGGCTGCCAGCCAGGCCAGCGCAGGTTCCAGACTGGCGAACCAGTCTGCCACATCACTCGCCCGCACCGGCTCGCCGGCCAGCGGCGGCAAGCCCTCCAGCAGCTCAGCCGCACGTGCCGGGCTCAGTGCCAGAGCCACATCTGCAGAATCCCCCCGCCGCAGACGGCGCAGATACTCCGCCATATATTCACGAGCATGCTCACGAAACCAAGCCAGCACCGGCGCCGCTCCCCCGGGCAAACCATAGCGCAGCAAATCGAGCATCCCCCGCCCGGCCGAAACAGCAAAGGCTCTCTCCAGCCGAGGGCGACACCCAGCCGGTGTAAGCACAAGCCGCCCGTCAACTTTGGTGAGCGTTATTTCCATATCTCCACGCATTGTACCCGACCCGTAGCCAAATGACAAGTACGAAGCCCCTTTTCGTTTAAGAGCCTGAGCTTTCTCTGCAGAGCACCTATCGCAGCTGGCTTACCCACAAATCGCCCCGCACTTTTCAGTGCGGGGCGATTTTCGGAGTTTACATATTGACCTGGTAGAGAGTCTTATTGCCATTCGCGGGGTCGAGGATGGCGAAGGCCTCTCGGTGTATGGAGGGGTCGCTGCGGAAAATGAGGCGCCCGGCGCACTGGCGCTCAAGCTCCATGAGCAGTTTGGAGTCCTCATTCTTGAAGCGCGAGAGCACGTCGCTGTTCACCACTACCACCATATCTCCCACAGTGTCGCGGTAGCGCAGGATGGTAGCCTTCAGCTGGCGCTGAATCTCCACGCTCATGGTCATCACGCTCTTAATGCGCCCACGCCCGTGGCAGTAGGGGCAGTGGTCGTTCACATAGTCGAGCAGAGATTCATTGATGCGCTGGCGGGTCATCTCCATCAGACCGATGGGGGTTATCTGCATGACCTGAGTCTTGGCCTTGTCGCGCTTAAGCGCATCTTTCATGGCCTTGTAAACAGCCATCTGGTCCTTGCGGTGGCGCATGTCGATGAAGTCCACCACAACCAAACCACCGATATTGCGCAGACGCAACTGGCGGGCAATCTCACGAGCAGACTCGAGGTTGGTCTCAAGTATGGTTTTATCGAGATCCTTGTTACCTTTATTTCGACCGGTATTGATATCGATGGCGATGAGAGCCTCCGTCTCATCAATAACCAAGTACCCGCCGCAGGGCAGCAACACCTGGCGCTGGAAAGCCTCGTTAATCTGCTTCTCTACGCCGAGTTCCTCGAATATGGGCTGGCGGCAGGGGTAATGCTGAATGTGGCGCTTGGCTCGGCGAGATATCTTGCCGGCTATCTCTTGCATGCGCTGGGTGGTCTCCAGGTTGTCGCAGACAATATTGTCCACATTATCCGTCAGGAAGTCACGCGCCGTACGCTCGATGAGGTCGGGCTCGCGGTACACGCACTGCGGAGCCGGGCGGGAGGAATACTTCTCCTCCACCTCATGCCACTGCTGCAGCAACATGGCCAGGTCTCGCACAAAGTGGCGGAAACGCTGCCCCTGTGCTACCGTACGCATGATGATACCCATACCCTCGGGCACATTGAGCTTCTGCACAATCTGGCGCAGTCGCTGGCGCTCCTTGGGGTCGTCAATCTTGCGGGATATACCGAACTGATCCGTATAGGGCATGAGCACGATATAGCGCCCGGCCAGCGAGATATTGGTGGTCACGCGGGGGCCCTTGGAACTGATGGGGCCCTTGGTCACCTGCACCATAATCTCAGAGCCAATGGGGTAGATATCGGGTATATCCTTGCTGGTAATCTTTTTCTGCTGTTTTCGGGGGCGGCCTTCTTTCTGAATTTCTTCCAGAGAGGAGTCCAGCGCGAGTGGCAGGGCATCCCAGAAGTGCAGGAAGGCGTTTTTCTCGTAACCGATGTCAACGAACATAGCCTTGAGCCCCGGCTCAATGTTCTTGACACGGCCTTTGAAAATGCCGCCCACGATATTATCTTCGCCCTCACGCTCGATGCTGTATTCCTCGAGCACGCCGTCTTCTAGCAGTGCTACACGGCGCTCCAGTTTCTCGGAATTGATGACGATGGTTGTGCCCTCTTTCGGGTTGCACTGGCCAAACCCGAAGAGGCGTTTCACGGAATGAATCATTTTGGAAATAATGGACAAAGTTTCAGGTTAGTTTGGGGTTGTACACATGAAAAAAGTCATGATAACATAGCCCGCATACCTGTACCTGTTCCCGATGGCAGCTCCGTCTGACGTGCAAAGACCGGCAGCTCTCCCTGTTTTACCAGGAAAGCGCGACCGGTGCTTGCAATTGCCGGAGTGGCACGGGGCAGGCAGGGCATGCCCCTATCACTCTTCTTCGAAGACGTCGTCGTTTTCCTGTAAGAACTTGCCTGTACCTTCTGCTACAGCACTTAAAGGATCGTCCGCTATGGTGATAGGCAGGCTGGTCTGCTCATGCAGCAGGTCAGCCAGGCCACGCAGAAGGGCGCCGCCGCCCGCCACTACGATACCTCGGTCATACAGGTCACTGGCCAGCTCAGGCGGGCAGTGCTCCAGGGTATTCCGAACGGCACTCACAATGACGTCGAGTTTGTCCTTCAGGGCCTCACGTATTTCTTCGGATCTCACGGTCACCGTCTTGGGAAGTCCCGTGCCGCGGTCGCGCCCCTTCACCTCCATCTGCAGTTCCTGCTGCAGGGGGTGGGCCGAACCGACACGAATCTTAATCTCCTCCGCCGTGCGGGGACCGACCAACAGATTGTGGGCCGCGAGCATGTGGCGGGTGATGGTGTCGTCCAACGCATCGCCGCCGCACCTCTCGGATTGACTGTACACGATGCCGGAAAGGGATATAATGGCCACCTCTGTCGTACCGCCGCCGATATCAACAATCATGCTGCCGATTGGCTCGGTATAGGGTAGACCCACGCCAATGGCAGCAGCCATCGGCTCCTCGATAAGGCGCACGGCTATGGCGCCTGAGTGCTCCGCACTGTCTTCAATAGCGCGGCGCTCCACCTCCGTAATGCCGGAGGGATGAGCAATGAGAATGCGCGGGCCGCGCAGACTTCTGCGCGAACACGCCTTCTGGATGAAATACTTGAGCATTTCTTCGGCCACATTCAGGTCGGCTATCACACCGTCCTTCAGTGGGCGAATGGCCACCACGCTGCCGGGCGTGCGACCAACCATTCGTTTTGCATCCTCACCCACGGCCCTTACCCTGTCACCACTCATGGCAACAACGGAGGGCTCTCGCAGCACAATACCCTGATCTTTGATATAGACCAGCGTATTGGCTGTGCCAAGGTCGATCCCGATATCATACGAGAACCACCCGGCTAATTTCTTTAAAAAACGTGACATTAGTAAAGTCTGATGATGTGGGGTTTAGCTATGGGCTATATCTGTTCTGCAATCAGCGAACCCTCCTTTTCAGGGGATGAGTCCATGTGCCGGTGCAAAGCAGGCCGTTCATTTGCGAGCACGCAACGGCGCACCCATACGCTGGTAGTATAAAAATCCGCGCCGCAACTGTCAAGCCAAAAGCAGTACCGTGACAGGAATTTATCGCTCGCGCGCCGTCATTGCATCGTATCGGGCTCCGGGTGGTAGTGTACCCCGCACCACCGGTACCGAAAAAGATGAGTGAATATATTTGATTTTATTCACGTTCAATGGTATAAAAACATCAACCTGACGAGTTATGCCGAAACCAACAAATCTTCTATTGCCAGATGATGAACACTACTACTTCGGAGTGGAGTTACCTTGCTCCCCGGAGGAAGTGCGGGAGCGTTTGCTGCGCAAGCCTGAGTATCTCTACTCCCTCACGAGCGTTGATGAAGATGAAGGGGAGACATACAGGACCTGGCTCTACCTGTGGAGATGCAATGAGGGGTGGGATAGTGACATGTGGCATCTTTCTTCTGCTGAACTTTGGAAAATGGAGTGCGCTTCGCACAATATGAGACTGCGAGTGGTTCTCCATGCTCTTACAGAAGGAGAGGCATTGAATCCCGCCACGCTATCAGAAAGGGTAGCTCACAGTTACGTTCTCGTAACCCCTCCCCACAAGGCCGGAGGTAACAAAACTATTCCGCAATTAAATCTTGGCAGAACTACAGGTAACCGGAATTTTACCGAGCTTCATGTTATAAGCCCTGCCGAGTTGCCATCATTGTATGAAGACTGCATATTCGAATCGAGTGAACCAGACGAGGTGCCACAGGAGGTCATTGACTCACATACCCTAATGTACATCAGGCGAGCCCGGACGGTGATGAAGTCCATACACGATGCTGACAGCATGTCAGTGCTGTTGCCGCTGCGAGAAGAATATGAAAGCCTGGCTAACCACCTACTAAAGTATGCAGATAAAGGAGTAGAAGAATTTCAGCACGTTTTGGCTGAACTGGGCCAAATCGAATATAATCTCTTGCTGCAGCCTTGGTACGTCGGGTGCCACCATCAGAGGCACACCCACCCCAGTGGGCTGGTTCTGTGTGCCACCTACCCGCCCCATGGGGAATACCGCCGTGAATTGCTCGATTTCTACCCCGGTCGCAAGCTGTGCTACAAAGAAAGTGAGGGGCGGGTAGAAATTCTACCGGCCACGGAGGGCGATACCCCCCTGCCCCAACGCGAGGGTGGGCGCTTCCATATCTTGCCCGATGATTGCCTGTGCGGACAATACCGAGATGAGCATGACCACATTATCCGCTGGGTTGATATGTGATTCGCACAGAACAGAAGAAAGAGCTTCTCAGCAAAATCCGGGCAATGAGGGGTTATTTTCTTGCCAGCGGACAACAGACACGCTACAATACCGGCACAGCCCCATGTCCATCTTTCAACTGGTGACAGACTACAAGCCCTCAGGCGACCAGGAGCAGGCTATAGGCAAGCTCCTCAAATCGCTGCAGGCAGGCAACAGACACCAATGCCTGCTGGGTGTAACCGGCAGCGGCAAAACTTTCACCATGGCGAACATCATCGCCGCACAAGACAGACCGGTACTCGTACTCTCGCACAACAAAACACTTGCCGCGCAGCTCTACTCCGAGCTCAAGAGTTTCTTTCCGCACAATGCGGTAGAATATTTCGTATCCTACTTCGACTACTACCAGCCGGAGGCTTACATCGCCAGCACTGATACCTATATCGAAAAAGACAGTGCCATCAATGAAGAAATTGATAGACTTTGCCTGAATGCCATGCGCTCGCTGCTGCTGCGGCGCGATGTCATCGTGGTGGCAAGTGTGAGCTGCATTTACGGTCTGGGGTCACCCGAGGATTACCGCGAACTGACGCTCTCCATACGAGTAGGGCAAGAGTTGGATCGCGATGCAATGCTGACCTGCCTGACCGAGCTTCTTTTTGAGCGCAGCGATTTTGACTTTCGCCGAGGAACATTCCGCGTGCGGGGTGATGTGGTAGAGATATACCCGGCTCAGAGCGATGGCGAAGCGATACGCGTGGAGTTTTTCGGGGAGGAAATCGACGCCATCTCGCTCATCGACGCCACAACCGGCCGCACCCGTGACCGCATGGACAGCTACCTCTTTTTCCCGGTCAAGCAATACGTCTCCTCTCCGGAGAAGCGCCACCCCGCCATTCTTTCCATCCGCAAGGAACTGGCGGAGCGCGTAGCTGAGTTCGAAAAAGAGAACAAACTCATCGAAGCGCAGCGCCTCAAAATGCGCACAGACTACGATCTGGAACTCATCAATGAGATAGGTTTCTGCAAGGGGATTGAGAACTACTCGCGCCACCTGGCAGGGCGAGCTCCGGGCTCCACCCCCTCAACCCTTCAGGATTATTTCCCGGCCGACCACCTGACCATCATCGATGAATCTCACGCCACCGTACCACAAATCGGCGGCATGTATGAGGGGGATCGCTCGCGCAAACAGGTGCTCATCGACCACGGGTTCCGCCTACCCTCAGCCCTCGACAACCGCCCGCTGCGGTTCGATGAATTCATGGCTCGCCAGGCCCAGCTGGTGTACGTAAGCGCCACCCCCGGCCCATTCGAATATGTGAACTGCGTACCGGGCAATAAAAGCTACATACCCGTACTGAAAGCCAAGCGGGGTAATACTCACGCCCGCAGCCAGAAGGCCAGCCAAGCCATTACCCACGCACCGGTGGACTTCAGGGGGGTATTCTTCCACAAGCTCGATGAACTGCGCGTGCCGCCCCACCCATCGTCTGCCCCGATAGAACAGTTTAACCCCAACGGGCTCGGTCAGCCGCTCATCGTCGAGCAACTCATACGCCCCACCGGTCTGCCCGAACCGAAAATCACACTGCTGCCGCTCGACGGTCAGATTGACAAGACCATCGAGCTATGCCATGCCCGCGTGAGCGTGCGAGAACGTGTGTTGGTTACAACACTCACCAAGCGCACTGCCGAGGATCTTACCGACTACCTGCGCAATATCGGACTGCGTGTGGAGTATATACATGCCGATGTGGATGCGATTGAGCGTGTGGAAATCCTGCGTAAACTGCGCAGCGGCTCTGTCGACATACTGGTGGGTATCAACCTGTTGCGAGAGGGGCTCGATTTGCCCGAAGTTTCACTTGTCTGCATACTTGATGCCGACAAGGAGGGGTTTCTGCGCAATGAAACCAGTCTGGTTCAGACCGCCGGTCGCGCAGCCCGCCACGTACATGGCGAGTGTGTGCTCTTCTGTGACGTGATGACAGATTCCATCCGCCGCCTGGTCGAGGAAAGTGACCGCCGCCGAGCCATTCAGCTCGCCTACAACGAAGCTCACGGCATTACCCCCCACACCGTTGCCCGTGCAGACCAGAGCACCCTGCGACTCTACACCCCCGATGATGATGAAGCCGAAGGAGCTGTATTCATGGCCGGTGAAGAAGATGAAGAGAACGTGGCAGACACCATCCGCCGCCTGGAAAAAGAGATGAAAGAAGCCGCTGCCAGACTCGACTTCGAAGTAGCCGCCGTATTGCGAGACAAAATTAACCTGCTGCGCAAGTAACCCACTTGCACCGGCTCCGTACACAACAACCCGGCGTACTGCAAAACAGTACACCGGGTCTTTCCGTACTCAAAACTTAAATCGTCCTGTCACTTACATGACCATGCCACCGTCACACACAAGCACCTGACCAGTCATGTAACGTGACTCGTCACTGGCCAGGAACAGGGCACAGTTAGCAATATCCTCAGGCTTGCCCAAATCTTTCATCGGGATGCGGGAAAGGATAGCCTCCTTGGCAGCCTCTGGGATAGCATCCGTCATGTCAGTTGCGATAAACCCGGGAGCAATGGCATTGCAGGTAACCTTCCGACTGGCAAGCTCCTGAGCCATAGACTTGGTAAAGCCGATAACACCAGCCTTCGAGGCAGCATAGTTGGCCTGACCGAGGTTACCGGTCAGCCCGACGACAGATGCCATGTTGATAATACGCCCGGCCGGGCTCTTCATAAGCGTGCGCTGCAGAGCCTTCACGAAAAAGAACACGCTCTTCAGGTTCGTATCCATCACGGCATCCCAGTCAGCCTCTTTCATGCGCATCAGCAGAGTGTCGCGGGTAATGCCGGCATTATTCACCAGAATATCCACCGTGGGGTACTCGGCCAGCACAGCCTTCACACAGGCCTCTACCGCTGCGGCATCTGCCACGTCGCAGGGAAAAGCCTTGCAACTGCCGGGAAATTCAGCATTGATGGCATCTGCCGCTGCTCCGCAGGAAGCGGGGTTGCGAGAGATAAGCACAACTTTGGCACCCTCCTCCGCAAAACGGCGGGCTACCGCATTGCCGATACCACGACCGGCACCTGTCACTATAGCAGTTTTTCCTGCAAGTCTGTTCATAACATCCCTATTTTACTCTGGAGTCCACTCTAATGCAAGCTAAATCCTCATAGCATCCACAAAAAACAGCGCACTATAAAAATAGCAAAATGCGGTTTTTGGGCTTGCTCTACCATCTGTTTATGTTATACAGTAGAGTAGCATTGAGGATGCCCTCAATGACGAATACACCCTCTCACTCCCCACCAACGATTCAACGCCCCAGGCTTTCACCCTCTGGTCCCCGAACTGACCAGTGTAACACTCATCCTGTTTGCTCAGGCCTGGTTAATGACCCGGCGTCGCCGGTGTTGAACCAATCAGGGCAGGCAGAGCCCTGCCTGAGCAAAGATATCCTGCAACTGCTGCAGAGGGCGGGCGGGCCAGCATCTGTTCGCCGTGGGGCTGGCTGGGCTGGGGTGCAGAATAGTGCCCAGGGTGAATTCGCGGTCAGGGAGCGCCGCAGCGGCGAGCTGCAGCTGCTTGAGGGCGTAGCCGCCCACCCCGACCAGGCAGCGCGGCTGCAGCACCTCGATAAGCCGCACCAGGTGGCGCTGGCAGGCGGCATCTATCTGCGCGACCTGCTCCGCCGGCAGCTGTGTGGGGGTGATGTTGGAACCTCTCTCACTCATCCAGATAAGCGGACAGTAATTCGCCACATAGGAACGTGCAAAGAAATTCTCAGCCGGTCCGTACAGAGACTCAAACAGCCCCCACAGGCGCCGCCCACTCACCTCCGAGCGGGGACAACTGAACCCCTGCACCGGTCGCTTGGGGTGCGTGGCCGGTGGTTGCCCGATGGGAGCGGTGATACCCATCCACAGCGTTACAGCCGCAATCTCGCCGAAAGGCACCCCCGTCTGAGCCATACCGAAGGGGCCGGGGTTCATACCGAGATAGAGTACATCTTTCGGACCATTGCCAAAACGGCGGATATACTGCTCATGCCCGGCCCAGGCATAAGTGAGAGGGTTATAGGTATAAGCCACGGGAGCAGAGAAGGTGAGGGATTCCATCTCTTCACAGAGTTGCCGCGCAGCGGCGATGAGCTGTTCTGCCTGCATGACGTGAGTTTAGCACATCGGTGAGACTGTGGCAACAATTATCGCTTGAAATCGGTCATCGAATACGCTAGAATGGCGCGCGTGAAAGTCATAGCCATAGCCAACCAGAAGGGTGGTGTGGGCAAAACCACCACCGCTGTCAACCTCTCAGCCGCACTTGCCAAGCGCGGGCGCAGGGTACTGCTTATTGATGTAGACTCGCAGGCCAACGCATCGTCCGCCCTCGGTATCGAGGCCAGCAGCGGGCAGAGTCTTTACCAGGCTCTTATCGGTAACAAGTTGATGGAGGATCTCATCATGCCGGCCAACCGCCGCAATCTCTCCATCATCCCCGCGCACATGGACCTCTCAGGCGTGGAGGTTGAGCTCACGCAGAACGGCACTCACATCACCTGCATGCGCGATGCTATGGAGGGTCTGCGCAGCAGTAATTACTATGATTACGTATTCCTCGACACCCCGCCGTCACTGGGTGTACTCATGACCTCATCCCTGTGCGCGTGCGATGAAGTACTCACCCCCATGCAGTGCGAGTTCCTGAGCCTGGACGGTCTTTCCAAGATTCTCTACGTCGTGGAGCAAATACGCGAAAGCGGCGCCAATCCTGACCTCAGACATGAGGGTGTGCTCATGACCATGTACAGCAACACCAACCTGGCCAACCAGGTTATCGCCCAGGTGAAGGAAGTGCTGCCCAACAAGATGTACACCACCGTCATCCCCCGCTCCGTACGCGTGGCAGAGGCTCCCAGCTTCGGCAAAACCGTCATCGAGCACGACCCCTACGGACAGGCCTCTCTCGCCTACCAGAACGCCGCCAAGGAATTCCTGAGCCGCCACCGCTGACAGCAGCAGGGCACCAACCACGCCCTGCCATGCTGAGCTGGATTTACCCCACCACCTGCGTTCTCTGCCACGAATCGGCCGAGCTGAGCCTATGCCCCGATTGCCTGGCCGGTCTGGAGCGCTTGCCCAGACCCATCTGCCTGTATTGCGGGGCCATGCTGACAGCCACTCCGGCAAGCACCGATTGCTGCCCGGCCTGTACCTCGCAACCTCGCCCATTCGAACTGGCGCGCTCGGCTCTTCGCGGAGATGAACGCAACATGGAGCTCATCTACAAGCTCAAGTACCGCCATGCCAATTACCTGGCACCGGCTCTCGCTCCGGTACTGGCCGAACTGTGGCATAGCACGCCCGAGTTGAACCGCGACTTCGCAAGTGCCACACTCGTCCCCGTACCCACCACCGCTGCACACGAACAGCAGCGCGGATACAACCAGGCCGCAGAACTCACGTATGCCCTGGGCAGATTTCTGAATCTGCCGGTCGCACGCGTGCTCCAACGCAGCGAAACCACTCACAACAGCCAGACCCGCCTGAGCGCCACTCAGCGCCGCCAGAATGCCTACCAATCCTTCCACCCCCTGCCCGCCTATGCCAAAGGACGACGTTCCCTGCCGGAACACCTGGTCGTCATAGACGACGTATACACCACCGGTTCCACAGTCCGCGCCTGCTGCCACGCCCTGTTGCAACTGCCGGGGGTAAAACACGTAGCAGCCCTGACGTTGGTCAGGGCTGAACATAAAAACCGGAAATAACCCCGGTCGGGGAATGATTGGCTTACCCAATAATCACCTCAACAGGCGAATACACTCGGATTTGTTCTTTTCCGTAGCGATGTGAAGAGCCGTTTCACCGGCCTTATCAACCGCATTCTTATTCGCTCCGGCATCGAGAAGGAGCTTCAGCGTAGTGGCATGGCCATTGGAGGCAGCCCACATGAGAGGGGTCACTCCATAGTCATCCGCCGCATTCACATCAGCCCCCACAGAAATGAGGTATTTCACACATTCGGCATGACCACCTGCCGCAGCACGACTGATGGGGGTGGTCCCATAAGCCCCGCGGGCATTGATATCAGCCCCGGTATCGCGCAGCAGCACCACGCACGGCAGATGACCACCGGCAGCAGCCTCGTGCAGGGGAGTAGCGCCCAACTTGTTTTTGGCAAGTATCCAGCCACCGGCATTCAGGAGAGATTTCACACATTCGGCATGACCGAACTCAGCAGCCAGGTGCAGCGGGGTTTCCCCCAGACCATTGCGCACGTTCACCTTCACCCCGGCTGAGATAAAGTAGTTGAGCACATACAAATCACCGGCCACAGCCGCAGCAGCGAGGTCTTTCACAGCACCGGCGGCTATCAGAGCCTGCACACACTCGGAATATCCACCACGAGCTGCAGCCAACAACGGAGTAACACCTTCATTATTGGACTGTTTCACATCAGCACCGGCAGCAACCAGCGCAAGCACATTCTCTGTGTGCCCCAGCTTAATCGCACGGAGCATGGGGGTATCCCCCACCACATCAGCAGCGTTGAAATCAGCCTCTTCGCTGAGCAGCAGGCGCAGACACTCCGGAGTCTCATTCCAGGCAGCCAGATGCAGTGCCGTTGCGCGTGTGCGGGGATTGCGTGCATCTATATCCGCACCGGCATCCAGCAGTATATCCATAAAATGCGGCTGGTTCGTCTTTACCGCCCAGTGCAGGGCATACTCACCGTTCGAATCACGCACGTTCGGATCTACCCCGGCACGCAGCAACAGCTCAAGTACAGGCTCGTCGGACGTGTTGATAGCCTGCAGCAAGCAGGCTGCATACTTCGCCGGCAGTATACCGAGCTCCTTGAGTTCTGCCGCCGCCGCTTCCTTATCGGCCCGCGCCTCAGCAGCGGCCGCACGGGCTGCCTGTCTGGCTGCGATGCGCTCCGCGCGGCGCTGCTGCAAAGGAGTCAGCGCAGGAGCCGTCGGCTGAGCCTCAGGGATCGTCTGAGCTGTTGCAGCAGGCGACTGAGCATGCAACACCCCGCAACCACCAACGGTTGCCACGCCCACTATGAGTGTACAAACTGTATTCTTCATGACTTTAAAAACGGTTAAAACTTCCTTATCTGAGAGTATAACCCGCCAACGCGCAGAGTCAAGATAATTTTGCAATAAAACACCTGCCTGCCACATGCAGCGCAACCTGCGTGTTCACCCGGTCAACATTCTTTTCGCTTACCTGCCTTTTCATGCTCACACCCTCACACATGAGACATCAAGGGCTTACAAACCTGCCGTCTGAGCCGTTCCACCCGGCAAACGTGCTGGTTTTTCCTTATTTGGCTTGCCTAAATGGTAGAAGTGTGATACAATGCACGGGTACCGTTTTAACTCACTGTATGAGACATATATCAGCACTACTGCTTTCTGTAATGCTGCTCGTGCTGGGCGGGTGCGCCCAACAGCAGCAACTCCAGCAGAATGCATATACGCCGCGATACGTGTTCCGCAAAGGCTACACGGCATACGTGCTGCGTAATGGTAGGGCCGTAGCACCAGAAAAAGCCCCGGCGCGCATCAAGCGCGTTATTGCCGCAGGTAACAAGATTATCAATAAACCGTACCGCCGAGGGGGTGGTCACGGGCGCCACCACGACTCTGCGTACGATTGCTCGGGGTCCACATCCTTCATACTCCGCGAGGCCGGCCTGCTGAGGAAAGACTCGCACCCGACGAGCCACACCTACCTGCATTGGGGGCGTCCCGGCTTCGGCAAATGGCTGACGGTATACACCAAGAGAGGACATGTCTTTGTGATGGTGGCGGGCATCCGTTTTGACACCTCGGGAAGCGGTCGCGGAGTAGGTCCGCGCTGGTACACCACCCCGAGACGCTGCGGCGGGTTCTATGTACGCCACATACCGGGATATTGAGGAGTACGAATTCCGAGGAGGAAATCACTGATAAGGGAGGGG
>JAZNVF010000024.1:0-7677 GCA_045592685.1 Akkermansia sp. | reverse complement strand
GTGTTTATCGGGGCAACGTGTGTTAAATGGTTAACTATCAGCCCTTCATACCGGATATATTGCCATCAGCATCCACCTTAATGGCACAAGCTGAGGGAACTTTCGGCAGAGCGGGCATGCGCATGATGTCGCCGCAGAGCGCCACCAGGAACCCGGCACCATTCGCAATCTCGAAGTCGCGCACCGTGATAGTAAAACCGGTGGGGCGACCGGGCAGCGCAGCGTTGTCGGACAGGGAGTTCTGAGTCTTGGCCATGCAGATGGGCAGGTCGGTCAGGCCGTTGGCAGCCATAAGAGCTAATTTCTTCTGTGCAGCCTTGGTCAGAACCACGCCCTCGGCTCCGTAAATCTTGCGGGCAATGGTCGCCATGCGTTCCTCGACGGGAATATCAAGCTCATAGAGACACTTGTACGGCTCGGGGGCGGCACCCTCCATGCTCTCAGCCACAATGGTGGCGAGCTCGCGGGCACCCTCACCGCCCTTACCAAAGACATTGGCCACAGCGCACCCCACGCCCATCTCGGCACAGAGTTCCTTCACGGCGGCAATTTCTTCCTCGGTATCGAAAGCCTCGAAAAGATTGATAGCGACAGTCACGGGGCGATTGTAGAGCTTGGCGCTCTCGATGTGTGCCTGCAGGTTAGCAAGACCGCGCCGCACGGCGTCTGCATTCGGCGGGTCGAGCTCAGTCTTGGCCACGCCGCCATGCATCTTCAGCGCGCGGATGGTAGCGACAATCACGATAGCATCCGGCGACAAGCCGCTCTGGCGGCACTTGATGTCGAGGAACTTCTCTGCTCCCAGGTCGAAGGCAAAACCGGCCTCGGTCACGGCATAGTCGGCACAAGCGAGAGCCATCTTGGTAGCGATGACGGAGTTGCAACCATGGGCGATGTTGGCGAAGGGGCCGCCATGTACGAATGCGGGCACCCCCTCAAGAGACTGTACAAGATTGGGGTTGATAGCCTCTCGCAGAATGGCCAGCAGAGAATCTGTCACACCGAACTCGCGAGCGTATACCGCCTGATCATCTGCGGTGAAGCCCACCACGATGTTGTCGATACGGCGGCGCAAATCCTCCAAATCTTCAGCCAGGCAGAAGCAGGCCATGATTTCCGAGGCGGGGGTGATGTTAAAGCCTTCCTCACGGGGCACACCGTTCTTGTTCAGCCCCACCACGATGTTGCGCAGGGCACGGTCGTTCATGTCAATCACGCGCTTCCAGAGCACTTTGTTCTGGTCCAGGCGGGTTGTCTTATAGAAAAGGGCATTGTCGATAACAGCAGCCAGCAGGTTGTTGGCATTCGTAATAGCGGGGAAGTCACCATTAAAGCAGAGGTTGATGCTCTCACCCGGGATAATGCTCGATGCACCGCCACCCGTGGCACCGCCCTTGCGCCCGAATACCGGCCCCATACTCGGCTCTCGCAGTGCCAGGCACACATTCTTACCGTTAGCCTTCAGCCCCTGTGCCAGACCGATGGAAACCGTCGTCTTGCCCTCACCGGCCGGGGTCGGGGTAAGAGCACTCACCAATATAAGCTTGCCCTTGCGCTCACGCTCGCGCAGCACCTGCAGACTCACCTTGGCCTTATCGCGACCGTAGGGGACAATCATCTGCTCATCCAGCCCCAAAGCGGCTGCCATCTTTGCGGTAAAGCTTTCTGTGTTCGCCATGCGCGCACTATAGCACATATTTTCAGATTTGGCAAATGCAATATGGCACAAACACCACAAAATCAGTTAGAAATCGCAGTTTTGGGCACAAAAAAGCCGTCACCCCCATCGGGTAACGGCTTTTTGATGATGAAATGGTAGGGATTTTACCTGGTTGCGGGCTTCACCGTGGGAGTAACCTGCACACGCTCACCATTGACCACCACGGTCACGGGAGAGGGATTCGGGGTTGTTGTGGTGAGCTGATAACCCGTCACTTTACCCTGTTTCCACTCAATATCAACGGTAATATTGCCGCGGGCGCGAATACCCTTTACATGGCCGTCTGACCACGCTGTCGGAATGGCCGGCAGCAGCTCGATAACACCGGCATGGCTCTGTATAAGCATCTCGCTCATGCCGCCGGGCATGCCGAAGGTGCCGTCCATCTGCATGGGGGGATGATCGCCAAAGAGGTTATCGAGCACATTGTAGCGAATGTAGTGCTGCACCATGCTGTAAGCCTTCGCAGGCTGGTGGAAGCGAGCCCAGAGCGCCGTGCGCCAGGGCCAGGTCCAACTGCGGCGATTATCCTTACCCAGGCCGCGCAGCTCCAGGCTCTTCATGGCAGCCTTGGCAAAGTCTGGTGTCTTGGTCATCGAAATGGACGTACCGGGGAACACACCGATGAGGTGCGAGGTGTGGCGATGGTTGGACACCATGCGGGGGCGGTCTACAATCCATTCCTGCAGGTACCCACCGGGAGCTATGCGGTTGCCCACCAGTCGGTCACGCTTGGAGGCCAACTCTGCGGCCCACTCAGCGTCCACGCCCAGAATCTCAGCGGCGCGCACGGTGTTGTCGAACAGCTCCCAAATCAGCTGCTGGTCATGAGCGCAGCCGTCCTCGAGGGGGCCCCATTCATGCGACCAGCCCATGGGGCAAACGAGCGCGCCCTCTTTGATTTCGGCCAGTTCGGGGTGTTTGTCCACCGTAAGTTCCTGCACGGGACTTTTTTCGTTATTTCGAGTCTGCAGCCCCTTGCCCTGAGCACCGACCTCCTTGAGCTCATCTTCCCAGAAATGGCAGATATTCTTCAGCAGGGGATAGGCCACATCGCGCAGGTAAGTCTCGTCCTGCGAGTACAGATAGCGATCCCAGATATGCAGAGCATACCAGGCATTGACAGGCGGGTTCCACTTAATCCAGCCACCGGCACCCCAGGGGTTCTGGGAAATTCGGGTAGTCCAGCCACGCACATCAGCCCCGAAATGCTTGCGGGTGCTCTCGGCAAGGGGCTGCTCCATGGCCTGAATGAAGTCGATGAGCGGCTGGTGACACTCGGCCAGGTTAGCGACCTCGGCAGCCCAATAGCACATCTGCAGGTTGATGTTGTTGTGGTAGTCGCAGGCCCAGGGGGCGTGCACCTTGTTGTTCCAGATACCCTGAAGATTCACGGGCAAGTTACCGGGTTGAGAGCCGGAAATGAGCACATAGCGCCCGTAGTTGTAAATCAACTCTTCCAAATCCGGGTCATTCGTTGACTGGCCATGGTCGTAGCGAGTGCGGTAGGCCTGCAGGCGCACATCAGTAGGTGCAGCAGCCTGCTGAGCATCGCTCGTACCGAAATCAACACTCATGCGGTCATAGTACGAAGCGAAGTCACGCTGATGGTCGGCGCGAATAGCCTCCACCCCCTTGGCAACGGCAGACTTGAGCACGGCAATATTGCGCACGGCGGGATCTTCCCCCCTCCAGGCATCGCCATAGCTCATCTTGTAATCAGTAGCCAGGGTGATGTAAATCTGCACAGAATCAGCACCTTTCACCTTGATATGCGGCAAGTGAGAGGGTGCAAACACCGGGTGCACAGCATCGCCGCGACCGGCGTACGCCACCTCAAGCTTGCTGTCAGGGAAGAGCAACTCCATGCTGCCCCCCTTGGTCACAACCTTCATGCGCCCCTCGAACTGCTCACCGTTGGCCAACATACCGCGCATGATGATGGTGTCGTTCCCCTCTTTACGATACGTCACATTGTGGTAGGGTGCCAGAGCCAGATTAGCCGTGATAGCACCGGGGTTATCTGCCTCGGCAGTATAAACCATCACATCATCAGGGCGGCTCACAAAGCAGCTGCGGCGGAACCCCACGCCATCAGCCGCAAACTCGGTAACAGCTTCGGCCTTGCGCAAATCCAAAGAGCGCGCATAGTCCACAGGAGAACCGGCGTATTCATAAGCAGCATAAAGGTTGGCAAATGGCTGGTAGCTGCCGAACTCTCCCTCACCCGATTTCGGGCCGTATTTATACCCCTCACCGTTTTTATTGGCATTCGCCCCACCGGTCCACAGGCTCACTTCATTGAGCACCACACAATCCAAACGGTCGCCACCGTAAACAGTACCGCCCATGCGGCCATTACCAATCGGCAAGGTTTGGCTCTCCCACGTGTCCTTATTTTTTTTGGAGGGAAGATTTCCGGTAACATGGGGCGTAACCGTCCAGGGCAAAGCCGTATTCGGCACACCGGCCGGCTGCTTATACCACAAATGGTCGGAAGCCGTAAACTCACCGGCTGAAGCCACTGCTGCCCATGACAAGCCGGCATAAATTAATAAACGCTTCATAAATAAGTGATTAATTTAATTCTGAACACAAGAGTCTTCTCCATGTAACAGAAAAGAACGAATGAATACAATCCATTCGGCCTTGTGTAGCTATATAAATAGCATATATGCCCACCTAAAGCAATAAAAAAAGCCGCGAACTGTTATTTCGAAAAAACACACAACTGCGGGTATCGCTTTTTTTTCCGCGCATACCGCCCTTTTTTTGTTGACCTGAAAAGAGAAGATGGTAGTATATGGGGTATGAGCAAATACGTAAAAGGTGACGCTACAACTGTTGTGCCGCGCCAGTTCCGCTCGATTTTCTTCATGCTCGTGAGCTGCTTTGCTCTCTGGGGCCTGTTGAATAACATGACGGATAACCTGGTTCCGGCGTTCAAAAATATCTTTACCATTCCGCAAGAAAAGGCTGCATTGGTTCAGGTTGCATTCTACGGTGCCTATGCTGTACTGGCCATTTTCGCCTCCATTCTCATCGAGGAATTCTCTTACAAGAAGGGCGTGCTGATTGGTCTGGGGGTGTACATCCTTGGTGCACTCTGCTACATACCGGCCTGCATTCACCAGAGCTTTGAGATTTACTTCATCGCCATCTTTGTGGTAGCCTGCGGTTGCTCAGTACTCGAGACAACGTGTAACCCTTACGTCATTTCGCTGGGGCCGGATGCAACCGCTGTGCGCCGCCTCAACTTCGCGCAGGCGTTCAACCCCGTGGGCTCCATTGCCGGCATTCTGCTGGCCCAGCAGCTCATCCTCAGCAACCTGAACCCCGCCACCGCTGACGAGCGCGCCACCATGCCGGCCGAGCAGCTCAGCAAAATCGTGCACAACGAGCTCTTCTGGGTATGTGCTCCCTATGTAGGACTCTGTGGTATTGCATTCCTCATCTGGCTCTTCTTCCTGCGCGCAAAAGACACCCCGGCAACGACCAGCGCTGCTGATGCACAGGCCGAAGGCAAAGGCAGCGGCCTGCGCGTGCTGATTGCTGCACTCTTCGCCATTGTACCGCTCACGGCGCTTTACTTCATCTTCCCCGACATGGACAAGGTGCACTGGGTGCTGTACGGCACGCTCGGTCCGATTATCTACCTGTTCCTGGTGGGTGACTACCGCAGCATGCTGTTCTCGCTGCTGAGCCAGCCGCGCTACTGGTGCGGCGTGATTGCCCAGTTCTTCTATGTGGGCGTGCAGATTGCCGCCTGGACCTACCTGAACGTCTACTGCTGCAAAGAGCTTGGCGTGACCCCGGCCACGGCTGCTACCTACTACCTGATTTCTCTCATCCTCTTCATCGTCTGCCGCTGGGTTGCCACCTACTACATGAAGAAGTTCAACCCCGCCGGCATGATGAGCCTGTTCGCCCTGGGAGCCATTGCCTGCTGCGCCGGCACGATTTACCTGCCCTCCGACATTCTCTTCACCATCGGCGGTCTGGGCTTCTCGGCCAACGTGCTCTGCCTGATTGCCATGTCCGGCTGCATGAGCCTGATGTTCCCGACCATCTACGGCATTGCTCTGGGCGGCCTGAACCAGCGCGACGTAAAACTGGGCGCCGCCGGCCTCATCATGGCCATTCTCGGTGGTGCTCTCATCACCCCGTGGATGGCCGGCATCATCGGCGATGCCGGGAGCTGCTGGCTCGGCCTGACCGCAGCCTTCGACAACACCTGGGACACCAACCTGGGCACCAGCTCTGCTGCTGTGCGTGCTTCCTTCATCGTGCCCGCCATCTGCTTTGCGGTTGTGCTGCTCTACAGCCTCATCTTCCGCAAACCCGCCACCCCTTCTTCCAAATAATTTAACCCGTAATCTACATATATGAAGTACGATACATTACCGACCATCGGGATTCGCCCGACGATTGACGGTCGCCGTCTCGGCGTGCGTGAATCGCTGGAGGATCAGACCATGAACATGGCCAAGGCTGCCGCTGCCCTCATCGAGGCCAACGTCACCCACGCCAACGGCCAGCCCGTGAAGTGCATCATCGCCGACACCACCATCGGTGGCCCGGCCGAGGCCGCAGCCTGCAACCAGAAGTTCGCTGAGAACAACGTGGGCTGCTCCCTCATCGTGACTCCCTGCTGGTGCTACATCACCGAAACCTTCGAAACCGACGCCACCACACCCAAGGCTATCTGGGGCTTCAATGGCACCGAGCGCCCCGGCGCTGTATACCTCGCCGCCGCTCTGGCCGGTTACGCCCAGAAGGGTGTGCCCGCCTTCTCCATCTACGGCCACGACGTGCAGGATGCTGACGACACCTCCATCCCCGAAGACGTAGCTGAGAAGATTCTGCGCTTCGCCCGTGCCGGTCTGACTGTGGCCACCCTGCGTGGCAAGGGCTATCTTTCCATCGGTGGTTGCTCCATGGGTATCGCCGGTTCCATCGTGGACCAGTCCTTCTGGGAGAGCTACATGGGCATGCGCGTGCAGGCTGTCGATATGACCGAGGTGCGCCGCCGCATGGAGCTGGGCATCTACGACAAGGCTGAGTTCGACCTCGCCATGGAGTGGGCCAAGAAGTATGTGAAGATTGGTCCGGATCGCAACCGCCCCGACCTCGTGCTCTCCCCCGAGGAGAAGGAGCGCACCCTGCGCGAGTCTATCCTCATGACCATCATCTTCCGCGACATGATGCACGGCAACCCCTACCTCAAGACTATTGACCGCGAGGAAGAAGGCCTGGGCTTCAACGCCATCTGCGGTGGTTTCCAGGGTCAGCGCCACTGGACCGACTTCTACCCGAACGGCGACATGGCTGAGTCCCTGCTCAACAGCACCTTCGACTGGAACGGCCCGCGCGAAGCTATCCCCTTCGCCACTGAGAACGATGCCATGAACGGCGTCTGCATGCTGCTGCTCCACCAGCTCACCGGCCGCGCCGCCTGCTTCTCCGACATCCGTACCTACTGGAGCCCCGCTGCTGTGAAGCGCGTGACCGGTTACACCATGGAGGGTCTGGCCAAGGACGGTATCATGCACCTCATCAACTCCGGTTCCACCGCTCTGGACGGCAACATGCACGCCACCGCTCCCGATGGCACTCCCATCATGAAGAAGACCGGCGAGACCACCCAGGCCGACATCGAGGCTATGATGGGTGCCTCCGAATGGTGCCCGGCCAACCGCGAATACTTCCGTGGCGGCGGCTACTCTCTGCACTTCGTCTCCAAGGGTAATGTGCCCGTGACCATGATTCGCATGAATCTGGTGAAGGGGCAGGGCCCCGTGCTGACTATTGTGGAAGGCTGGACCTGCGACCTGCCGCAGGAGGTGAATGACAAGCTCGACCAGCGCACCGACCCAGGTTGGCCGACCACCTGGTTCGCCCCGCGTCTGACCGGCAAGGGCGGCTTCAAGGACGTGTACACCATCATAACCAACATA
>JAZNVF010000023.1:0-17490 GCA_045592685.1 Akkermansia sp. | reverse complement strand
ATGCAACTTTGAATGACAAAGTTCCTGCGGAATTTGTCGGACTCGACCGTTTCACTGCTCGTGACAAAACTGTTGAAGCTATGGAAAAAGCAGGACTTTTGGTTAAAATTGAAGATATTACTCACGCAGTCGGTTATTCTGAACGTGGTGAAGTGCCGATTGAAACTCTCGTAAGCTATCAGTGGTTCTGCAACATGAAAGAACTCGCTAAACCTGCGATCGAAGCAGTAAGAAGCGGAAAAATTAAGTTCTATCCTGAACGTTGGAGCAAAACTTATTTCCACTGGATGGAGAATATTCAGGATTGGTGTATTTCCCGCCAGTTGTGGTGGGGACACCGCATACCCGTGTGGTACCGCAAAGACAAGGCCGCCGAACTGCAGGAGGCAGCCAAGCTCGACGAGGCAGATGCCGTTGCCGGTGATATCTATGTGGGTGTAGAGCCCCCGGCAGACCCAGAAAACTGGGTGCAGGACGAGGATGCTCTCGACACCTGGTTCAGCAGCTGGCTGTGGCCATTCGCCACGATGGATGCCGAGTGCCGCGCCAAGTTCTACCCGACCAGCGACCTGGTAACCGGGCCTGACATCATCTTCTTCTGGGTAGCCCGCATGATTATGGCAGGTTATCGTTTTGCTGACGGCAAACCCTTTGGCAACGTATTCTTCACCTCTATCGTGCGTGACCTGCAGGGCCGCAAGATGAGCAAGAGCCTTGGCAACAGCCCCGACCCCCTCGACCTCATTGCCCGCTACGGTGCAGACGGTCTGCGCTTCGGGCTTATGCGCATTGCCCCCACGGGAACCGACGTCAAATTCGACGAAAAGCAGATTGAGGAAGGTAAAAACTTCGCTAACAAACTTTACAATGCCGCCCGATTCCGCATGATGCAGGGAGAACCAGGTACAGAGGCACCCAAGTTCTCACCCGTGCACATAGATATTCTGGCCAAGTTGAAAGAACTGCACACCACCGTGGGCGAGGCTCTGAGCAAGTACGAGTTCAACACGTACACACAGGCGCTTTACAGCTTCTTCTGGAACGAGTACTGCTCCCTCTTCCTCGAAGCAGTCAAGAACGACCTGCGTGAGGGCGAACCCGCCGTGAAGAACGCCACGCTCTACACCATCGATACTGTGCTGCGCCACTACCTGGCACTGCTTTCGCCCATCATGCCGCACATTGCCGAAGAACTCTGGCAAAGCCTGGGCTTCGCCGCCCGCAATGAAGGCAAGCCGCTCATGTGCACCCCCCTGCCCTCGGCAGATACCTTGCTGGCCGGCCTGAGCGATACGGATATCTCGAAAGCCCGCGCTCTTTCCACCGCGCTGTACGAGACAGCCAACCGCGCCCGCAACCTGAAAGCAGAATACAACCTGGCCACCAACAAGAAGGTCAGATTTGTGGTAAAACCTGCCGCTCTCCCCATCACAGATGACCTCATATCCCGACTGGCTCTGCTGGCCGGCGCCCAAAGCGCCACAGCAGACAGCAGCTACGAGGCTCCCAAGGGCACGCCTACAGCTCTCACCCCCTTCGGCGAGCTCTTCCTGCCGCTTGATGGTCTGGTGGATGTAGAAGCGGAGCGCAGCCGTATCACCAAAGAACTCGAGAAGATTACGAAAGAAATAACAAAGAGCAACGCCAAGCTTGGCAATGCCTCTTTCGTCGACCGGGCACCTGCTGCTGTCGTGGAACAGGAACGAGCCCGCCTGGCCGAGTGGAACAGCAAAAAAACTCAACTCGAAACGATGCTGACAGCCCTTATCTGAGGCAAGTGAAATGCTGACTGACCCCATAGAATCAGAACTTTCTGATACGGAGCGACAAGCCTTGGCTATCTGCGGGATATACAAGGCAGAACAGCTGTCAGAAATCAGACTGGAAACCCTGCTGCATGATGCAGAGCTTGCACGCAGCAGTTTCCCCGATGAAATGGCAGCACTCTCGAGCGAGCGACTCAAGGCCATACACGGGGCATTTGCCGCTTCTGTGACCACAGCGGCTGCCCCGGCGCCCGACGACACGCCAGCCCCCGACAACCTGCCGGTCCCGGACAAAGATCAGTTCGATAGCAGGCTACCGCAGCTGGTTCTGACTCGAGGAGGGAGAAAACGGAAGAAAAAAACACCCCCTTCCGAAAAACATAAAGAGCTGCATGACAAACAGCACTGCATACACAGCACGCGACCGCTGCAAGTCTACATCAGTGCATGGCTGACAGTGCTGCTCTATGTTGACATTCTGGCCTGGTTTATCATACCGACCCTCATGATTGTAGGCATCATACCCGAGTTTAATGCCAAGCTTGTCATTATCGGATTGATTCTCCTGGCTGTACCGTATTTCACGACAGCCCGTAAAACCAGATGTAGCGTGTGCAGGCTCAACATATACACACTGCGCTCGTATACAAAGAATCGTTATGCCCATAATTTCCTGCTACTGGGCACCCCCCTCTCGACTGCGCTTCACGTCATCTTCTGTTTCTGGTTCAGATGTCCGAGTTGCGGCACACCGCAACACCTATTGCGCAGACGCCACAACGGGAGATAATAGATTCAGTTCCTGCCACCATGATAAATCCCACCTATCTCGGTCTCGCGCTCGTACCCTGCCTGCTATCCCCCGCAATCGCAGCACAGCCCGACACACACTATACACTGGCACAGGAAGTCATTGCCCTGCTTTCCGAAACGGAGCAAATACTCAATTCCTGTTCAGATGCTGACAGCACAGCGGCTGCTCTGCCCGAACTCAGAAAACTGGCGCAGCGTGCAGCTGAGTTGCGCACACGTCAGTTACAGTTAGCAGACTCAACAATGCAGGAGGATATCAACATAGCCCCCCTCGTGCAGGATTTTCAGCTTATATGGGGAGCTGTCTGTGCACAGATAGAACGGCTGGAACAGGCCGGGCTGCTCTCAGAAGCACTGCGAGAGGTTCTGTGCATTTCACCCACTACAAATTAAGACGCAATATTTTTTTGCCACACCGAACACAATATGTAGTAGTGCCCAAAAAAAACTCATGCCACATCACCGAAAGTAAGCAAATACCCGGAGAGCAGACCGGAGGTCACCTGAAATTTTGTGCTTGCAAAATGTCAGCAAACCCGTAATATCGAGGTAGCCAAAACAATACCGAACAAAATGAAAACCTCTCTCTCTCAGACAAGACAAAAGCTGACAAACGATGAAGCTCAACACCTTGCAGACTTCGTTCTCTTTTCTCAGCGCAACTGCATCCTCAAACTCTCCCCAGAGCTGACACAAGACAAGATTTCCTACCCACAGTTTTTCCTGCTTACATACCTGGCCGAAGAAGAAAGCCTGTCGATGAGCAGCATAGCCCGCATGATGGGCCACTCGACCGCAGCAGCAACCGGCATGGTTGACAAGCTGCAGGAGCTCGGGCATATCAAGCGCTTCACTGCGGCCGCAGACCGTCGTAAAATCATGGTTCGCATTACTGAGCAGGGGCTGGAACTGGTGGAGCGCATGCGCGGCAATATCGCGCGGGATTTATCGAACCTGATGGCCATGGAAGACAACGCCAATCGAACAGGGCACGCTCGCACACTCATTAACCGCCGTAACACCAAGGGTGCCGCAACCCCTAACTGAAACCCACATTCACACCTGAAACCATGAGCAACTACAGCCCCGACTGGCTCGCACGCCTGAATGCCGTACCGGAGAACTTCGCCCGTTTTATCACCCGAGTCCCCGGCGTTGAAACAACCACCGATCGCGCAGCAGTCATCGCAGCACTTACCCCCACACACGAGCAAACACTGCGAGATGGAGGTATAGCCCCTAAAATGCTGCGCCGCGCCCAGCAGGTGCATGGTAACAAAGCAGCACTGGTGGGCGATATCGGTTGCTCATTCCCTGTAGAGGGGGTAGATGCTCTCTACTGTGGCGGCAAGGCTGACTGCTGCCTGGGTATCTATGTAGCAGACTGTGCCGCTGTATGGATCTACGACACAGTGAGCGGTTGTCGCGCCTTGGCTCACTCCGGCAAACTGGGCACCCAGCAGAATATCGTCGGGGAACTTCTGCGCTCCATGCGCAAAACACTCGGAGTACAGGCAGAGAACTGTATTGCCGTCATTTCCCCGTGCATACGCCCGCCTCACTACGAAGTAGATATTCCCACAGCCATTCGCGAGCAGCTCTTACATGCCGGCCTGTTGCCCGAAAACATCATCGACAGCGGGCTGGACACGGCCGACGATTTACAGACCTTCTACTCATACCGGGTAGAGAAAGGTAAAACCGGGCGTATGCTGGCCCTCTTCGGGCGAAAGCCAGAATAAACATG
The DNA here is from genome assembly GCA_045592685.1 of Akkermansia sp. Lineage (GTDB taxonomy): Bacteria > Verrucomicrobiota > Verrucomicrobiia > Verrucomicrobiales > Akkermansiaceae > Akkermansia. The sequence goes on along the minus strand of JAZNVF010000023.1, from coordinate 13,164 downwards.
CCCACCACTGACAGGAAGCAAGCCCTGCGCAGAACCATGCTTGCACAACTTCGCAAGGTTCCCCCATCGCAGCAGCAGGAACACTCAGCCGGTTTACGCCGGGCGCTCGCCCCCCTCCTCTGTGGCAGCAAAGCACTGACCGTCGCGCTGTATGCGCCCATGCCGCACGAAGTTGACTTGTTGCCGCTGATGATGGAGCACACTCAGCACCGCTATGTGTTCCCCCGTTGTCAGACCGCAAGACAGATGGAGTTTTACCATGTCACAGATGCAAAAACTCAGATACGCCCCGACAAACGCAATATACCGGCCCCGGTAGAAGGATTGCCCTGCATTCCCCCGGCAGAAATAGACCTGATACTCGTACCCGGGGTTGCATTCACGCGCGACGGCAAGCGCCTGGGCTACGGCGGTGGGTACTACGATACGTACCTGACACGCTGTCCGCAGGCACAGACAGCAGCAGCGGCATTCCCCATACAGCTGCTGACTGATTTACCGACAGAGGCGCACGATTTACTAATTTCACACATATTCACCCCGGACACTATCATATCGCCATGAATCGCCTGTTCCTGCTGCTCACCGTTCTCTTCTGCGCCGTCACAGCAAACGGAGCGGATGAGAAGAAACTGCTCATCATCGGCAACAGCTACACATTCTGCAACGACCTGCCGGCCCTGCTGCAGGCCATGGCAGATGCCGACGGTGCCGAACTTACGGTGGATTCCTACACGGTTGGCGCCATGAGCCTGCGCGGATTTCTGGACAGCTCCCAACACGCAACAGGTCGCAACAAACTTGCAAACGGCAATTACGACTACCTTTTACTGCAAGACCAGAGCCAGACCCCATCCTGCAACCCCCAGGAAACCCTGGATTCCGTGCATCGCTGGTGCGAACTTGCACGACAGCACAAAACAAAACCGATTCTCTTTCTCACCTGGGCTCACGCCGTGCAGGCTGACGGCAAGATGAAACTGCAGACCGGCATGCAGGACGACACCAGCATGACCTACTGCAAGGCAGCCGTCGCCAACAAAGCCCGAGTAGCCCCCGCCGGTGAGGCCTGGCGACGCTGGTACATCAAACACCCGGGAGACCCATTGCACCAGAAAGATATGTCGCACCCCACCCCGGAGGGTACCTATCTGGCAGCCTGCGTCATCTACAGTACCATCACCGGTAAAAAAGCGACCGCCCTGCCCGTGCGCCTGAAAAACGCACCGGTGCGAATCCCCCCTGCCCGTGCGCGCGAATTGCAGAAAACGGCTGCTGCCACCCTCAAAAACTTCACCCCGGCCGGTTACTTAAAGAAACAGGAGGAAAAAAATGACAAACTTCTCACCGATGAAGAAGCCCGGGCTCTGCTCACTCGCAACATGACGAACACCGAATTAACGGCAGCTCTCGGCAACCCCACACTCGTGCAGAAAAACGGACCGCAAATAACTTGCCAATACCGACTGCGCAACAACGTCGAGTTCGTCGCTTATTGCAACAAGCGAGGAAAGGTGCTCAGTGTCTCCATATCCGATCCCGCAGCCGGAGTCTCAATCATCGACCTCTCCACCCTCGAACCCGCTCAAACCCGCAAAAAATAGACAATTTTGAAAAAGTGTGGTTGACGCGAGGGGGAATATAGTGTAGAGTATAGAACAGGTGCAGTACTCTCTCTGCACCTCTATGCTGCGTAATACTTTCACCTACATCTGCATCCCGTGTACTCAAACGAAAATTATCTTCTCGAATTACTGACAGAGGCCGGAGCCATAGACGCCGGAACGCTTGACTCCGTGCGCGCTGAACTCTCACCATTGGACAGCGTTATTGACCATCTGGTAAAGAACAACTACCTGACAGCCGAGTATATCGCCCAGGTGGCAGCCTACAACTCCGCCATGGAGTATGTCGACCTGAGCGCATTTGAGGTGGAGCCGAACATCATTGCCGGAGTGAACGGAGAGCTCGCGCGCCGTGTGGGGTTCCTGCCCATCGGAGATGACGGCTATTCTCTCCAGGTGGCGATTTCTGACCCCTTCGCCATGGAGACACTGGATAGCCTGCCGCAGTTTCTGGGGCGCGAAATCACCTTCTTTGTTGCCTCCGAGCCCGGTCTTCAGAAAGCCATAGCGAAGTATTACCCCGAAAAGAAGACTTACGCCAAGGGCGACACCGAAGCCCCCATCGTTGAGCTTGTTGACAACATGTTCAACGATGCACATGAGATGCGCACCTCAGACATCCACATCGAGCCGATGGAAGACAGGGTTCGTATCCGCTTCCGCATCGATGGTCGACTGGTCGAAGTAGCAAGCCACCCCAAGAAGCTGCTCGGCCCGATTGTAGCCCGACTGAAAGTGATGAGCTCCACCATGAGTATTGCCGAAAAGCGCGTACCACAAGACGGGCGAATCGAGCTGGATTTACGCGACGGCAACCATATTGATTTGCGTGTGAGCACCGTACCCACCAACCACGGAGAGTCAGTTGTCATGCGTATTCTCGATAAATCGGCACTGGCTCTCGGGTTGCCGCAGCTCGGGTTCCTCTCCGACGACGAGGCCACATTCGACCGACTGGTGACCCTGCCCGACGGCGTGATTCTGGTAACCGGCCCCACCGGTTCCGGTAAGACCACCACGCTCTACGCCTGCCTGAACCACCTGAACCGCCCCGACAAGAAGATTATCACTGCGGAAGACCCCGTTGAATATGAAATGGCGGGCATCAACCAGGTGATGATTCGCACCGAAATCGGCATGACTTTCGCCGCTGCACTGCGCGCCATGCTCCGCCAGGCTCCCAACATCATCATGATTGGTGAGATTCGTGACGGAGAGACAGCCGGCATTGCCATTCAGGCAGCCATGACAGGTCACCTGGTGCTCTCCACCCTGCACACGAACGATGCGCCTTCATCTGTTGCCCGTCTCTCTGACATGGGTGTGGATCGCTTCCTCATCGCCTCCGCCGTGCGCGCCGTGATGGCACAGCGACTCTGCCGCAGCCTGTGCACAGAGTGTAAGCAAGAGGGTCGACTTACCGAAAAACAGGCAGCAACCCTCGGTATCGACATTAACCGCCCCGTCATGGTGGCTCACCCCGGCGGTTGCCCCAAGTGCAAGGGCAAGGGTATGCGCGGTCGAATGGGTATCTTCGAAATCTTCCAGGTAACAGACGATGTTCGAGGGCTCATCAACTCCAACCTCACCTCTGCTCAGTTGCGCAAACGCGCCCGCGAGCTGGGCATGCGCACCCTGCGCGAAGACGGCATCCGCAAGGTATTGGCCGGTCGCACTACGGCAGATGAAGTAATACGCGTAACCACCGGCGACGCCAGCTGACACGCCCACCACATCGTTCACCTTTAACTTATAAATTTTGTATGGATACGAATGTTGCACTTGATGTTTTCATCAACAACGGCATGATGGATAAATCCCTGGCAAAGGATGTCAAGGAAGAAATGTCCAACAGCGGCAAGGAACTGTGGGAGACGCTGATTGACTTCGGCGTAATCGGAGGGCCTGAAGATTTCTGGAATGTGATAGCCACCGAGGTTGGCGCTCAGTACATATCGCTGGAGGGGTTTGAGCCGTCTCCCGAATTACTGGCCATGATACCCGCTCCTCAGGCGCGCATGCTGGGAGCGCTGCCTGTTGAATACCGCGACGGCGAAGGTCTGTATGTATGCGTGGAAGACCCGCTCAACCCTCAGACGATTGACGATTTGCGCATTGCCACCAACCAGGATATATACCTGTATGTCGCAGCCGACTATGAAGTGCGCGCCCGAGTGAGCGAATGCTATGGCGGAGCAGACGCCGCGATGGGCGACCTGCTCGGGGAACTCGACGGCATGAGCGTTGGCAGCGGTGATGGTTCGGAAGAAGCAAACGCCGCCCCCATCATCAAGTTCGTCAACCTCGTCATCGAGCAGGCTGTGAAAGAAAAAGCCTCCGACATTCACCTGGAACCCTTCGAAAAAGAGTTCAAAATCCGCTATCGTGTAGACGGAGCCCTGTACGAGATGGCGCCACCGCCCGCCTATCTGGCCAACCCCATCATCTCGCGTGTGAAGGTCATGGCCGGCATGAACATTGCAGAGCGACGTGTGCCGCAAGACGGTCGAATCGTCATGAAAACCGGCAAGGGCGGTGTGGATATGCGTGTAAACTCCCTTCCCACCCAGTATGGTGAATCTGTGGTAATGCGTGTGCTCGACCGCAACAGCGTGAGTCTCAACCTAGACAACCTCAACCTCTCGCCCAAGCTGCACGAGTACATCATCGACACCGTCAACAAACCCAACGGCATTTTTGTGGTCACAGGTCCCACCGGCTCCGGTAAAACCACCACACTCTATGCGGCACTCCGCGAAATCAACACCGAGGACACCAAAATCCTCACAGCAGAAGACCCGGTGGAATACGATATCGACGGTATTGTACAGGTTCCCATCAACGAGGCAATCGGCGTGACCTTCCCGCGAGTACTGCGCGCCTTCCTGCGTCAGGACCCGGATCGCATTCTGGTGGGCGAAATCCGCGACCAGGACACGGCTCAGATTGCCATTCAGGCAGCTCTGACCGGTCACCTGGTGCTCTCAACCCTGCACACGAACGACGCCGCTGGCGCCGTCACGCGCTTCATCGACATGGGAGTGCAGCCTTTCCTGCTCTCGGCAACCATACTGGGTGTGCTGGCACAGCGACTGGTGCGAACCATCTGCCCCTACTGCAAGACCCCGTATAAGCCCTCCAATACGCTGCTTAACCAGCTCGGCATCAATCCGGCTCTGCTCGGCAACCAGCAGTTCTACACCGGTGCTCGCTGCGACAAATGTGCCAACACCGGTTACAAGGGACGCAAAGGTATACACGAGCTGCTCAACGCGAGCGACCCCATCCGCGACCTCATCACGCAGAACGTCCCCTCCATCGTACTCAAGCAAAAGGCCATTGAACTGGGTATGACTACCCTGCGTGACGACGGCATTCAGAACATCTTTGAGGGCAACACCACCATCGAAGAAGTGCTTAAATACACCTAATTAGCTTGACGGCGCACGTGACATCTGCTATTTTCTAAATGTAAACATCAATTTTCCCGTAAACTTACACCACCATTATGCCTAATTTCAAATATACCGCACTGGATCAGAACGGCGTGGAAAAGACAGGCATCATTACGGCAGACAGCAAGATAGCTGCCGCCGAAATGATACGCGCCCAGGGTCTGCTGCTGCGCGAATGCGAAGAAGCAGCCAAAGGCGCCAAACCCGGCCCCGCCAAAGAAGCCAAGAAAAAAGGGACAAAGGGCAAGAAGAAAGAAGCCAAAGGCGGAAAAGCCGGCGGCAAGGTCAGCCAGAAGGAACTCATGATATTCACCCGCCAGCTGGCAACACTTATCAGCGCCGGCCTGCCCCTGCTGCAAAGTCTCAATGTGCTCAACAAGCAGGAACCCAACCCGAACCTTCGAGCCACCATCGGTGCCCTCGGTGAATCCGTACAGGGTGGTTCCACGTTCTCTGAATCCCTCTCGGCATATCCCAAGCTCTTTAATCGTCTCTTCGTCAACATGGTGAAGGCCGGTGAAATCGGCGGTGTGCTTGAAACCGTACTTAACCGACTGGCAGAATACCAGGAAAAGGCCAATAAACTGCGCGGCAAAGTGACCTCTGCCATGGTTTACCCGCTCATCATCATGGTAATTGCCGTAGGTATTCTTATTTTCCTGATGCTTGTCATCGTTCCTAAGTTCAAGGAAATGTTCGAGGGTCAGAGCATGGAGCTGCCGGCTATTTCCGAGTTCGTATTCGGGTTCTCTGACAAGTGTATGGCAGATTCCCTGATTCCCTTTGTCCCGAATGCCGTCGTGTTCCTGGGTGCCGTAGCTGCAGCGATTGTGGGTCTGAGCGTATGGAAGCGCACCCCCAAGGGAGCCCGTGCTATGGATAATTTCATGCTCAAGGTACCCAAGCTGGGTCACCTGACCCGCGTAAATGCCGTAGCTCGTTTCTCCCGTACATTCGGCACGCTTGTAAACTCCGGTGTACCGATTCTGCAGGCACTTGTTATTACCCGCGACACAGCCGGTAACATAGTAGTGGCAGATGCAGTGAACAAGATTCACGATGCCGTGCGCGAAGGTGAATCCATCGTCACCCCGCTCAGCTCGGCCTCGAACATCTTCCCGCCCATGATGATTTCCATGGTCGACGTAGGTGAGGAAACCGGTCAGCTGCCCGACATGCTCATGAAAGTAGCAGAGGTGTATGATGAAGAGGTGGATAACAGCGTGACTGCGCTCACTGCCATGCTCGAACCGCTCATGATTGTGTTCCTGGCAGTAGTAGTCGGTGGCATCGTACTGTCCATGTTCATGCCAATGATGAAAATCATGGAAAGCGTATAAAGACAGGCCATGAAACTGCGTATCAATCAGAAAGGCGGTGGTTTTACCCTGATAGAGATACTTGTGGCTATCGCCATACTTGCCACACTGGCAGCCAGTGCCTGGCAGGCAAAGGGCTGGCTGGATAATAAGCAGCTTGACAATACGGCTCAAACCCAGGTAGAAACACTCTCGGCTGCCATGAATGCCTACCGCGCGGACAATGGCGACATTCTGCCGGCCGGTCGTGGCGATGCCGTGAGCGCAACTGAACTCTACTCCGCCCTCTACTGCGATGAAGACAACGATGGGGAGCCCGACAAAGACTCCACCGGTGTAACTCGCATGCCCTACTGTAAGCAACTCATTATCATCGAAAACACCAAAGACCGCGAACGAGAGGAAGGTATACCCTGCATAAAAGTCAAGGTCTCGGGTAAGAACTCCAAAGGGAAGAAAATCAAGGGCAAGCACTACGCCATCATCGACCCGTGGAACCAGCCATACCGCTACAGGCTCGGCTGCGAGGCCATGGATGAAGACGGCAAAGTCGGCAAGGGTATCAACCCGGACTTCGACATCTTCTCTCTCGGTCCTGACGGCAAAGGCGACGGCCTGACCAAAGATGGGGATAACGAGGATAACGTATCCAACATTAAGGTCTGGTAACACGCTCTAACCAACTTTCACATTCACACAATTCAACGCCCCGTATCCGCCACCTGCTGATACGGGCGTTTTGCACGAGCGAAACTCTACAAAACATGCGAAACACATTCTCCCTTGCAATGACTGCGGCATGTGCCCTGGTTGCACCGACAGTGTGCATCGTGCAGGCCGCGACCGAACCAACGGAAGCTCTGGAATTAGTGAACCGTGTAACCCCGCAGTATGCAGGCCGGATTCACTTCTCCCTGGTCCCGCAACAAAGCTCGCCTACCATTGAAGGGCGAGGAAAATTCGTCCACATTCAAGCTCCGAATGTGAGGGAGTGCATACGCGCCTACGGCTACTACCTGCGCCACATTGCGAAAGTGCATTTCTCGTGGAACGGCGACTGCTCACGCGGAGCCAGTTACATCGTCCCCACCCGCAAGGTAACGGTACCGCAGGCGCTGCCATTCAACTACGCATACAACTACTGCACCCTGAGCTACACAACGGCAGCGTGGGACAAAGCGCGCTGGGAACGCGAGCTTGACCTGTTGGCGCTCAATGGTGTACAGTACGTATTGGTTACCTCCGGTCTGGAAAAGGTGTGGCAGAATTTCCTGACCGACCTCGATTACCCGCCCGAAAAAATCCGCAAGTTTATTCCGAGTCCGTTTTATGCGGCGTGGTGGAACATGGGTAATCTGGAAGGCGAGGGAGGGCCTATAAGCCAGCCCCTCATTGACAGCGAGGCTGAACTGGGTAGGTTCATCGTCAGCCGTCTGCACGAGCTGGGCATGGAGCCCGTACTGCAGGGCTATGTGGGATTTCTGCCGCATGATTACCCGAAGGCGGGCATAGACGGCAAGCTGTTACCGCAGGGGAAATGGTGCGGCTACCCCCGCCCGGCAGTATTGCAGCCCACATCTCCGGCCTTTGCCGAGATTGCCGGGTTATGGTACAAACACCTGCATGCTGTGTATGGGAGCACGGCAAAGGCATACGGCGGAGATTTGTTCCATGAGGGTGGGCGCAAGGGCGATACCCTGCTGGATGAAGCAGCCCGCGCCGTGCAGAAAGCCATGCAGCAGGCATCCCCCGACTCGGTATGGTTGCTGCAAGCCTGGGGACACAACCCCGACAAGAACCTGCTTGCCGGAACAGACCCGAACCACACCATCATCCTGGCACTGCAAAAAGATCTGACGCCGAAAGCGAATGTTAACTTTGACTATGCAGGGCGCCCCTTCGTATGGTGTGAGCTCTCCAATTTCGGCGGCAAGCACGGCATGTTCGGCGGAATGGAGCTGATAGAAAATCTGACACGCGAGAAGTGCAAGGCCATCGGTCTCGGTATGATATCAGAAGGACTAGAAACCAGCCCCTTCTTCTATGAGTTAGTATGGACTCGCATGGGTACCCCCGGCAAAATAGACCGAGGGCTCTACATCCGACGCTATGTCACTAGCCGTTACGGCAGTAACGACACACGTCTGCAACTGGCTTTGCACCTGCTGGCAAAGGGAATCTTCACCCCCGACAAACGCCGTGAGGGGAGCCTGGAAAACATCATCTGTGCCCGCCCTGCTCTGAATGCCCGCAAGGCCTCCACCTGGGCAGACCCCACTATGTATTACAAGCCCGAGTCCATCGAGAAGGCAGCCAGACTCTACCTGCAGGCCGGGCGTTCTGCCGGGGCGAAACTGACAAGCCTGCCCACCTACCGTTATGATCTGGCTGACCTTTGCCGCCAGGTACTGGCAGACCGCGCGCGTGCCACCCTGACGCGTTGCAAAGAGGCCTTCGACCGAAAAGAGCCCGACACCTTCCGGCGCGAAAGCGAGGCGTTCCTCGAAATCATCCGCACATCGGCCGCTGTGCTGGCTACGTCTGAGTACTACCTGCTCGGCAACTTTATCGACGGAGCCCGGAGGCGTGGCACCACAGAGCAAGACCAAGCCACCATGGAGCGCTCACTTCGCAGACTCATCACGACGTGGCGTCCCGACATTGGCGTGCTCAATGACTACTCACACCGCCAGTTTGCCGAGATGATGCAGCACTATTACCTGCCCCGCTGGCAAATGTACTTCAACGACTGTCTTGCAGAGTTGAACGGCGAAACCAAACCTGACGTTGAAGTCATACGCGAGATAACAACCAACAACGGAGAAGCCGTCGAGAATGTTACCATCCGCAACAAAGCCATGGAGGCATTCGAGCTGAAGTTTGCGACAGCAACAGACACCCCGCTGTTGCGCACACCCCAGGGCGACATCATCAAGATTGCCACGCAGATACTCCAGTAACGAGAAAACGTACACCCCGAACCACCAACTTCAATATCGAACATGGGCAAAATCAAAAAGGTGCTCACCATTGGTCGACCAGACCGTAAAAACCCGAATGCCAACAAGCCGGATATTCCCGTGACGGGCGAAGGAAATCGTACAGTCAGCCGCAAGCAGGCAACGATTACCGAAACCGACAAGAAGGGAATATTTCTGCTCAGCGATGCCGGCAGCTCCAACGGCACGTATTACAGAGACGGGGATGTTTGGAAAGAGGCAAACAACAGTATCGTGACCACTCTGACAACGGTACGCTTCGGCACGTTCGAAGAAACCATCGGGGCGCTCATGCACGTTTACAACCGTCAAAATCCACCAGTCTGAGCGCAGAACCACATGCAAGAAATCTCCATCAATCCGCACAGCATTGGGGCACTTCAGAATTCGATGAACATTGCCCGCGCTGCGCACGTCCTAACATACAACAGAGCTTATTAACCGTATGCAAGCAGATTCCCCCTCACCAATGCCGGAACACGATACACGCCCAGTAGGCTGGCTTGTCGTCATCAGCGGCCCTATGCTCGGGCAATCCTTCACCCTTATTCGCGGGACAAACACCATCGGGCGCCGACAGAACAACTTCATCTGTCTGCCTGACGACGAATACATATCGAGAGCGCACCTGCTTATTAACTACAAGCCGGAGTCCAGGAGTTTTTACGCAGCGAAGGCCATAGAAACATCTCAACCCACCAGACTGAGTGACGGTCGGGAACTTTCAACGGAACTAACACCGCTTGAATCCGGTGAAATCCTCCGTTTAAGTCCGCTTACCTCGCTGCGATTCGTCCCCTTCTCCAACAAATTCTTCGACTGGAAGTTCAGCAACTGAACAGAAAATCTGATTTTCACCAACACGCAAAAAACTAACATTTTATTTTATGACTGAAAACAATTCACCTGCAGCAAGAATTAACAATGAGAGCGTTCTGAAACATGCAGAACTCAATTTGCTCGGCAACCGGAGAACTCAGCAGGATGCCATCGGCTTCTGGCAATCAGCAACCGCAACCCTGGCAGTCGTGGCAGACGGAGCCGGCGGTCACGCCGGCGGCGAACAGGCCTCGCAAACTGCCATTGAAGTCATGGCAAAAACATGGAACAGCAAACTGAGCGCCGGCGCCACGCCCGAAACCGCTGAACAGGTACTGTACGATGCTCTCCACGAAGCTCACAATACCATCATCGCAACAGCCGGGGGCAATGCCAATATTTGCGGGAAAGCCGCTATCGTCTGTCTCTACCTCTGCAATGGTCACTACACCGTTGCTCACGCCGGCGACTGCCGAGCCTATGTGGCAGACCACACCCCATGGGGTAAACCGATTACCCGCGACGACTCGTTGGTAAAACTCCTGCTCGATATCGGAGACATTAGCCCGGAAGAAGAAAAAAATCATCCTGATCAGAACATACTCACCCAGGCACTCGGCGTCAACAGGCAGCTCAAACCCCACGTCAAAAGCAACACCTGCAGTTCGGCAGCCACATTCCTGCTCTGCTGCGACGGGCTCTGGAACCAGCTCCCCGATGAACTCTGGGATATGCAATGCTGGAACGTGCAGGACATTCAGGCAACCCTCGACAAAATGGGCGAAGCTGCTATCAAGGCTGCTAACGGTAAGTCTGATAATGTATCAGCCATCTGGATTGTTCCCGCAGGCATGAGCACCCTCGTACCCCCGGTAGAAGCAGAAATTCCGACACGCATCCCCGTTTCGGTTTCTGTTCAGAAGTCGAAAGATTGTGCTCCTCCTATCATCGACATCGCCCCCGAAGTTTCATCCTCTGCTGCACCCTCTGAGAACACATGCTGCAAGCGATGCCTGCCTTTCAGCAAGCGTCACCTCGCACTCATCGGCAGCGGGCTTGCTTTGGTGGTTGCCGCATGTTTTCTATTTCGAAACAACAAAGAAATAGAGATTAATACCCCGGGAGCCAATGCCCCCGGCGAAAACGCCTCCATTAAACTTCAGCCGCCCGACATTCCTCAGCCGACCGACATTCCTCAGCCGACCGACGTTCCTCAGCCGACCGACGTTCCTCAGCCGACCGACGTTCCTCAGCCGACCGACATTCCTCAGCCGACCGACGTTCCTCAGCCGACCGACATTCCTCAGCCGACCGACATTCCTCAGCCGACCGACATTCCTCAGCCGACCGACGAAGCTCAGCCGACCGACATTCCTCAGCCGACCGACATTCCTCAGCCGACCGACATTCCTCAGCCGACCGACATTCCTCAGCCGACCGACGTTCCTCAGCCGACCGACGAAGCTCAGCCGACCGACGAAGCTCAGCCGACCGACGAAGCTCAGCCGACCGACGAAGCTCAGCCGACCGACGAAGCTCAGCCGACAAAAGCAGTGACACTTGATTTATCTTTAAATGAAGACGAAGACAAAGACATCTATGTCATCGATAGAGCCATCTCTCCTGTTGTCCACCGAATCAGAATGATTACTGTACAAATAGTCGGCGAAAACAATTGGCAGAGCATCCGTTATTTCTACACTGCGAATTCAGGAATAGATAGCAGCGTCTATTACTACCACTACAAAATCAATCGTTAAGTTTCGGCCGTTCTACGGAATTCCCGGATATTTCTCCGAATATGCAGACAGTATTAATCACCCCCCACCCTCTGCGCAGGACAACCCGCCACCCACTCCCTGTGGGTGCATCTCTGAGACAATACGATATACAGGAGCTGCTCGCAACAGATGCCAATGGGTTCACCTACAGGGCGTATAACAGGCAGCTGGAATACGAAGTGATTATTCGCGAGCACATGCCGGAAAACCTAGCAACTCGCAAATCCGGGACTACAACAGTGCATCCCGTCGGCAATGAAGCAGACTACGAAAGCTCAATCCAGCAATTCCGGGAGCGTGCAAGACAGCTTTCTCAGGTGGTTTTGCCGACAGGTGTTCCGATCGTTCATGAGTTTACAGCTCAGGGAACAGCCTACCGCATCAGCCCGCTTTTTGAAGAAATTCCATCACTCAGCAGCCAATCAATTACTGCGTCAGACTTCACGCAAGAAAGGCTCAGCGAGCTCATGAGCGCAGTACTGGCAAACCTCGCAGAACTGCATGCAGATGGAGTAATACACGGCGCCATATCTGCATCTGCCATTCTGATACGAAAGAACGGTCTGCCTATTTTCACCAACTATGCAGATTCAGTCCGGGGATTAACCGAGTCTGACGATTTGCGCGCGCTAGGAGAAACCCTGTATAAACTGCTCACCGGGTATCCCACCGATACAGAAATCGGCAGGAATGAACTCTCGCTTGCCAAACAATATCGGCTAACATCCCGTTTCTCTCAGCAACTACTGTCAACGATAGATAAAGCCATCACCCCGAACAAAGGCTGGCGTTCAGCAGCAGAATGGGCAAAAGCCCTGACAGTGCCTTATAAGTCAATAGAGGAGAAACAAAATCATCATCAGACGAATGCCGACTGTGTAGCCACCCCGCCGCCCACCATCATGGGCGACTATCCGCTGCCCGGCAGTGCCAACCCCGTGACCGACAGCAACAGCCGTGTAGCCACCCCGCCGCCCACCATCATGGGCGACTATCCGCTGCCCGGCAGTACCAACCCCGCGACCGACAGCAACAGCCGTGTAGCCACCCCGCCGCCCACCATCATGGGCGACTATCCGCTGCCCGGCAGTGCCAAACCCGCGACCGACAGCAACAGCCGTGTAGCCACCCCGCCGCCCACCATCATGGGCGACTATCCGCTGCCC
>JAZNVF010000022.1:0-10533 GCA_045592685.1 Akkermansia sp. | reverse complement strand
TAGTTAATATATCAACTAGCTTATGTTTAAGGTTAAAACCGCCCCTGAAATCACTTACTTGCGACATGTGTTTAATAAGATTATACATGCGCATATTATACTATACAATAATCGAAAAAGGAAGCTTAATATATCATATATACAATCATCATATAATTAAACAATGTCATATTATCTCAGTTCAATATTATTGATATATAATATGAATTTTATGACATGATGAAGTGTCATATTCACCAATGCGTTTGCCCTGCGTACACATTTCTGCAGGCTTGCCAAAACTGACATTTTATGCTAAGCTCAGGCGACATGAACATTCCTCCGCAGGCCACACAGGAAGAGCTGGAATCGCTGCTGCGCAGCGGCATTCGGCACAGCACGCGCATGATTGTGCTGGCCGGTATATTGCTGAGCCCGTTCTGCTACCTGCGTTGCCTGCTCAACCCGCTGTGGGTACTGGGGCTGAAGACGCCGGGTATTTTCATAACGTCTCTGTTCGCCTGCTATGTGGGCTGGCAGTATGTGAACGGCACCCCGACAGCAGGAGAGACGGCTCTGTTGTGGTGGGCCGTGTGGGCGGGTATCATGTTCATTATCCACTACATATTCTATACTCTCACGCCATTCTCTCTTAGCCGACAGAGCAAGAAGTACTGCCAACCAACAGGTGGAGGCCAAGACGGAATCTCCGCCCCGCAGGCGCACCCGCTGAAACTGCACAAAAATGACGAGGGGTACCTGCAGGCGGAAGTGCTGCTGCATGCCCCGCAGCGCGGGCTCTACGCCCTGTGCTGGGAGCTCACCGGCTACGCTGGTGAGTTCACACCGCAAAGAGATGACTGCGTAGCGCGCCCCGCCTGGTCGGAGCATACCACGGAGCACGGCAGCACCCTGACAGAGCTCTACAGACTCGAAGCCGGCACCCACCGTCTGCGCCTGCAACTCAGCAACCGGGATGCCGCCCGCCCCGCCGCCGCTACACTCACTCAGCTGGCGGGAGTGTAATGTTAAAAGTCTCATGTCCAACAAGTGCGTCTGTTGCGGTATTTTGGCTTGACGGGGCAGAGATGGTAGAGTAAAGTGTAGGCTATGAAGTACCTGCTGCCGATTGGTGCCCTGTTACCCCTGACCCTGAGTCACTGTACCTGCCCGGATGACTATCGGCAGGTACCGCAACCCCGTGTTGGCAGTGTAGCGCAGGTGTACGCGCTGACAGACTGTCAGATTCGCCATTATGGCACGACTCTGCTGGCGGATGCACCCACCCCCGAGGTGGCTCGTGCCTTGCTGGCGCGAGGGGCTCAACCGGTAGGGACAATCATACGCAATGGGCAGGCAGAAACAGGGAGCGCCGTAGCACAGACAGCCAATGAGCGGGTGCTGCGAGTGCTGCTTGATGCAGGTGCAGATGCCAATATAGGTGGCGGCAGCACCCATCGCAATGCCTTGTGCAACGCCGCCGCTACGGGCAGCACTCAGGCCGTGAGTATGCTGTTGGCAAGCGGGGCTGATCCCAACCGCATCGATTCGCGGGGAGAATCGCCGCTGTACCTGGCTGCTACCAACATGCATATTGACGCCTGTAATCTGCTGCTCACTCACGGAGCCCCGCCCGACTATGGTCGCACCACCGATGGCGAAAGTCCCCTGATGGGGGTGCTGAAATCCGCTGCTGACAGTGAGCAGAAAATCGGCATAGCTCAGGTGTTGCTGGCCGGTGGAGCCAGTCCGCTGCTGACAGATGCAGATGGCAACACCCCGCTGCACTTTGCACCGGCCGCTCTCGTTCCCACTCTGCTGGCTGCCGGAGCCAATGTGCAGGCTCGTAATTACCTGGGGCGCACCCCTATCTTTTACTGCAATAACCTGCAACAGGCTCAGACACTTATCGAGGCCGGGGCAGATGTGAACACTACCGATTACCACGGCAACAAGCCTTTCGACGTCATCACCAACGCCCAGGTAAAGGCCTATCTTCTCACCCGCGGTGCCGTCAGCGGCTCTGCATATTGAACCGTCCCCATGCTCAGATATCTCACCATCGCCGCGCTCTGCCTGTTCGCCCTGCCTGCCTGCAAAACTGTGCGCACTGTCTATGACCACAATGGCAACGAGGTTCAGGAACGCGCAGGCGGTGAACGCTCGCTGGAGGACTACATGAGCGAGACTTTCGACAAAGAGGTCTCGCGCAAGAAAAATGATGAGGGTGTGCCCGAATCAACCTCCAACAAAGTCAGCCGTTACCAGCGCGATATCGACGCAGCGCGCAAGAATGACAAAACATTCAGCACCGGTGCCTTCGGCGGCACAGGTGCTTTCAGTGGTGCAGACCGTGATTTCCGGGGAGCCGGAAAGAAGTTTGATACCGGCAAGCCCTACGCGGGTACTTTCAACAGCACCGCCTACAGTACCGACCTGCGCCCCGATTTCATGAGCGATACCAAGGGCATCTTCAGTCGGGAAGATGCCTACGGTATCAGCTCCGCTGACCGAGCCTCGCAAGATGGTAAGCCTTACGACGACTTTTCACCCTCTCACACCTATGGCACCGGCTACAGCGATGATATCTCGCGCAATACCACCAGTGGTTATTTCGAGAGCCGAAAGGAAAAATTCGGTAAACCTCGCATCATCAGCCACCAGGATTACTACCGCAAAACCATCAGCGAAACCCGCAGCATGCTCGGGCGTGATGAGGAAGCGGCCGAGGAATAACGCAAAGCAGAGATGGGGTAAAAACATAAGGGAGCCGCGCGCTCTGTTATCTGCCGCTCGACAAATCCCGATTTATTCTGCGGTGGTTGAGTAGTCCGTAAATCTGTCCCCCCCCCCCCAAAAAAAAACACACACACAAGCGCACAGGTGTTAACCTGTGCGCTTGTGTTTCACAAAATGCGGGAGTCCGCTCCTTTATACATGAGGTCCGAGGGCGGGAAATCTGCGGTTTCCTGCTTGTTCGGTCGACAGGTTCAGGCTGTTACGGTCTCGGATTCTTCAGCTTCCTCGGCTTCTTCGTCATCGGGGAACTCGGATTTCACCGGTTCGGTATTCATCATCTGCTCCTGTTCCTGAATCTGCCGGAGCAGGGCTTCCGGGTCGGCAAACTCGGTTTCGAGCTTCTGCATGGCGGCTTTTTTATCGCGCTCGGGGTAGGTGTAGCGGATGATGCGAGCGAAGCAGGACTTGACTTTCAGCACGTCCTCCACGGTGCGGATGCCGGCCTCCTGCACGGCGTTGAGCTCATCGACGAGAATCTGGGTCATCTGGGGGCGAATCCAGTCGCAGACGCCTCGGCGCTCCTTGTTGAGCAGGGAGTTGAGGTATTCGAGCTGTTGGTCGGAACTCCCCATGGATTCGAGCTCGGTGCGAATGGCGGCGATTCGGTCGTAGTCACCCTGTGAGAGTTCGGCTGCGGCCTGGTTGAAATCCTCCGCTGCGGCATCTGCAGCCAGTTGTTCGTGCCTGGCCTGCAACACCTGTTGGAGCATGGCGGCGGGGTCAGCAAACTGTATTTCGACTTCCTCCAGAGCCTGATTGCGTTCGAACTCGTCGGGTATCATATCCACCAGTTTGGTGACGAGGTTTTTTGCTTTCAGAATATCTGCTTCTTTCTCTGCGGTCATGAAGATGTCTTCAATCATCTTGTTGATGACCTGAGCCTTGATGGCGCGCACCAGTTGCAGGGTTTCGCTGAGCAAGTCCCGAGTTTCGCAGTTTTCGAGGACAGCCAGCAACTTGTCGGGGTTATTTTCATGCTCGGCAAGCTCTTTTTCGATAGCCTGCCATTGCTGCATGGCCTCGGGGGAGAAGCCGGTGGCACCATCGGCGGGAATTTCTTCTGCGGGAGGTTCCGGCTCCGGCTGCTGCTGAGCCATGCCTGGCAGCACCATGGCTGCCAGGCTGATAGTGGTGAGTAACGAGCGGAGCATAATTACTTCTGCGGTGCAGCCGGGGCTACTTTAACTTTATCGGCAGGTTTCCCCTTCAGTACGGCTGCCGGGTTGGCAAAAATCTTGGCGATTTCGGTCTCGGCCTCAGCGCGGTATTCCTGGGGCACACAGCCCAGCAGCTCGTCCGTCAGGGGTTTGACAGCCATCACGTCTTCTACAGTCTTGGCTGTGGCGAGAGCTTTGGTAATCAGAGCATTCAGAATAATCCCCTTTACCTGCGTGAGAGTCTCTCGATTGGCCCCGCTGACCTGGGGCAAGGCTTTGTTGATGACGTCCAGGGCTGCCTCGGGGTTCTGACCGCACTGAGCGAGCTTTTGCTCGGTGTCCTTCATGACAGCGGCTTCCTGCACCCGGTTCTGAATGCCGGTGGTGTTGTTCGGGTCCAGCACAGCAATCTTGTCGGCGAGTTCGGTGGCGCTGTTCTGCAGCTCAGTGGGCAGGCTGTTGAAAACGTCCATGAGAACCTTGGCTTTCTCGTCATTCGGCAGAGATTGAGCCGCTTCAATTTTCTTGCCGTTTTCCAGAGCGGCATTCAGCGGAACCATGGTGGCCTGCATGGTGGGCTGTCCGCCCACAAAACCGCCCAGCACATCACCGGCGGGGTTCATTACCATGATGGTCGGGAAACCGCTTATCTTGAACTCGCGGCACAAAGCCTCGTTTTTCGCGTAGTTCTCAGCACCACCTACGCGGTTTACATCGCGGGGGACGTCAATCTCTACCAGCACGAACTTGTCGGCCGCATAGGTCTCGAACTCCGGGGTGTCGAATACGGCCTTCTTCAGGCGTATGCAATAACCGCACCAGTCAGAACCGGTGAAGTCTACCAGCACGGCTTTGTTTTCGGCCGCAGCTTTTGTTTGGGCCGCTGAAAGGTCGGTCATCCACTCAGCTGCGAATGCCGGCACCACGAGGGCTGCCAGCCCGGCAAGTAACAAGTTCTTGAACATGGATTTATTATGACGTTTTACCCTGGCGCGCACAAGTCTAAACTGTGCCATACTGGTGCGGGGCTGAACTTTGTGCTTGCCAGCAGCGGATGGTGTTGCTAAACTGGCAGCAACCTCATTGCTCATGAAAACGCACGCACCAACCTCGCCTCTTTCCGTGAAATCTGCTCGCGCTGTGTTATGCCGTTGTTGCCTGACGGTTGTCGGGTGCGGGCTGGCTTTTGTCAGCGTGGGGTGTAGTAGTCAGCGTGCGAGGACTGCCGCACTGCATGAGCTACTGTCTGCCGGTGTGATTGCCGGTGCAGCAGAGCTGGAGAGCAAACGCCTGCCGGATGGTGCCTCGCTGCTGATAGATGCCGCCGAGCGGGGGGATGTTGCGGCTGTGCGTCGATTGCTGACAGCCGGTGCTGATCCCGATGGCAGGGGGTATAAGGTAAACTCTGTGCCGCTTACCCGCGCGAAGTCCCCTGAGATAGTCGAACTGCTGCTGGCTGCAGGAGCTGATGTGAATGCGGTGGATTCCGTTGGTACCACGCCCCTGGGCTGGGCTGTAGGGCTGGGGAAGATGGAGAATGTGCGCTGCTTGTTACGAGCCGGAGCGGATGTAAGCCCGAATCCGCCTGCCACGCCGCCGCTTTTTCACGCGAGTAATCTTGGCATGGCGGCCCAGCTTATTGCTGCCGGGGCAGATGTGAACCAGGGGTCCGCAGCCGAAGGTACTCCGCTTATGCGCGCTGCTGCCCGGGGAAATAGGGAGCTGGCTGAGCTTTACCTTGGACTGGGGGCAGATGTCAATGCCCGTGATGGTCGTGGCAACACCGCGTTGCATGTCGCCCGCTCAGAATCGATGGTTGACTTGCTGAAAAACAATGGTGCAGAACCGTCTTTGCTCAACAATCGGGGGGAAACCCCGCTTTTCGAAATTATGCACAGCGCCGCGATGGTGCGAGCTTTGGTTGCAGCCGGAGTACCGCTCGATATCGTGTCTGCAGAGCGAAAGCTGACCGCGCTTCAGGTCATGCTTGCAGATGACCGGGAGGATGATGAGGCTATTCTCGCGCTCATCTCTGCCGGAGCGGATGCGAAAGTCCGCACTCCCGCAGGGCTGACAACTGTGCAGCTGGCGGCCAATCGAACGGGCAGGAAGCGCTGGGCTATTATACGCGCGCTTATCCGTGCCGGAGCAGAAGCGGAATAGGTTTCGCCTCCGGTGTTTCCGGCCCGATGAACTGTCTTCGGAAATTGTAACAGGTGTTACCTTTTCCTGCGTTCCTGAATACTGCGGAACATGGCTTCCGGATCGGCAAAAGTGTTGCGCAAGGATTCTATCATTTCTGCCTTAATCTCTTCCGGGTAGCAGGTTTCGGCCTCTTTGAGCACATAATCGCGACCTTTGATGATGTCTTCTACCGATTTGGCATTCAACAAGATAGCATTCAGGCAGGGGAAGACGACCACCGAGCGCTTGCGCTCCAACATCCTGTTACGGTTGAGCGGGTGAGCCTGTGCCAGATAGCGATTGAAAATTTCCGTTTGTTTCTGAAAATTGCGGTGGTGTGCTCGCACTTCAGCCATGAGTTCCTGCATCTGCATGTCAGCAATGGTGATTTCGCGGATTCCGAGGGAATCCTGCGGGTCGTACTGCGCGATTTCCTGTTGCAGGGCCAGGCGTGCTGCTTTGAAGTTTGAGGGAAAATCATTGTAGATGTCGAAAAGAGCCTTTGCTCGCTCCACTCCCTCGTATTCGCGGGCATGGGCGAGTTGTTGCCCGCGCTCACTAGCCTCATCCAGCAGCGGAATCACGGCATTCACGTCGGGCCGTGCTCCGTTGAAGCCGCCCAGCACCTCACCGGCGGCGTTCAGTACCATGATGGTGGGGAATCCGGTTACCTCGTACTGACGGCAGAGGTTCATGCGTTGCTCCCGGACTTCTGCCGGTATGGGGGCGCGAGGTAAATCCACTTCGAGCAGCACAAATTTATCCGCTGCGTAGGCGGCGAACTCAGGTTGCTCCAGCACATCCTTGCGCATGCGAATGCAGTAGCCGCACCAATCGCTGCCGGTAAAGTTTACCAGGATGGCTTTGCCGTTTTGCGCGGCTTGTTCTTTTGCCGCTGCCAGGTCGGTGAGCCACTCCGCTGCAAATGACGGCACGACCATGGCGGCCAGCCCCAGTGTGAAAAACGCATGCTTGAGCATGCTGCTATTTTGCGCTACTTTTGCTGTAACTACAAGCTAAAACTGCCAAGGAGGCTGATGTTTTTTCAAAATTCAGGGCTTGATGGGCGAATCTTTGCCGGAAAGTGCTTTTTGACGCGCTTCCCGCGTCATGGCTTTGAGTTCATCTGTGGTATGGATGTTGAGTCCGGCGGCTCGCAATTGCTCATAGAGGGCAGGGTGGTGGATTGTGCGGCTGCCGCGCTTTTTTACCCAGGTGTTGCCCTTGCGGGCGGCGCGGTACAGGGTGAACACGCCGGGGGTGTTGTCCACTTGTATGAGGTAGGTCTAGCCGTCAATTCTCACGGCAAGCATGCGCGGTGCGCCGAAGGTGGCATCGTCAGATTTTTCGCCGTCCGACTGCGGGTCAAAGTCAGCGAAAGCCGCTCTGAAATCAGCTTTTGCGGCTGCGGGGTGCTGTATGTAGCCGGTTGAGGTTTCCTTTACCACGCGGGCATATTCCACCTCGGCAGACAGGGGGGCGACCAGCACGGACAGGACAAGCAGGGTAAGTGTTTTCATTTGTCGGGAAGTTGGGAAGGCATAGAGCCCGAGCCAGCCCGGACTCTATGCCTTGCAAATGTGGTTATCTTTTGCCGAATCGCCGATTGCGGCTGCGGAATGATTCCAGCGCGGCATCGAGCTCGGTGCGGCCGAAATCCGGCCACAGCACATCCGTTACCCAGAGCTCGGCATAGCTGATTTGCCAGAGCAGGTAGTTGGAAATGCGCATCTCACCCGAAGTGCGGATGAGCAAATCCGGGTCGGGCATGCCGGCGGTGTAGAGGTTGGCACTCAGCAGCTCCGGGGTGATATCGGCAGGGGTAATTTCACCTCGCTGCACCATTTCTGCCACTTTGCGAGCCGCAGCCGTGATTTCCTGGCGAGAGCCGTACGAGAGCGCCAGCACCATGTTCACGGCGGTGTTTGCTTTTGTTTTCTCTATGCACTCTTCGAGCTGTTTGCGGCAACCTTTGGGCAGCATGTAAAGCTCGCCGATGGCGTGCAGGCGCACATTCTTCTCCATGAGCTCGGGCAGGCGCTCCTTCAGGTACTTGGCCAGCATGTTCATGAGGTAGCTTACCTCAATCTTCGAGCGTCCCCAGTTCTCGGTGGAGAAGGCGTAGAGGGTCAGCCACGGAATCCCCTTTTCTATGCAGAGGTCGAGAACTCGCTGCACAGTCTCACCGCCGCGCTCGTGTCCCTTGGCGCGTGCCACCTTGTGCTGCTCAGCCCAACGGCCATTGCCATCCATGATGATGGCAATGTGCTGCGGCATCATCGGAGAGGAATCAGAGCTCATATTCGCCGTATTCTGCCAATATAGCTTCCACTCGCTCGATATCCTCGGGCGAGTCCACACCGCTGGTCGTCTTGCGGCCTCGGTAGTCTACCTCGACCATCTTTACACGCAGACCGTTGTAGAGGAATCGCATCTGCTCCAGTCCCTCCACGGCGCCGAGCTCGTAGTCGCTTTCGGGCAGCTCGAAGTAGTTTTTGAGCGCGGAGTAGGTGTAGGAGTACAGGCCCACATGGCGGCGCACCGGGCTCTTGGCCAGGGTGGCGCGGGCTTTTTCGGGCTTGCGGATGGCGGGGATGGTGCTCTTGGAGAAAGCCATGGCGTAGCCGTCTTTGTCTACCAGCACGGTAGTGCCGCTGTAGGGGGTGGTCTTCTTGCTCTCCACCAGACGGTCGTATTCGTTCCAGTCGAGGTGAATGCAGGGGGTGAATACATCCGCCGGGGCGGCCTTCCAGGCGTCGATGAGCTGCTGAATGACCCAGGGCGGGCAGAGGGGATTGTCTCCCTGCAGGTTGATGATGAATGCCGGCGGCTCAGCCTGCTGGCTCACGGCATCCCAGCAGCGCTCTGTGCCGCTGCGGCAGGTCTCGGCCGTCATTACGGCGGGTATACCTGCACCGGTGCAAAAGTCGAGTATGCGCGTGTCATCCGTTGCCACGACGTACGAACAATCGTCGTTGTGGCGGCAGATGGATTCGGCAATATCCGCCACACGGCGAATCATTTCCTTGCCGGCGATTTTGACCAGAGGCTTGCCCGGCAGGCGGGTGGAGGCATAACGAGCCGGAATGACGATAAGAATGGACTGTGACATAAGTGGTAAAGTGTTTTACTGGCATCATTCTACCTGTTCCCGGTGCGTTTGCCAAGAAAAAACGTGCATATCGGTTGCATAAAAGCAGCATTTCCGCTTGACAAGGGTGCGATATGGTTCTAATATTCGCAGTATGAAGTGTGCGTATATGGTTATGGCGCTGTTCACCGGGGCAACATGTGTGCTGCAGGCGGCGAGTGAAGAAGATGTGTGTGCCGATCTGCAGGCTGGTCTGCAGCGGCAGGTGGAGCTGCTTTTGACGGTGAAAGATGCAGCTGGCGCGGAGGCTGTACTTGCACCACTGCGCGAAAATATGTCCGCTCTTGCTGCACTCAATGGGCGTGTGCCGCAGGATAGGCTCTGGCTCTATATTGACAACTCTCCTCAGGTGAAGGCTGCTCTCATAGAGCAACTGCAGCGCCTCAGCGTTGAGTTGCAACGACTCGAAACGGGTAAGTTTTTCGGTTGTGCCGGATTGCGCTCACAATTGGCGCCCATGGTTAAGGGCGCCGCGGGCGCTCGGTAAGGCCGGCTTCTTTTTGCCGCAGCAGTTCCTGCAGGTGCTCCAGTTCTGAATCCATGTACTCGGCCAGATTCTCGCGGTGGCGCGCCATCTGGCTGAATACTTCGTCGCGGTAGCTGACGGCTTCTCGGTAAGAGTCTTCTTCTGAGCCGTACTGTAGATCTGAAAAATACCGGGTGATAATCCGGCCGCAGCGCTGAATACTCACTCTCCAGCCTTGGAAGTCTGTGTTTTCGTATGTGTAGCGGGTGATGTTCTTGTTTTTCATGGGTGCTGAGTTCTCCGTGTACAGACACCCGCGTACCGCGAATGGTTCAATAACTTGCAGCAGGCGGAGGCTCTGCCCGCAGGTGTGCCCGCTTTTTACACCTGTTGAGGCGTCAAAACTATTTTTGTCGCACATGTGTCCCAAAGATTTTCTGAAAGGGTAGCGAAATAGCAAAAATCAGAGCAAAGAAAATGGTATACGAAGCCATAGAGTTTAACAGGTCAGCAAGACCTTTATTGGAACGAATAAGAAGGCAGATAAGGCCCATTTTCCACCAAAGTTGGCTCAGATTTGAGTACAGGGGGCTTAGAAATGCCCCCTTCTCGGGAAGTCTGGGATTTATCGCCACTTGCGTCTCTCGGAAAAAAACTTTGGGGCACATCGTGTTGCCTCAAAAAAAACAGTCACCGAAAAGTGGATGCCTCAAAATTGCGGTCACCGAAATTTTAGCGGATAATTGGCTAAAAAACAAGGCAAATCCACCATTTTTCTGCCCCAAAATGACAGCGAG